>CAKSDA010000157.1 GCA_934444895.1 uncultured Eubacteriales bacterium | reverse complement strand
ATATAGGAAGATATGAAACAGGAGGATTAAATGGAACAGCAGTAGTAAGGAAAATGGATACCAATATAAAGGATCAGGATTGGTATACAATGTATAAAAAATGTTTAACACTAAAAGGAAATAATGATAATATAAAAACAACAATGATAACAGGAAGTTTGTGGGATGAGACAATAGAATGGTTAGTAAAATCAGGAGCAACAAATTCAGAAGGAACAACATTAACATATCAATTAGTAGGAAGTAATTCAACAACATGGGGAAACTATTATAATGCAACATTTAAATATATAGCGCAAAATTCAGAAAAACCAGAAGCAACTGAAAATAAAAATGCAAAAAGCGGTATAAGAATACCAACAGGAAGTGCAGAATATACAAAAGCAAACAACATATATGATATGGCAGGAAATGTGTGGGATTGTACCATAGAGGCCAGCTCTACGAGGGGCAGGGTCAGTCGCGGTGGTAGTTACAATATCCATGGTAGAAGCTATCCAGCAGCAGTCCGCAGCTACAGCGATCCAAGCTATGACAGCGGCCTCGTACGGTTGTCGCACAGTACTTTATGTTAAGTAAAGTATCCTAAAACAAAAAAACAATATAAGTATAAATAAAAATTTACACAAAATTTACGAGGTTGTCGAAATTAAAACCAATGTATGTATTTACATATGCTGACTGTTTATATGTACCAATAAAAGATGATATAACCACTTCAAAGAAAGCTGTATATGTCAAGCGATGGAATTGCTGGATTTAAAGGTTCATTAAAAAGAGTATTTCCAAAAGCTCAAAGCCAAAGATGTGTAGTACACTTGGTAAGAAACATATATGGATTATGTCCTAAGAAAAATGCAAAAGAAATAATAGCTGATTATAAAAAAATATATACAAGTTCAAATTTAGAAGAAGCGAACTTTCATTTAAAAATCTTTAAGGAAAAATATAACAGCGATTACAGTAGAATCGTGAAAAAAGTAGAAGACTTTATGCAACATTTAGAGCTTTTGTTTGAGTTACCAAAAGAAATAAGAAAAAGTATATATACTTCAAATGCAATAGAATCAGTCAATTCAGCTTTAAGAAAAGTAACAAGAGGAAAAGGCGCATTTCCAAGTGAAAAATCTGTTTATAAAATACTTTATTTACGAATAAAAGATTTAAGCGAAAAATTCTATAATTTTATCTTAAATTTATATTGCGATAATTATTAATTTAGTGTAAAATTATGAAAATAGCAAAAGAAAAATAAAAAAAGAAACAAATGAAGGGAGCAAAAATAAAACGTGAAAAATTTATTGCGTAGACACAGAAAATCTAATCAAAATAAAAAAAATAAGCTTCGAAAATATGTGTTAGCAATTTTTGCACTTATTATGACAACATTTGCTTGGGTGGCATATTCAAAAGTATTAAACACACATTTAAATATACATGTTGCAGCTTGGGATATGGAATATTATATTGGAGATGAAAAAAAGGAAAATCCAATAGGAATTGAATTTCCAACATTGTATCCGCAGATGCAAGAGCAAACTGTAACTGTTGATATTTTAAATAATGGTGAAGCATTAGTTGATTTAAGTTATAGTATTC
>CAKSDA010000156.1 GCA_934444895.1 uncultured Eubacteriales bacterium | reverse complement strand
GCATTTCGGTTTGAATGATGCAGATTTCAATTTAATGTAGGGCATCTGTTGCACTTGTTGTGCTGTCAAGCGTTATTTTAAGCCCGCTGTTTATAAACATTTACCGAATATAGTAATAATCCACAGCATGGAAAATCACTATCATTGCTTATGCTTTTCGTTATCGGCCTTTTGCCGCTCTTTCATTTTACGCCAGTTTAAAAATCCGTATATGTCATTGATGAGGAAGGCTGCGAAGCAAACAACGACCGAAATATAGCGTGCGTCCGCAATACTTGCCAAAACCCATAAAACAATCAGAACGACATCGTTTGCGGCATACCCTATTGCAAAGAACGGGCTTCGTCTGAAAGTCAGGTAAACGGCGATAAAACTCGTCGTGACCGAGATCGTACTCGGTACGATATTTGCAGTATTGAATGCGTCCAGAACAAAATAAAAGGCAACAGTCACAACAATAGTCAATATCCACATAAACACAATTTCTTTTTTACTAAGAGTGTTTACCTTTACCTCCGATTTGTTGCCATTGTGTGGGTTCCTAAGCCACGAAATAAGAGCAAATACCGCCATGGGCATTGTCATTCCGAGATAGGTGAGCATTTCACCGTAATAGGAGAATGTAAATGAAATGATCCCATACAGCAAGCTGAAAATGATCATCAAGAATTGTCCGAATGGATTTCCTTTTGCATTAAATATCAGCGATGTAACGCCGACCAATGAAGCCGCCAAAGTCAAAAAGTTCTCCCGGTCGAACACGCAGAACGACACAACGATAAGGAGCACTGACGAACACCAAAGCAAGAGTTCGCCCGTGGAAAAATAGTTAACAAATTTTTTTATACTTTTCATTAGAAAACCTCCAAAAAAACAAGCACCCGCATACACATCTTCTAAGACCTAACGATGTGTAAACGAATGCTTTGCATTCTACTACTCGGTAGCAGTAATATCAATATTGAAATATGTTCTGACTCTTTGCTGAGAACAAGAAATAATGCTTTGTTATCGCCATTATAAAAAATCTCTTCAACAAGTCTATGACAGTATACGCTGTTTTAATCGTTTTGTCAAGAAGTTTTTATAATAATCCGAATTTTCAGTTGTCAAACACAGCCGAATTATAAAGTTATAACTAAGTAATGTGACTGGGTTTATAAGATTGTTAAAGCAATGGGGGTTACTTCTCCTGCACTTCTTTGCCGCTGATATGTTCGATCTCAATTTCAAAAATTTGTGTTACTTTTCCTGCACGATCAATTGCCTCATCTACCAGTTTTTCGCTTGGATAGTATTTCATTGCCAATTTTTTTAACAGTGCGCTTGACCTTTCACCGGCTTCAACCAAATGACATCTGCCGAACACGACCACGCTTTGTAAAAACGGTGCCCATGATTCTTCTTTGACGGTTTCGTTTCCAAAGACGGTAAAGCACACCTTATCACAAGCCCTGAGCGCTTCAACTTTGTGCCCTGCTTTTGCACCGTGAAAATAAATTTTCTGAGTATCTGCGTCATAGATATAATTGATTGGCATCGCATAAGGATATCCGTCGTCACCGTTTACGGCAAGAACGCCGCGCCGGCTTGTCAGCAAAAGGGCTTTTGCCGCACCCATATC
>CAKSDA010000155.1 GCA_934444895.1 uncultured Eubacteriales bacterium | reverse complement strand
TATTCCGGAAGGTATAAGCAGAGATATGATACATATAGTAATTAGCAATCGTTTAGCCATATCTGCTTCCTACCTTTGTATTGTTTTGTAAAGCCAAATGGCGGGCGAGGAGCATTCCTCGCCCGCCTGTTCATATAATACAGCATTTTACATTTTTTGTCAATGAATATTGAATTTTAAAAAGGATAAACGAGCAATTGGATTAATTGTAAAAAACAATACTAAATAGGGTATACCATTACAAGAAATCTCATATCATTTTTCTAATCCTTTAATTTCTAATTCAATTTATCTTTTCAGATAAACTCCTTTGATATTTAATTAAAAAGAAGTCCATTGAAAGGGGGATTAAATATGTAAAAATATAGCCCAGAACCGATACAAAAACCGCAGAATTGGAAAAAAGCTTTGTAAGAATTATCTGAATTATTACAAGCGGAATTGTTGATGCAAAAATAATAAGCAGTGATTTTGCGAATACTGTAGGTTTTTTTGAATTACTGATAAAATTATAAAGCCAGATAAATAAACCAAATACATTTATAAATGGTATAAACATCAAAATTTTTTGTACTTTTATTGAAATAGATAACCTCATTAATATTTCCTCCTTTTATTACCAATCAAAAGACAAACTTACACCATATCCATATGATGCACCTACATCAAATTTACCATTTCCAACATTAATTTTTCCACCTACAGATCCAACATGTGCCTCTAAAGTTATGTTAACATCCCATATTTTAATTGTTGCGGATGGTGCCCATATAGATGCCATAGCTGTAACATCGACTTTCCCCTTATATATTCCAGAAGACAGCTTAGCTCTACCAAAATCAAACAGTGATAAATCGAAATTTTCAAATTCCCATCCTCCTGTATAAAGAGACGCATTTATTGATCCAAATGTAGCGGTTCTATCTTTTAGTGATAATGATGGTTTAGAAAATTTTCCTGAAAAAATTTGTTCATGGAAAGCACTTTCTGCATTGTTTCTTTTATTGTCATATAAAGAATAACTTCCATCTTTATTACGAAAACTGTTGATTCCTGATCTTGATTTTAACGCTGCTTCGTAAGCCAAAGGTGGTTTTCCCTGTTCTAATCTATGAAAATCGGCTACCGTTCCATTATAAACATAAACAATACCATTAAGTACCCACTCCTTTCCACGTCCTGTGAAATCTGCAAAAGCTAAGGGATTATTACTACAATAGGAAAACATGTTATATCCAAATATATCCTCATTAGCATCTATTATTCCATCCGCATTAATAAACCTACCTGTTTCAGGGTCGTAGTAGCGGCTATTTAGGTAGTAAAGTTCGGTTTCGGTATCATAGTAATATCCGCGGTAGCGGAATGGGTTTATTTCTCCCACTGTGCCGGCAAGGCTTCCGGTTATATTTACCACCTTGCCCCAGCTGTCGAAGAAACGCACCTAAGCATTGCTCCGCTTTATCACTTTTACTCCTTAAACTTAAAAACGTATTGTAAACTTAAATGAAAGTTGAGAACCTCTCGTTCCTTTTGGTATAATGGTTTCACCACAAAACACAAGTACTCCCAAAAGAAAGGAAAGGTTCTCTGATGAAATCATATCACATTAGGTGCCCGAAATGCAACAACAATCATTCA
>CAKSDA010000154.1 GCA_934444895.1 uncultured Eubacteriales bacterium | reverse complement strand
CGGAACTATTTTTACGGTTCTTGGAAGAATTTCTTCAAAATCGGAAAAATCGTTTTTCGAAAAAATACACTTCGCATTTTCAAAAATTTCCGAAAACTCGCTGTCTGTTATTCTTCTTCCGCTTTCGCGTATAATTTCCGGAGCTCTTCTAAAGGCTAATACACTGCCTCCCCCTTTTGCAAAAGCAGTTAAAATCTTAAATGTTTTTTCATTTATTACAAACGCCGCCGGCAAAATTATTGCTTCGTAATATCTTTTCCTGTATTGCAAAACCGAACCGCAAATCTTTGAATTTGCAATTTCCGACTCATCTATGTAATCATAATCAATCTGCCGGTTAAGAAGCTCCCAGCTTGTGTTGGCAAAAGTTTTTTCCAACAAAGCAGATTCTTCACTCTGCCCGCCGTTATGCGATTTTTCGGTAGGAGTAAACAGCGCCCATGCAGAATTTTCAGGATAAAGCACCGCCACGCGGCTGCATCTTTCTCCATACCTTGAAACAACACCCAAACGCCCCACATATTTATTAAGGCTCAGTACCTGATCGCCGGTATATTTTTTAAAATTATAGTACGAAGATATTACATTGATTCCCATTGCAAAATGCCAGTTCATAGAAGCCTTTACATATTCAAAAGGTATTTGAACTTTACGCATTCCGGGAAAAACATCCGAAGCCTCTGACAAAGCTTCACCCTTTTCATAAACATCCGAAACCGAACCTGCCAGCCTTCCTATCGGAATGACATCATGCTTCATCATAACATCCGGCTCGCTCTCCAGCATGTCAATACCGGGGCAGTCCAGTTCCTTTAAGCACCTATAATAAGAGCCATAGCAAAACACATGATCCATAAGATTTTCTTCAGCCAAAAGATGGCCTGTAAATCTTGTATTGTTTTTTCTGCACCAGTCGCCCAGTACCTTAAAATATCCATTTAAAACCTTGTTTGCAACAAACTCCCAATAGTCGCATCTGTGTTTTACCACATCCGGGCCCTTGCCGCTTACCACACTTAAAATCGCTTCTCTTGCGCTGTACCCGTATTCCTTTTTAAAATCGGCTGCAAAGTCGTCGTTCCACGGAAGAAGCGGATATGCGGCATCAGGTATATTCCATGCAATAAGCGAAGGCTCGTCTGTGAAAAATCCCTTTATTTCTTTACCCAGATAGTCACTTATATATTTTGCGTAATTCTCGTGGGTGGTATTTAAAAACTCTTTTGCAGCTTTTGGATTCATTAAATCTATATAACGCCTGATATAGGAAAAATTGTGCGCCACATGGGTTGTTTCATAGAGTTCTTTTTCAAAAAATATGTAAAGCTCCCATTGAGTTTCAAAATCCTCGGCCTTTGTAAAGCGCATGCTTAATATGCCGTCACTGCCGGCGTTTTGGGTAATATCGATAATTTTATTATTTTTTTCGCCTTCTATTTTTTTACTGCTGACCGATTCATTATCGCCGTCTGTTTTATCGCTTGATACAAGAAAAGCGCCTATGAGTTTTCCGCTCGGCAAATCAAACCTTATTACCTTAGAGCATATCTTTTTCCAATACTTAAAACAAAGAATTCCCTTGGCTTCATATTCTGGATGTCTTTTTAAAACAAGCCCTCCTGCCGTACCGGAAGGATAACCAAGCTCATCGTAAACATAAACACCCATACCGGATT
>CAKSDA010000153.1 GCA_934444895.1 uncultured Eubacteriales bacterium | reverse complement strand
GTATAAAATAAGCAGGATTACAGGTGTAATAAGCGAAGAAAAGAACATTCCTTTATCGCTGAAATAAAGCTTTGTATTTCGTTTTACAAGTGCGCGAAGTCCGGTCATTTTTCTTCACCTCCCATAAGTTTTTTACCGGTAACCGTTAAAAACACATCGTCCATTTTACCCTTTGTGATTTCATAGTCAACAAAAAGAGAAGGATATTTTATAATAAGCTCTGTTGCCTTGGCGGTGTTTTCAACCGAAATGCGAAAGGCACCGTGCACCGGCTCATACGGAAGATTAAGCGATTTTATTTCTGATTCATCAGCGCCGTAAATTGTAATAAAATCGCCCGTATATGTATTTTTTAGGGTAAGGGGAGAACCTTCGGCGACGATTTGTCCGTGATCTATTATTATTACATAATCAGCCTCGGCAGCTTCTTCCATATAGTGGGTTGTAAGAAAAACGGTTATATTTTCTTTGTGTCTTAAATCGGCGATAACATTCCATAAAAGGCTACGGGTTTGGGGATCTAAACCGGTGGTGGGTTCGTCAAGAATTAAAATCTGCGGTTTATGGAAAAGGGCACGCGCTATGTCAATGCGTCGGCGTTGACCGCCTGAAAGTTTTCCTACTTTATGATTTATAAGATCCTTAAAATCCAATAAATCGGCTAGTTCATTAAGGCGTTTTTTGAATTCTTTGTCTTTTATTCCGTAAAGCGCGGCTCTGCTTTTCAAATTATCCTTAACGGAAAGATCCTTATCCAATACGGAGTTTTGAAAAACCACACCTAAATTTTTCTTAATAAAATCAGAATCTTTGTCCAGGTCGGTTTCGCAAATGCATACCGATCCGGAATCTTTTTTTAATTGTCCGCAAATAATATTTATGGTTGTGGATTTTCCGGCGCCGTTAACTCCCAAAAAGGCAAACAGCTCGCCTTTTTTTACCTTAAAACTAAGGTTTGAAACGGCGGTAATATCACCGAATGTTTTACACAGGTTGTCTATCGCTATGATATTATCCATAATTCTACCCCTTTAAATTAAATTACAAAAACAATATAAAAAATCTTAATCGTACAAATCAGACATAAGTATTTTTATAAAAATTTGTATTAAAAATTATATGTTAAAATTTCTGTTAATGGTTGCGTATTAAAGAATTTCTATAATAAAGGTCGTGCATTAAAGGTCGCAAAAAATCTCTGTGCCTCTGCTCTTAATCCATTTTAGGAGTGCAAGCGAAAGTAAAATATTCGCGGCCAAAAACAGCAGCATATATGCATAAAAGCCCATTTTATATCCTATTAAAAGATATATAGCCGAAAGCAATACAGGATATATAAAACCGGCAAGCAAAGAAAACATTGATGAGGCGCTCTGTTTTATCGGAACCAGTTCGCTGGTCCAGTTAAGGTTAACAAACTTGAGGCTTAAAAACAGATCGAAAAGTGCGGAAAGCAGGACATATGTAAGTATAATCGAAAAAATAAGCAAATATTGCAGGGCGTTTTCACAGTACGCAATATTAAAATACAAAGCGCATAAAAATGCGGGAACAGCGGTTAAAATAAGCTGTACAGAAAGCTTTGAATAAAGTATTCTAGCAGGCGTTACCGGAAGAGATTTTACTATCCAAAGGCTTTTACCTTCAAGCGAAACCGAGGCGGCAGCCATATTGTTTGCTGAAGCTACCAT
>CAKSDA010000152.1 GCA_934444895.1 uncultured Eubacteriales bacterium | reverse complement strand
ATTCCTGCGTCATTTTCATGCAATCTGACGAAAAATCTGTCTGCGCAATCTGCATACCCGATTTAATCAGTGCTTCCCTAATTATTTAACATATGGAGCAATAAGAAAATGAAAAAAACACATCTAACTTTACTCTTGCTTATGCTTATAGCGTTCGCAGGGTGCAAAACCGAAAGTGTTCTCGGTCAATTATCAGAACCGGTGCAGACGCAAATGACTTCTGACAGCGTAGAAACTATGTCTTTTCACGCTGATGAAACGGAAACCGCTGCATCTCCTCAGATTACTTCTGACATTAGTAAGACAAGCGATAATACCGAAACCGTTGCTGAAAGCGTAAATGAAACCGAGAAAACAGAAATTGTTTTAGAAAATATAGGCACGTTTTATGGTGAGCTGCCATTGCCCAAGGATTTTGCGGCGGTGCCCGGGTCGCATATGCTCCACTATGATAATTTTTCTTATTTAAAAACGTTATATTCCGACTTTATAACCTCCGAGTCGGTGCCGGAGCGCTTTGATGATGAATTTTCTTATATTTATTATCAGGAAGAGCTAGGTCGTCATGGCAGAGAAATAACGCCGGAAGACACAAAAAAGGTTTCTGTTGGTGATCAGATTGGCGGCTTGATTGTTGATAAAGCATCTATTGATTTTTATTTTGAACTTTATAGTTATGGCGGGTATTTGAACTATCCTAAATCGGCGTATTTAGAACTTTCAGGTTCGACAAAATTAAGAGGAATTGTTATAGAGAATAACGACTCTAAATTTTATGTATATCGCGATTCGATTGAAGAAAGCGGCTTCCCTTTCATTAACCTTGGCGAAACAGGTTTTTCTGCTGCATTTGATTCGATAGGGCTACATAATTCTTATTGTACCCTTTGTTTTCTGCTGAGTGACGATACAATGGATCAGCTAGAGTTTAACGATAAAGGCTATTGTGAGGTTGAAATTATTTTTACCAATATTAAACAGTCGTGGAATAAAAATGGTAAGAACGCTGCGTTCTGTTTATGTATCGCCGAGTTTGAATCGATAAGCAAGCAGTGACGCAAATGCTAAGTAAAATGAAAGCAACGGCAAGTCTGAGCCTAAACTTAACTTGCTGATACGGAAATTTCAGAAGTAGCCAAAGAACTTTTCCGCAAATACATTTTAACATGAGGAGCAATAAGAAAATGAAAAAAACACACCTAACTTTACTCTTGCTTATGCTTATAGTGTTTGCAGGGTGCAAAACAGACAGCAATTCTTATCAATTAACCGATTATCCAACATTGGAAAATGCAGAAACTTCAATTTCTTATTCATCTGATGATAAAATAATAGAGGAAGAAATAAGTTCTACAGCTATTGATTTGACTGCAACAGCGAATTTCGAAGAAAGCATCATACCTGAAAATGCAATAAAAGATGATAAAATTTCTTTTGATAAAGCGATTATAGAAAATTTCTTTCTCGGCGTATGGAGAAGTGACGATGAGCGTGAATTTATAATAGGCGAGAATGTTGAATGCGACGCTTTTGATTTTTTTAATAGTTACGGCTTAATAAAGGAAACTTATCTAACCGAAAATAGCGCTGTAATTGTATGCCAGAATTTTATTTCGGATTGCTATCGTATTGAAATAAATTTTGACGCGCAGGATACAATTTTATTTTATGATGAATAAAGACAAAGAAACCCCTTTTTATTTATTTCTTATCAAACTATTTTATGACATAAATG
>CAKSDA010000151.1 GCA_934444895.1 uncultured Eubacteriales bacterium | reverse complement strand
ATTTTGAGGATAGTGATTTTATAAAACAAAAAATATAGCTCTATTAAAAAAAAGAAAAGCCGAAGATGTAAAAATCAACGGCTTTTTTCTTGGAGTTAGTTATAATCAAAAGGAAACTGTTCGTTATATATAAGGCGGTCGGGGAGTTCGCAAATCATAATTCAGATAATGATTTCTTACACCTTTAAAAGCACCAGAACCGAATAATGCTTTTTGTACATCCGCGTAAGACTCCCCAACCATAGGAAATATATTCTTTATGGGAAAATATACAAGCCCTCTGAATTATTAACTTGCGAAAGTTATACCGCTGGAAATTATAGATAATTTCATAAATTCGCCGCATAAAAATATATATAAGATTTTATAACATAAAGCAATACATTTTTTTAAACTATTTTAATCTATTCCAAAATTTTTAGCAAAAACAAATTTGTCTGTTCCGTTTATAAGTTTTATTTTGTTGTTTTGCAGGATATGCGGTAATTCAACTGAAACAAAAGTGCTTTTAGAATTTGCATTTTCCACAAAAGCCGTAATATTACCGGAAGCCGCGGCAATAAAACGTTCAGAAGCAATAGCCCAAATTTTTAAGAGTTCACTGTTCGGGCAATCATTGCCGGTTTCAAGACCTAAGGAAATTAACTTTTTGCCGCAGGGCGTATCGTCTAAAGTATAAAAATCCGGATTTTTCTTCAAAAACTCCAAGGCGTTATCTTTATTTTGCCGAGTCGGTAAATAACTTATGCTATATAGCACAACCTTGTTCGGAGGTGTTGAAACATCTTCTGTGGCGGCTATGTTATAGGCTTCTTCAAGTTTATTCATTTAGAAACATTCCAAGTTAATAATTCGGTTATTGTTGAGCCGACGCACTTTGTTCAGCAGCTGCTTCTTCATTTTTTTTGCGGCGAATAGTGCGTCGCAAAGGTTTAACCTGTTGTTCGGAAGCTTCTGTTTCCGATGAATTAGCTGTTTCTTTTATTTCAACAACCGTAAAATTTCTTTTTCTACGAATTGTTCCAGATTCTCTTGCCTCAGATGCTGAGCTGTCGGCCTTAACTTCCGTAGTCGGCTGAGCGGCTTCTGTTTCAACCAAATTGTTTTCCACATTGTCAGAGGTGGAAGGTTGTTCAGCAGCATTTTCTTCTGTCGGGGTTTCGTTATCCTTATTTTCACTATTTTCCGAATTAACGGCGGCGGTATTTTGTTCAGAGTTGTTTTCTCTGTTTTGATTTTTTCGTTCGTTTATTTCCGTAACGATTTTCCGATAATGTTCGGCATATTGGCGAAAGACTTCCATTTGCACATAATCACCATTATTATGTGCTTCTTTAGCCAATTCATTATATTTTTTTATCAAATCCAAAGCCGTACCGTTTAATTTTCCGGCTGAACTTACACTGTCAAACTTATAATTCAACGAATAAATTGAATTATTGCGAAATTTATTGTTATTACTAATTTTCTTCATCTAAAACCACTCAAAAAACCGTTGTACGGCCTTATTGTTCATACAATTTGACGGGCGAACAAAAAATGCCCGATGAAAATTATATAGCTATTTTTTTACAAAGTTGCAACTGGTTTTTGTAAAATTACACAGCGTTCTATTCCAGACAAGTCCGGAACAATTTCAAGGCATTGCAAACCTTGTTTTTCAAAAATTTCGGCAATCTGCTTAGCTTGACCGATTCCTGCTTCCAATAGAATATAGCCTCCGTTTTTCAGCAGTTG
>CAKSDA010000150.1 GCA_934444895.1 uncultured Eubacteriales bacterium | reverse complement strand
TGTGCGTTCACACCAGAAAATACTACCCGCCGAAATGTAATTTATTCTTCTTCAAACGAAGAGGTTGCAACGGTGGATTCCGCCGGGAATATTACCGGAATATCCTCCGGCACGGCGGAAATCACCGCCCACTGCGAGGGCTTCAGCGACAGCATGACCGTGACGGTATACAAAAAAACAACATTACTGAAACTTGATGCGGCTGTAAAGATTGTTGCTTTAAGTGACGGTACAGTAGAATTGCCGGCAGTTATTACAGACGATGGTGCTGAACCCGCTTTGAACTGGCGCTCATTAGATACAAAGGTTGCTGAAATTTATGAAAATCACCTTGTTATAAAAGAAACCGGTACAACTACGGTTATAGCGACCGATACCCGCAGCGGTCTTAGCGTGAGTTGTCTTTTTATTGTTGACGAAAATGTGCATAAAAAAATTAAAAAAATTTATGTTGAAGATTATTATTGTATATTATTTGAGGACGGAAGTTTTTCCTATTATAACACCATGCTTAATAATGTGTTAAGCAATCCGGACTTAGAAATAGAAAATGTTAAGGATTTTGACTGTTTCGGAAATTATATTGCATTGTTAAAAACTGATGGCTCTATTGAACGTTGGAATTGCAATATGAGACCAAATGAATATTCGTATGATTTTTTCACGGGACGGGACGATCTTGAAAAAATTGCGTTTAACGGAAATAGCTTTTTTGTAATTACAAAGGAACATGCAGTCTACGCATGGGGTGATAATACTTACGGCAAACTTGGTTTAGGTACTATAGATGATGTTACTTTGGCTGAACAGGTTCCTATTGGCGATATTGACAGAGTTATAGCCAAAGAAGACTATACAATATTCTATAGTCCATACAGAGCATATTTCGCCGGAAAACTAAATAATATCACTTCTTCTAATCTTAAAGAAATAGATACAACAACACATCCTGTGGCATTTTATGATACAACCATCTTTGATTGCACTGAAACTGACATTTTAAGAGCTATAAATTTATATAATAATACTGATAATATAATGACTCTGAAACACAATTATGATCAGGTATATGCAATAAACGAGTACTTTAGCAGTTTTGTGGGTATAGAAAATGGCAAAGTATATATCGGTGAGGAACAAAACCGAATTTATGGTATAAATAATGCTGTCGGAGGATATGTCAATAACAGAGATATATACATTTTTACTGATGACGGGTTGTTAATGAAATATGATTATATGGCTGAGAATTCAATTGATTATATTTCTTTAAAGAATGTTGTTAGAGAAAATTTTGAGGTGCTTTCACTAGAACAAACAGGGAAAAATTTCACCGTAACATTTAATAAAACATTAGATTCATCTAATACATTTTATTTTGAAAACATGCGATTATCTCGTAAAAACTATAATCAAATGGAAATTTCTTGTGAAAACGGCTTTGAAGCGGGGCAGACTTACAAGCTTGTAATTGCGGCAGGTCAGCTTAAAGCTGACGGCGGTGTTTCGAATGCGGAGGAAATAACCATTACCTTTACCGCCGAGGAGGTTACCGATATACCTTCGGCGGGTGATGATGGGAAAGTCACCGAAAAGCCGATCCACAAGGCGGAGCTTGATACATCAATCGAGCGCGTTATAACCGCTGCTACGCTCTGCAAAAAAATTAACGAGCGGCAGGAGAAATATCAATATAACGGCAGCTTTTACGGTAACGCGCTGCTCAATCGCATTTCAACCGACACCGATGTAACCCACTGGCTGCGGCTTTTAGCGCCGTCGGCAGAGGGCGAAAAGGTTCCGCTCGGCGGAAACTGGTGGGGCACGACAAACGAAAAAGCAATAGGTCTGCAA
>CAKSDA010000149.1 GCA_934444895.1 uncultured Eubacteriales bacterium | reverse complement strand
AGGAGTACTCCTGAAACCTTTGTTTGGTTGGGAGTATCCCTGCAGTCTGCCGTTTGTCCCAAAAAGGCGTTGCTTGCCGATATAGGTTATTTTGCAGCATAATTATTGCGTACGCCAATCGTATTTTTCGCCTTGTGATATATCAAGAGTTTTTCCGTTAATTGAGACCGTTGTGTTATCAATCCAAACGATTTTGGCTTCGTATTCATGATAGGCGTCATAAATAATACTTTTCCTATCGTTTGTTGTCAAATAAACTCTAATTGAAAAATCAACGGTTGCACCGGGTTCTGTTCTATATGCTTCTAAATTATATTTACCATCTGGTGACTGCGAAGCCATTAAAAAAGTTTCCGGATTGTTTGTTTGAGAATTACCGATATTCAGAACTGGAATAATATAAATCCGAATAAACAAGGCAAGTAATACGATTAAAACAACGCCTGCTATTATAGATAAAATGATCGCAATAGTTCTTTTCATCATAACCTCCTTAATGATCTTCATTCGGGGGCATGGAATGCCGTGCCCCCATTCTTTGAACAAAATGTTCCGGTTTGCTTTTACGGTGGCTTTTTGTCTCTTACAATTACTTTGCTGTTTTCCACCGCATAATCGCTGTGACGATTATTTTTTGATGTTTTGCAAATCCATAATATTCATAGTATCATGGAAAAATTTTATTAACGGCCGTTGTCTTAGCTATTCGTCTTTACAAAGGCGTCCACTTAAGATAAATCATAACTTGTATAGCCGGCTTCGGCGATTGCTTTCTGCATATCTAAAAATTTTCTTTTAGAAGACTTGCCCATAATCAGATCCTTTAAAAAACTTCTTTTAAAAATTATATTCGTCTTAGGGGACGTGTAAAATGTGAATGACAATTTGGTTATATCCCGCGTTGCCACACATTTACAAACTTTCCCATTTTCTAAAAAGAAATTTTTTACGCAATCATCAAAGTCAATGTAAATCTTCTCACCAAAGGAAACCAACGTAATACCCTTTTTTGTTACATCAATTACATTATGGCAAATTATATTATTCATATTGAATACACCTCTCTCATTTGGTTAGGTAGATTTTAATTGTTTCATACCCTAGAGACCTTAATGCAGCGACACGATGATGCCCATTGGCAATTTGGTATAGTCCGTCCCCAAGTTGTGTCGCATAGATCTTGCCATAACCAGATCGAGGAATGGTACGACAGTATTGTTGTATAACACCATTTGCTGGTCCGATAGTAACAAATTCATCCAAAGGATTATTTACAACATTATTGATATTTACTTTTATTGGCACCTTTCCTGCTTGCTGTAACCCTACTTTACCAGCATACAAGTTAGCCGCAACAACAGCAACATCATATACTCCACCAGCAATTTTAGCACCTGTATCCCCGCCGATTGCTCGGCCACCCTCTTGGACACATGTTCGCACAATATTATCTTCTCGCATGATATTGGAGTTTGTAACGTGATTTACAATTTGACCAACGCCCTGCGCTGCCGTCGCAATTCCATTCACAATCAAAAAACCAGCCACGACCGCACCGAAACCTGTCCAACCAACTGTTGCTCCTAAAGCTGCACCAGCGGCGACCTGCAAAGCTCCTCCCAGAACATTTAACGCTCCGCTTAACCATTTAGGCCAATTGCCTGCCTCATCGGACAAACTAATTGGGTTGTTGAAACAATAAACAAATACATTATATCCCTGAACGGAATCACCTACATCGGAGATTTCACCGTCCCCGTTAATAAATCTCCCGACCTCGGGATCGTAGTAACGGGATTGGAGGTAGTACCAACCGGTGTCGGAGTCGTAGATGTAGTCCTTGTACATCAGCTGGTTCAGCGAGGCGAT
>CAKSDA010000148.1 GCA_934444895.1 uncultured Eubacteriales bacterium | reverse complement strand
ATATAAAAGAGCTAAAACAAATTGCCGAAAACAACGGTGGTATTATAAATAATAAAAACGCGTCGGAACACGGCATTTCCAAAGCGATGCTATCCAAACTATACCTGAATAATAAAATCCAGCGTATCGCACACGGACAGTATATCTTTAACAATGATATACATGACGAATTGCTTTCTATTGATATGCGGTCGAACCTGTTTGTTTTTTCGCACGAAACGGCGTTGTTTTTGCACGGCATATCAGACCGTACACCGTTTGTTCATACAATTACCGCACCTTCCGGAAGGATACCGTCAAGAGCAATACAGGAAGAGTGCAAGATTTATTATATTAAGCCCGATTTATTTGACCTAGGTAAAACAACGCTCATTACTCCCGCCGGGAATAAAGTATCAGGATATGATTTAGAGCGTACTGTCTGCGATATTATCCGAAGCCGAAGCAAGGTAGGCAGTGAAACCTTTTTTGCGGCGCTCAAGCTATATGCAGCAAGCCCTAAAAAGGATTTGAATAAATTGAACCGATATGCCACGGAAATGAAAATTTCCGGTGTGGTACGTAAATATCTGGAGGTGCTTTTATGAGTAATGCCATGAGTCTGAAAGCGAAAATAAGGAATATAGCGAAACAAAAAAATATCCCCGCGCAGGTAATTATGCAAAACTATATGTTTGAGCGCTTGCTTACCCGCCTTTCGGTATCGGATTACAAAGATAAATTTGTTCTGAAAGGCGGTATGCTTGTTGCAGCAATAGTAGGGCTTGACAACAGAGCCACAATGGATCTTGATACAACATTAAAAAACCTTCCCCTCACTCCCGAAAGCATAAAAACCGCATTGACTGAAATTTGCAGTATTTCCTGCGACGACGATGTTGTGTTTGAGCTCAGCAACATTTCACCCATCAGAGAAGACGATATATACGGCGGTTATCGCGTTATGATAAAAGCAAAATATGAAACAATTCTTACCCCGCTTTCAATAGATGTTTCCACCGGGGACGCGATTACTCCAAATCCTGTGGAATATACTTTTTCGGAGATTTTTGATGACGAAAAATCTTACCGGCTATGGGCATATAACATTGAAACCGTTATGGCTGAAAAGGTTGAAACCATACTTCGGCGCAGCGTATTTAATACCCGTCCCAGAGATTTTTACGACGCTTATATTCTCTCAACCACACAAAGGTTTGATAAAGCTCTGTTTGCCGAAGCTCTGAAAGTCACAGCCGCCCACAGAGGAACAACGGAGCAGATTGCCGATATTCCGGTAATCATAAAAAATATTGAAGAAAGCGCCGAGCTCCGCACCATGTGGGAGAAGTACCGCAAACAATTTGCCTATGCGGAAAATATAGAATACAGCGCAATTTTAACGGAGCTGAAAAAATTGGTTTGCTGATTTAAAATCACAAGTTTAAATACATACAAAACGGCTGACAGGCTTTTTGAGTCCGTCAACCGTTTTTAATTTAATCTTCGTATGCACCGGAGTATAAAATCGGATTAGTGACCGTTTCAAAATACGGACCTAACGCATACGCCGTCATAGCCTTTAAAAAATAATCCACCGTTCCGAGCATTGAAAGCATTTTTCTTTCGTCAAGAGATATTACCACCTTATCCGTAAGCCTTGTGCTGCCCTCTTTTATTATAACGCCTTTCAGCTTTGTAATAAGCGGCACAGCCCAGCCGTTTGCTACCGTCAGCATATACGGATAATTCCTTTGAGGATTATATGTGACCTTCAGCATTGTCACGGTTCGTTCTTCTGCATTTTCCGGATTTACATATCTGTCGTAATTCAGAATTTTTATGTTTGAATATAACTCCCTTTGCAACTTTGCCTCGTCATATTCAGCGGTTGCTTTTTCCAAAAGAGCCGCACCGCTTACATTATCCGAGCCAGACATTCCTTTAAGACGTGAGAGTATTCCGTTTAACTTTTCTCCCGCTTCCTTGAATATTTCATTCGGGCTTTCCGAAAACTGCGAGCATAGGTCTTCAAGCTCATTTAAAGCAGAATTATCCCCCGCGCATTTTAAAGCCTTTTGCAGCCGTTCAATATTGCGCTTACAAATTACAAGCTCTCTTGCCGTTACGGTCTTTGCC
>CAKSDA010000147.1 GCA_934444895.1 uncultured Eubacteriales bacterium | reverse complement strand
TTCCGGCTGAAAAAGGAATAAAAAAGACCGCTTGTCGGCGGTCAGCGTTTAATCACGGCTGTGACGATTCGTTCAAGACCGTGCTTTTCTATATATCGTAACGCAGCGTATAAGTCCCCGAACGAGAGTGCTTCATTAAAATATTCCGTGTAGTCCTGCGGCGTTTTCAAAAGAGGATACCTGCCGCCTGCATTAACGGCTATATAATATTTTTCGTTTCCCATCTTCATCCCTCCAAAATCGCACAAGATTTATTATATCGGCAGTAGGATGTTTTTTCAAGACATTTTTCCGCCAAGGGGCAACTGCGCCTATACGCTGACAGGTGCCACCTGTCATGATGGAAGGAGAAAGTGAACTACCCAACTGAAGATATATTACAGCAGAGAAAACGGAATGATAATAACATTAAAATTTGATTTTTACCTAGAAAATTTACTTTGAAATTTTTTGGGCGTTATTCCGAAACGCCTTTTAAAAAGTGAAATAAAATGCGAATAATCGGGAAACCCGCTTTTTTCGGCAGTTGCCTGAACGCTCTCGCCCTGTTCAAGCAACTTTTTTGCGCTTGAAAGGCGACGGTTTTCTATGTATTTTGAGGGGGTTATATCAAGCCATTCCTTAAACTCCCTGTGAAGCGAGCTGCGGCTTATAAAAAATTTTTCGCAAAGCATATTGACAGTACAGTCGCTCTTAAAATTTTCATCCGTATATTTTAAAATTTCTTCAAGCCGCGCAGGCAGCCCTGCCGAAGGCTCGGTTCTGTCCTTATTCTTTTCTATCAGAGCAAGGACTTCGGCTACTGCCGATAAATTCTCCGCCGACATAGGCTTTTTATCTTGACAGGCAAGCATATTATCAAAAAGCGTGCGTAATTTTTCTTTATCGTTGTGGCTCAAGGTTATGCGGTTTTTCTCGCCCGCTGCACGCTGTAAAAAAGGCGAAAGCAGGTAAGAATATTCTGCTGACGCCTTTACCCAAAAGCAATAGCAGGTATGCAACTGGTCGGAATGGTATATGCAGTAGTGTATCTCGTTCGGCTTGGAAATTATAATGTCCCCCGTATTTACGGGATAAACCTTATTTTCCACCGCAAACGAAACATTGCCGCTTACATTGAAATAAATCTCGCAGTAATCATGAATATGTGCGTCATCCGTCGGGTGAAGCGAGCCGTTGATATTACGCTCGCCGTATTCCGTTACCGCGCACAGCCTGCCGCCCGGCAATATATTTTTTAAATAATGTATTTCCATAGTTACACCTTGAAACGAATGTCATATTTTTTGAACAAAATCTCATAGTATTCTGTTTTTGTTTATGGTATAACACATTCTGTTAAAAAAGTAAAGTCTTAATTTCGGTGGGTGTGCCTATGTTTTCTTTACCAATACCGTTACTTATCATTTTATCCGTAATCACAAGTGCGCTTATCAGCATTTTGCGCGGTAAATATTCCAAAAGCTACCCTATGTCGGGTGTGTATTTATGGCGTTTCAATTTTTATCAGAATATTTTCTGCTTTTCCGCTATTTTGCTGATTTATTTTTTTTCATCTGCAAAATTTAATTTCAGTGTATTTTCCGTGCTGCTCGGCGCGCTGCTTGCCGTTGCCAACATTTTAAGCCTTGAAGGAATTTTAAAGGCTCAGGCTTGCGGCTCGTTTGCTTATACCACCGTTATAGTGGCACTTTCGGCAATAATACCCAGTATGAGCGGACCCGTGCTTTTCGGTGAAAAGGTGACCTTTTCGCAATTCGTGGGCATAGCGCTTATGGTGATATGTATTCTTCTCTCACCCGCAAGAGACGAGGGTGAGAAACGCTCGTTCAGCCTTAAATGGCTGCTTTTCTGCGCAGTGGCATTTGTGTTTTCGGGTGCGGTGGGTGTTGTGCAGAAAATACACCAAAACAACGCCGCGCACAAGGCGGAAATGCCTGCCTTGCTGCTCACATGCTTTTTTGTTTCCTTTGTTCTTTCAGGTATTAAGCTGATTATCGAACGCGGGCGAACGAAAAAATCAGGCGAGCGCCTTAATAAATTAACGCCTGCCGTTGTGCTTTTCCCTGCTGCTGCGGGGCTTTGCTTTGCCTTTCCGCACACAATAAACCTGTTTTTATCGGGCAGGCTTGCCTCGGTCGTATTTTTCCCCACAATAAACCTTTGCCCTATGATGCTC
>CAKSDA010000146.1 GCA_934444895.1 uncultured Eubacteriales bacterium | reverse complement strand
ATGCTGAGGCGAACAAAAAAAGCTTCTATTGCCAAAAAAGCCACGGTATAAAAAAATTTATTGGCAATATCGGAACTGAAAATTTTTTGAAAAATGTCTTCACCGGACATCAAAATTAAAACATAAAACACCAAAAAAGAAACAGACAGAATTATGAAAACAATTGCAAGAGGCAGCGCATTTCCGTTTGCTTTCACAGATGGCGGCAACTTGCCGGTACCGATATAATAGCCGGGATTAAACTGATTTTTTTGATACTCAATAAAATCACCAATGGAATTGTTATTATCATCATTCTTATCCATGCTATCAACACCTTTTAAAATTATAGGTCGGCCGCAGATAAATGCTGCGCCGGCTTTATTTACTGCTTTGCCAAACAGAGACAAGCTTTATTTTTAACAATTATAACACATTCAAAAGCGGAAAGATGTTAAAATAGGTCGAAAACAAATTTTAATATCAACCTGACCGAAATATCCTTTATCAGATAGAAAAAATCATAGGTAAGGAAATTAATTTTTGGCGGTTTCTCCGGTTATGCAAGCGAAACCGTAACGGGTTCGACTATCAAGAGCCTATTCAGCATTATAAGATCATGCCGTTTTAAAATAAACCGTTATATCTTTATAACAAAGTGATTTTTATGAAAATCCAAAAGCCCGTCTTTTTTCATCTTTCCGAGCTCGAGTGATAAGCCGCTGCGTTCGACAGCAAGATAATCTGCAAGTTGTTGCCTTGAAAAAGGAATGTCAAATTCGTATTTTCCGAGCCGTTTTGCTTCGGCTGAAAAATAGGACATCAGCTTTGCGCGTGTAGTTCGTTGTCCCATGTGGGTGAGTTTTTCGCCGAAACGCAGATTCTTTTCAGCAAGTTCTCCTAGCAGATTTCGTACAATGCGGCTATGGTGTGCACAGGATGAGGGGCATATATTAAGAATGCGCTTTACATTCAAAAATATTGCGGTGACCGGTGTTTGTGCCAGTACACTTACATTCAACACAGATCCGGGAGCGCAGGCAAATGCAGCGGCAAAGGTCTGTCCGGGCCCTGCTTTGGAAAGTATATTTCGATTTCCCCAAATGTCCTCCTGTATTATAAGAACACTTCCTGACAGCACAAGGCCGATTGATTCAGCCGTATCGCCGGCACGCAGTAAGAAGATCTCTTTTGGGAAGGTCCTTTTTTCTGCTTTGAGGCAAGAGAGCATATCGGTAAGT
Source organism: uncultured Eubacteriales bacterium (assembly GCA_934444895.1). Lineage (GTDB taxonomy): Bacteria > Bacillota > Clostridia > Oscillospirales > Acutalibacteraceae > UMGS1279. The sequence goes on along the minus strand of CAKSDA010000146.1, from coordinate 1,008 downwards.
TCATCTTCGGAAATTCCGGAAAAAAGTTGAGAAGATCGAATAATGGGCAAAAAATTTTTCATAAAATCCTCTTTCGTTGAAAATTCAACCGACTTGTTGATTTTATTATATTATAATTAGGTAACAAAATCAAGGAGGCACTTATATGAAAAGAAGAATAATTGAAATTGATGAAGAAAAATGCAACGGTTGCGGTGCCTGCGCTGAAGCCTGTCACGAGGGCGCAATAGCTATGGTGGACGGCAAGGCAAAGCTTATGCGGGATGACTACTGCGACGGTTTGGGCGATTGCCTGCCTGCTTGCCCTGCCGGAGCAATTACTTTTGTAGAGCGTGAAGCGGTTGCTTATGATGAAAAAGCAGTTATGGAAAATAAGCGGAAAAAGATGCAGGAAAAGATGAAAAAAGAGGGAATGACATTGCCATGCGGCTGCCCGGGAAGCCAGTCAAGAAAGATTGAACATGCGGAATGTGATAATGAGGATATTTCCTATACAAAGACTGTAAGCCGACTGTCCCAGTGGCCGGTGCAGATTAAGCTTGTCCCTGTGAATGCGCCGTATTTTGACGGAGCAAAGCTGCTGATTGCCGCCGATTGCACGGCTTATGCCTATGCCGCTTTCCATGAAAAATTTATAAAAGGACATATCACGCTTGTTGGTTGTCCGAAACTTGACAGCGTGGACTATTCGGAAAAACTTACAGAAATTATTCGTAATAATGAGATTAAAAGCGTAACCGTTGTTCGCATGGAAGTCCCCTGTTGCGGCGGGCTTGAACAAGCGGCAAAAAACGCATTGAAGCAGAGTGGAAAGTTTATTCCGTGGCAGGTTGTGACTATTTCCACAAATGGGGAAATACTTGGTTAGAACGGTTCGCATTAGGCATACTCCGTATTTCTTATAAATGACTGAATGTCCTTGTTTAAATCTATTACCTGGATTAATATTAAAAAAGCACAAAATATAGCTGGTTGTTATATTTTGTGCTTTTTTTGAAAACTGTAATT
>CAKSDA010000145.1 GCA_934444895.1 uncultured Eubacteriales bacterium | reverse complement strand
GTGATAGTCTAAATGCAACATTGTGTATTCAAATAAATGTTATAAAAATAGGCGGTATAATTATTAGCGCATTATCGGGTTTTTTAGTACAGCACCAAATTGTTTTGGCGGATTTCCGGTGCGGGAGGTTCAAGTTTGGACCGACGCCTTGCAAGAATGAACGCCGGGTAAGGCGGGAAAAGGCGGCAAGTGAAACCGTAGCAGGTTCGGCTATCATCAGCCTAGGCAAACAGGGATAAGCCAAACTTAAGGGGGATTTTATGGCAAAAATATGCACGCTTTTCAGCGGCAGTTCGGGAAACTGCACATTAATTTCCTGCGGTGAGCAGGCGGTGCTTGTGGACGCGGGGGTAAGCTGCAAAAGAATTTTAGAATCGCTTAACGAAAGAAACATTGACAAAGATGCGGTAAAGGGTATCTTTATAACTCACTGTCACAGTGATCATATTAAAGGCCTTAAGGTATTGCTTTCAAAATTAAAAATTCCTATGTATGCTTCGAAAGAAACGCTGGATTTTTTAATGGAAAAGGAAATGCTGTCGGGTGACAGTATATTCTATGACATTGAAGATACTATTAATTTTCCGTTTGATATTAATGCGGATTTTTTTAGGACAAGTCATGATTGCCCGGGCTCCGGGGGATACATATTTTCTTTAAACAACGGCGACAAAGCGGCGGTTTGCACCGACCTTGGATATGTAAGCGATGATATAAGGAACAAAATCGCAGGTTGCAAGGCTGTTGTTATTGAATCCAATCACGATGTGGGAATGTTGCAAAACGGCCGTTACCCATTTGAAACAAAGCAGCGTATTTTAAGTGATAAGGGGCATTTGTCAAATGTCAGCTGTGCATGCGAACTTCCCGGCTTTGTAAATGTTGGAACAACCCATATAATTCTGTCACATCTAAGCAGAGAAAACAACACACCGGAGCTTGCAAGGGTAACCTCTGAATCGGTTCTGTTTGAAAATGGCATGAAAAGCATGGATGATTATATGCTTTATGTAGCGCCTGCAAGCGGTGGAAAAATAGTTTATTTTTAATTCTTTTGTTATTTTATGTTCGGTAGAAACGAATCTTATTTTAAACGGTATTTTGCAAAAACTGATTCGTCCTTGCCGAGTGAGCACTTATTAAAAACATGTAAAAATCAAGCGGCAGGGGAATTTGTATGCAAAAGATAAATATTATTGCTGTCGGAAGATTAAAAGAATCTTTCTTTAAAGCGGCGGAGCAGGAATATCTAAAAAGGCTTTCAGGATATTGCAACATTGGCATAACCGAAATTCAGCAACAGGTTCTTCCAAAAAATCCGTCAAAGTCCGACATTGAAAATGCGCTTGATACCGAAGGGAAAAATATAACTTCAAAAATTCCAAAGGGATCATATATCGTTACTTTGTGCATAGAGGGCAAAAAGGTTTCGAGCACCAAGCTTGCAGAGATAATAGAAAGCAATAAAAACACAAGCGGCAATATGACATTTATTATAGGGGGCTCATACGGGCTTTGCGAAGAAGTGAAAAAACTCAGCAATATCAGACTCTCTATGTCTGATATGACATTTCCGCATCGCCTGGCAAGAATAATGCTGCTTGAACAGATATATAGATCCTATAAAATTTCGGAAGGATCGGGATATCATAAGTAATGCTCTTCTGATTATCGAGCGCCGCACGCATAACAGCAGGCGGTAAATTATATTGTAAGCAAGATAAGCTGAAAATAATTATAATTTAGTATGGCGTGGGCCGAAACCGTAACGGGTTTGACTGCGCCGTACTAAACAAGTTAAATCAAAACAAATATAAGGCGATAGTATATCAGAATAAAATTAAAATCAATCAAAAAGGAATTTAAAATCCGCACAATAATAAAGGCAAATTAATCTTTTAAATTGCCTTGCTTTTATTGAGTGCAACACTATTATAAAAAAACTCAAAAAAGGCTTGACCTTGGGGTTCGGTTATGTTATAATCATTGTACCTCTTTAGGGCCTTTTTTTTTGCGCGGTTTTTTCGCCGAAAGGTTCTTTATTCAAAAAGATGATTATGTTCTTCATCTGTCGGTTTTGAGCATACCGCAGATCTTCGTTTTTTTGAGTGAGGGAGGCTCATTTACTTCAGTATATGAAGCAAAATTTAATTCCGTAAAACGGGAGGTGCCGTCATGAGAGTAAAAATTACATTGGCTTGTACAGAATGCAAGCAGCGCAACTATAACACAATGA
>CAKSDA010000144.1 GCA_934444895.1 uncultured Eubacteriales bacterium | reverse complement strand
AGTGTTGCATAATCTGTATTATCTTTCGATTATATTTTACAATATTTTGTGGATTATAACAATGTCTGAATTTTGCTGGTTATGTGTCTCAATTTATTTTTATCATGTTTTATAAAACATCATCCTGAAAAATTTTATCATTTCCTTTGCGGTAATTATGCCGAACATTGACGCCTGTGCGCCGAAAACAAGATTTTAGATATACTTCCCGAAAGATACAAACCGTATTTAACAACATATTTCGGTAAATATCCAAAGGAAGAGCGGGAAAAGGTGAAATATTTTGCTTCGGATATACGGCGGACTTATTATGATACCGCAGGTATGTGGTTTAAAAACGCAATACGGATAGCGGATAAGTGCCATTGGATATGCAGTTTCAATTTGCTCTTTCGTGTACATATTTGTCAACTCCTTTTGGAGTCCAAGAATATGTCCGCACCCCCGTCTCCAATTTTTAATCCACCTTTCACTTCGCCTAAGGCTCGTTTCAGGACGGATGAAAACATTATACCATCCATTTTCTTCTTTTTTTAAAGAAAATAGGTCATATCTCTTTACAACGCAGACAATTTACGGATTTTTCTACATTTTTATTGACGTAGCGAAATTATTATGATATACTGTAAATGCTTTGAGGCATAATAAGTTAAATTTAAGACATTGTATTCCTGTGTTTATTCTCGTTCATGCAAGTGAACCCGGGTAAACAAACGAAAACAAAGAATCAAATTTAATCTATTAGGTCTGACAAGGCTTCTTCGCGTACGGGAGAAGTGCATCTGTCAGACTTTTATTATGTCTTTTGGTAATTTATTTACTGAAAGGATTTTTTATTATGGACAGAGATTTAGGATTTAAAATGGTTCAAGGTCAAATAGGATACACCTTTAAAAATATTGATCTGCTGAACCAAGCATTTACACGCCGCTCTTATTCGGAAGAAAACGGCGGCGAAAACAACGAGATTCTCGAATTTATCGGAGATAAAGCGCTTGATTTGGCGGTTATAAAAATTTTGACCGTTAAATTCGGCAAGATGAAAAACGGCAAACCGGCAGACGGAACAAAGCTCTCATATTTTGAAAAAGAAATGCGTCGCCAAAAGGTATTGGATAAATGTGATGGTGCAAATGAATTTATCTGCGATTATTCAGAGGGTGAGCTTACAAAGCTGAAAAGCCGTATGGTTGAGAAAAAGACTCTTGCTCGCAGAATAGATGAACTTGGATTTGCGGAACTGTTGCTCATGGGAAACAGTGATATTAAAAACAATGTTGCAAGCGAAAAATCTGTAAAAGAGGATCTTTTCGAGGCAATTTTAGGGGCAGTAACGATAGACAGCGGATGGGATTTTCCTGTAATTCAATCGGTTGTTGAGGCAATGCTGATACCTGAAAATTTTATCGAAAACGATATTGACGATAACTATGTCAGAATGATTTACGATTGGGAAAGAGATGTAAATCATGTGCTTCCTTGGTTTTGGTTTAAGGAAAAATCGTACACCTCCACATGGGATATGAAAGAAGATAATGTAGTATATCAAGACTTTCCTTTTGGCTATAATTATTCAAGGTTAAAGTATCATTGTGAATTAAAGCTTTTGGACGATTTACCGGTTTTTTGCGGTTTCGGCGCCTCAAAAAGCGAGGCAAGAATGAATGTCTGCAAATTTGCTTATGAGTATCTGGAGAAAAACGGATATATCCAATATATGACAATGCGGGATGAAATTGACAAGCCGAGCAAGGATGACGCAATAAATCAGCTTGAAATTCTTGCACGCAGAAACTATTTTTCCATACCCACATACGAATTTGAAGAAGTACACGATGATAACGGTAATCCTATTTGGAGGGGCAGATGTAGGATAAAAGAATATAATAAATCTTTTTCATCGAAAGCATCGTCAAAAAAAATGGCAAAAAAACTCTCGGCTTTGAAAATGCTCAAATATGTTATTGAGGAGGACGAAAAAAATGTCTAAATGGTGCTTTAATTATGAAACCGGCGATTATGAGGTTATAGACCGTGACGGATTCAGCTATACCACAGGCGAATACACTAATAATTGGGACGACAGCGAATATCGGCAAGAAGAGGAGGAAGAACAAAATCCGGAAGACGATGACTGGTAAAAATAGGCTCTTTGTTAATAGTTAGGGTAAAGAGATAAAATGAGAAAGCTGCAGCGTAAAATTACTTGTCTCATCCCCCGGTATCTTTTTTAATAAATTCCATCATAAAGGCAATACCCCTCCGGCTCTTGCAAAGCAGCAGATAACAGTATTCCACAATCAATTCGCAAAAAACT
>CAKSDA010000143.1 GCA_934444895.1 uncultured Eubacteriales bacterium | reverse complement strand
GCGTTAAAGGGGAGTGCAAAATGAAGGTTTTACAGATAAACTCGGTTTGTGGCATACGCTCCACCGGCCGAATTTGCACAGATATTGCCGAAACCTTGTCAAAACAGGGAGATAGTAGTATAATTGCCTTTGGGCGAGAAGACGTTCCTGAAAAATACAGAGGGATTTCACATCGCATTTCTTCTGATATTGATGTTAAAATAAGCGCTTTAAGCAGCAGAATCTTTGATAATATGGGGTTTAAATCTAAAAAAGCCACCGAAAGATTTGTGGATTGGATAAAGGAATACGACCCTGATATTATCCATTTGCATAACATTCACGGATATTATATTAATATCGAAATACTTTTTAATTATCTTAAATCGTCAGGTAAACCTGTAATATGGACTCTGCATGATTGTTGGGCTTTTACCGGTCACTGCTGCCACTTCAGCTATGTCGGGTGCGATAAATGGAAAACCGGTTGCCACGATTGCCCGCAAAAAAGTGAATATCCCAAAAGTATGCTGGCGGACAGATCAAGGTTTAACTATTCCAAAAAAAAGGAAATATTTAAGGGCCTTAAAAACCTTACAATTGTCACTCCGTCAAACTGGCTTGCAGAAAAGGTTAGGGAATCTTTTTTGGGTGAATACCCGGTAGTCGCAATTCCGAATGGAATAGATTTGTCGCTTTTTAAACCTACAAGCGGCGACTTTGTTCAAAAGAACAATCTTAGTGGCAAAAAGATTATTTTGGGCGTGGCAAGCGTTTGGAATAACAAAAAAGGCCTTAAAGATTTTATTAGCCTTTCAAAAAAAATTGACGATAACAAAAAAATTGTTCTTGTAGGGCTTAATAAATCCCAAATTGCGGCTTTGCCTGACAATATAATAGGAATAGAAAGAACAAACAATATAAACGAGCTTGCTGATATATATACTTCCGCTTTTGTTTTTGTTAATCCCAGCAGGGAAGAAACCATGGGTCTTACAACTGTAGAAGCAATGGCTTGCGGAACACCGGTTATTGTTTATAATGCCACGGCTGTACCGGAAGTTGTTGACGATAAAAGCGGAATAGTTTTAAAAGTCGGCGATGTTGATGGTATTGTCGCTTCACTTTCAAAAATTGATTTTAAAAGTGAAGACTGTATAAAGCAGGCAATGAAATATGAAAAATCAGTACAATACGGTAAATATATAAGTATTTACCACAGCATTTTAGAATAATGAGGTGAAAATATGACGAGAGTGTTATATGTTCACGGTGGTTTGCTTAACACCGGCGGAACAGAATCGGTAATGCTCAATTACTTTAGAAATATTGATAGAAAAAAAGTTCATATTGATTTTCTGGTTCACGGTTTTGGTAAAGGTTATTACGATGATGAAATTTTAATAACCGGAAGTAAAATATTTAATGTTGTTCCAAAAGGTCAAAATTATTTTCAGAATACAAGTGAGATAAAAAGAATAATAAAAAACGGCAATTATGACGCGGTTCATTCCCATATTAATGCCGGAAATGCACATATTCTTAAAATAGCAAAGCAGTGTGGTGTGCCTATCAGAGTATCACATTCACACAATAGTGCAGTGCAATCAAACAATCCCTTAAAGGTTCTTTTCAATACCTTGGACAAGCACAGAATATATAAATATGCAACTCACTTACTTGCATGTTCTGAGATCGCAGGAAAATGGTTGTACGGAAAACACCCGTTTACAGTTATTAATAATGCAATTGATTCAAAAAAATATGTTTTCAACTCCGATGTGCGGGAAGAATTGAGAAAAGAGCTTGGCGTTGATGAAAATACTGTTGTTGTAGGCAGTGTTGCGCGTTATGCAAAACAAAAAAATCATAAAAGAATTGTGAGTATATTTAATGATTATTTGAATCAGAATAAAAATTCGGTTTTGCTTTTAATAGGTGAAGGCGAGCTTAAAAACGAAACCGAGGAATTAATAAACAATTTTGATATATCGAAAAATGTAAGGCTGATTCCACCTAACAAAATAATATACAAATATCTTCAGGCAATGGACTGCTTTCTCATACCTTCGCTTTATGAAGGATTACCGGTGGTTATGGTTGAAGCTCAGGCAGCCGGGCTTTCTATAGTGGCGTCAAATAATGTTTCAAAAGAAAGCAGGCTTACTGATCTTGTTTCTTTTGTATCACTTGAATGTGATAATTCAAAGTGGTGTAAAGCTATTGAAGATGCTGTAAAAATAAAGAGGACAGATCGCAGTGAGGAAATAAGAAAATGCGGTTTTGATATTTCCATGAGTTCCGCTGCCTGTGTTTTTGACATTGTCATTGGATAACCTTTTT
>CAKSDA010000142.1 GCA_934444895.1 uncultured Eubacteriales bacterium | reverse complement strand
AGGGCGTCTTACAGCAAGATAGAACTGGAAAAGCAGCTCTTGCATGTTATGTCTCTTGAAAACTTAAATATAACCGGTGCATTTACACATTTTGCAACGGCAGATCTTGACGGAGACAAAACCGGGGCCTTTACAAACGGTCAGTATACAAGATTTAAGGAATGTTCGAAAATTATTTCGGAAATAAACGAGAAAAAGGGTGGGAAACAGCTTGTTTTTCACAGTTCCAACTCCTCTGCTTCACTTATATACAGCAACGCTTTCCCTTCAGACCTTTGCCGCTTAGGCATTGTAATGTACGGGCTTACTCCTTCAAAAGATCTTAATCTTCCGGTAACTTTAAAGCCGGTTATGTCTCTTAAGGCGGTTGTCTCACAGGTTAAAACCATATATCCCGGAGACGCAATAAGCTATGGCCGTACCTTTGTGTCCGACCGGACGAGAAAGGTAGCCACTATAACCGCCGGATATGCCGACGGATTTATGCGGGGTCTTTCCGGAAAAGGTTATGTCCTTATTAATAAAAAAAAGGCAAAAATTCTGGGCAGAATTTGCATGGATCAGGCCATTGTAGATGTTACCGACATAGAGGTTAAACCCCAGGATACCGTAACCCTTTTTGGGGAAGACCTTCCGATAGAAATACCGGCGGCGACGCTCGGCACAATAAATTATGAGCTTGTTTGCGCCGTTGGCCACAGGGTTCCCAGAGTTTATATAAAAGATGGAAAAATTATTAAAGAACTGCGCTATCGTTCGTTATAATCATTATAATATTTTTTGTTATAGGACAAACTCTGCGTCACGGGCAGGCTATAAAAATCCGAATCCTTTTAAATGCAAAGCCACAATATAATAAACAGCAAGCAAAACCATACGGCGCTTGATAATCAAAAGCCCAGACCCGCTGCATCAACACATTCTTTATTACACTTTTCGGAGGCGATTATTATCTTTACAAAACAAAACAGTATCGGTGTATTCGGCATGGACGCATATATGATAAATGTTGAAGCGGACATTTCTACAGGTATGTTCAGCTTTGATATAGTAGGCCTTCCTGATGCGGCAGTAAAGGAATCCAGAGACCGTATTCGCGCTGCGATCAAAAACAGCGGTTTTTCGTTTCCGAACGGGCACACAACAATTAATCTGGCTCCTGCCGACCGCAGAAAAGAAGGCACTTATTATGATGTTCCTATGCTTATTGCCGTTTTAGTTGCCTCCAAGCAACTTGAATTTCCATGTGAAGAATGTGCTTTTATCGGTGAACTGTCGCTTGACGGAGAACTCCGTCCGGTAAACGGACTTTTGTGCATGGCTATTGAAGCCCGCCAAAAGGGTATAAAACATCTTTTTGTCCCTGCTAAAAATGCAGCGGAGTGCGCGGTAGTAGGAGATATAAATGTATATCCTATTTCAAACATACGCCAGCTGGTTGATTTTCTTACCGGAAAAGCAAAAATTGATCCCGCAAAGCCTAAAAAAGCGGAAGAAAACTCTTTTGAAACCTTTTTGGACTTTTCCGAAGTTAAAGGACAGGCTCTTGCAAAAAAAGCATTGGAGGTTGCCGCTGCCGGCGGTCACAATGTTTTGCTTATAGGGCCTCCCGGTTCCGGAAAAAGCATGCTTGCCAAAAGGTTTCCCTCAATTCTGCCGGAAATGACCGAAGAAGAATCTATCGAAACAACAAAAATTCATTCTATTGCCGGGGTTTTGTCGGAGGAGGCTCCGCTGATAAGAAGGCGGCCTTTCAGATCTCCTCACCATACCGTATCGGCTGCGGCAATGTCCGGCGGAGGTTCGGTTCCGAAGCCCGGTGAAATATCCTTAGCGCATAACGGAGTTTTGTTTTTGGACGAGCTGCCTGAATTTAAGCGGGATGTTATGGAGGCTTTGAGATCTCCCCTTGAGGACGGGGTGGTTACCGTTTCAAGGGTAGCCGGAACCCTTACCTACCCATGTTCTTTCACACTTATAGGTGCTATGAATCCATGTCCCTGCGGCTTTTTCGGTCACCCTACAAAAACCTGTACCTGTTCTGAAAAGATGGTATCAAGATACCTTAACCGTGTTTCCGGCCCCATGCTTGACCGCCTTGACATTCATGTTGAGGTTCCGCCGGTTAAATATGATGAACTAAACGGCACCGGCAGGGAAGAAACATCTGCCGAAATTAAAAAAAGGGTTGACGCTGCAAGGGAAATTCAAAATCAGCGGTATAAAAACGAAGACATAACCTGCAACGCAAGACTTACGCCGTCCCTTATAAGGAAATACTGTATTTTGACCGATGACGCAGAAGAAATTTTGAAAAGTTCATTTAACTCAATGGGTCTTTCCGGCCGAGCTTATGATCGCATTTTAAAGGTGTCGCGGACTTTGGCAGATCTTGAAA
>CAKSDA010000141.1 GCA_934444895.1 uncultured Eubacteriales bacterium | reverse complement strand
CGCAAGGCTAACGCCTCGCAAAGACGACAAGCCTAAAAATGCCTAAAGATCGCTGTTTTGGGCAGGTTCGTCTTATCCCTGCTTGCCTAGTGTTACAGGACTTGAACCTGTCAAGCCTACGAAACAAAATTTTGAATAATACATTGCCTCAAAACTTGAAATACGGCAGTATTCCTGCGTTTTATCGGCTTCGTCTTATAACAAAATTTTTAGTTTCGATAGGTTAAAAGTTTCTGCCGCCGAATTTTTTATTCGGCGAAGCGAGAAATTTGCAGCAAGGCTGGCGCCTTGCAAGAATGAACGCAAAGCCGCAATCTAAAAGGCGGCGAGCGAAACCGCGGCCGGTTCAAGTCCTGTAACACTATATGAACAAATAATTTAATTTGCAAAAAATCAATTATTTGTTCTCTTTTATTAAATCCTTAATAACCTCTCCGGCAATAACCAGCCCTGCCGATGACGGCACAAAAGAAATGCTTGCGGGTGTATTGTCATTTGAAGAGCAATTGTTTTTTACAGGCGCCTCTTTAGAAAAGCAGGCCTTTATTCCGGTTACATTGCGAACCTTAAGCTCACGCCGCATAACCCTTGCAAGAGGACAAACCGATGTCTTTTCAATGGGAGATATTTCAAATGCAGTGGGATCCAGTTTATTACCGGCGCCCATTGCCGATATTACACCTATCCCCGCCCTGCTTGCAAGAGAGCATATGGCAATTTTTGCGGTTACATTGTCAACTGCGTCAATTACATAATCATATTTGTTAAAATCTATTTCTTCGGCAGTCTTTGGCGTTATGAAAACAACATTGGATGTGACGGTGACCTTGGGGTTTATATCCCTTATTCTGTCTGCCATTACATTTGTTTTGTAAAGTCCCACTGTGCTTTCAAGAGCTATAAGCTGCCTGTTTATATTTGTAATGTCCACCTTATCGCTGTCAAACAAATCAATCCTGCCTACCCCGGCCCTTGCAATTGCTTCTGCGGCAAAAGATCCTACTCCGCCTACTCCGAATATTGCAACGCTGCACCGGGACAAGCGCTCTACCGCATTGCTTCCTATCAGCTTTACGGTTCTTGAAAATCTGGTATCCATATTACTATCCATTTATAATACCTGCCAGCTTTGGAAGTTCGCTTTCAAAATTAACGCCGTACCAAAGCTCCGGATAGTTCTCATATGTGTTTTTAATTGCAAGATGAGTAAACTCAACCGCTGCCTTTAAAGCCCTTTCTGTTCCCTTACCAAGTGTGATCGCCGAAACAAAAACACTTGAAAACAGATCTCCCGTGCCATGATACATTCCTTTAACTTTTTCAGAAAATGAATAGTAAATTTTGTTATTTTCGGTATCGTATGCCGCCGCGCCCAACTCTTTATCATCAAAACAAACCCCGGTAAGAACAACCGTGCCCTTGCAAAGTTCCCCGGCTTTTTTAATCAGACCGTCTATATATTCTTTTGTATAAGGAGGCTCAACATACTCCTCTTCCAGCATGAGACATGCCTCTGTAATATTCGGCGTTATTATATCGGCCGATTTGCAAAGTTCACGCATTTTGAAAGGAAACTCAGAAGAAAATGCCGGATAAAGCTTGCCATTATCGGCCATTACGGGATCTACAATTATTCTCGTATTATCGCTGCCTATTATATCAATGCTTTTTTTAAGTATTGATATTTGATCAATGGATCCCAAGTACCCTGAATAGATTGCGTCAAATTTGAGTCCTTCCTTATGCCAATGCTCTGCAGTGGGAAGAATTGTATCTGTAAGATCGTTAAATGTGTATCCTTTAAATCCTCCGGTATGGGTGGAAAGAACGGCTGTGGGAATTACACTGCATTCAATTCCGGCGGCGGATATTACCGGAATTGCTACGGTAAGTGAACATTTGCCCACGCCGGATATATCATGAATTGCCGCTACTCTTTTTTGAACCATCTTAAACTACCTCCAAAATTTTTAAAACTCCTCGCCTATAGGCATTGTTGCCCTGGCGTTTAAATCAAATCCGGCTCTGCCATTTTCATAAGCCGCCTGAACTCCTATCATTGCCGCATTATCACCGCAATATTTAAGTTCAGGACAAAACAGATTAAATCCGTTTACTTCACATTCCTCTTTCATTCGGCGTCTAAGCTCACTGTTAGCCGAAACGCCCCCCGCCAGAACTACATTTTTAATTTTGTTTTCTTTCGCAAGTTTTACTGTTGAGCTTATTAAAATGTCGCATACACGGTTTCTGATCGTTGCTGCCATTACCGGTATATCAACCTTTTCGCCAATTTGCTCTTTATTATGCAAAATGTTTATTACCGCCGTTTTAAGGCCTGAAAAGCTAAAATCGTAATCATTATCTTCTATTTTCGGATAAGGAAGCGGATATTTTTCAAAATCCGGAACAGTTGCAATTTTATCAAGAGTTACTCCTCCGGGATAGGAAAGGCCCATTGCCCTCGCCGTTTTATCAAAGCACTCACCTGCGGCGTCATCCCTTGTACGGGCAAGTATTTCAAAATCGGTATAGTCGTTCACCTTAGTCACAACTGTGTTCCCTCCGGAAACCATAAGGCATAAAAACGGAGGTTTTAAATCCCTGTATGTAATATAATTAGCTGCGATGTGACCCCTTAAATGATGCAC
>CAKSDA010000140.1 GCA_934444895.1 uncultured Eubacteriales bacterium | reverse complement strand
TTACAGTAGTCCCATCTACTTTTGCCGCAGCGGTTCCATTATTGTCAATCTCTATAATATCACTGTTTGATGATGAAAAACTGATATTTGCTTTATCCGTTATATCTCGTCCGAATTGGTCAAAAACCTTAGCGGCTGAGTAATCCGATGTTCCGCCTTTTGAAATAACGCTTGCGCCTTTCAATGTAAAATCAGCTATCTGCGGCTTTGCGACAGTAACATTTTTAGTGATTTCCGTTCCGTCTGCCATAATCTTTATAACCGCTGTTCCTTCGTCTGCATTTTCACTAACGGTCAAATTTCCGTTGTTGTCGATATTTACGCCCGCAACGCCCGTAACGCTCCATTGCACCGATGATGCCTCACCCTCATAGCTATATTTTTCGGTAACTCCGTCCGGCAGAATAGATATGCCGTCCGCGCCCGAAATTTCCTCTTTGTAAACTCTCCGTACAACCACATAGTCCAGATTGTCTGTTGTTCCGTTTGAACCAAAGCCGCGTACTGTCAAATTATCTCCTTTTTTCAAATGCGCCGTCTTTACGGAATAAACTCTATATACAGTATTGTTGGAATTATAATAAATATTTAACAATTCCCCGCCATCAACAGCAGATACAGCAGTCTTTGCCTCTGTTTCATTCCTATAAATGGCAGTTCCTCTTTTCTGCGCGTTGCCCATAACAAGTATCTGATAGTATCCGTCTTCTTCTATTTCCAAAAACGAAACCGTCTGAGTTGTAGTCGTCATTTTGCCTCCGGAAGCGATATATCTGTCATTGCTTGCTCCAAACGCGGAGGTGTTTAATATATCCTCCCACTCACCATATAAAACTACATTAGGTATTTCCGAAACATTATAAGTTATAATTGTATTATCCTGAAGCGTTACAGTCTGTTTCAAAGCAGCATTTTCCGATACAGCCTCCGTTATTTGCACAGCTTCGGTATCCTCGGTATAATCCGCGCCCACCTTGTATGTCTTTTGGTCATCACTTACAATATAATTGGCGCTTATATAAGTATATTCATCTCCGACTCCACGCTCATCGGTAGAAACATCTATTGTTTTGACTATGTTTTCACCGCATTTATACTGTACTTTCAAAGATGATACGGGGATTATTTCTTCCTTGCCCTCAAAGCTTAATGCCGAAATATATGTACCCGCCACACGCTGTCCGATTTGCAGCTTTTGTCCTGATTTCAGCGATACTTTTGCGGTACCTGATGCTTTGTTATAACCTGTATATGCTCCGTCAATAAAATAGTTATACGCATTTGCGGTAAATGTCGCTTCTCCTGCAGTCGGCGCTATAAATTCTATGTAAGAGCCTTTTTCGTAACTTCCTTTTCCGTTATTGCCGCCCGTAAGAAAAATCTTACCGTCCGTATCGGCATATGTACCCGTATAAGTGAGATGAGCTGTGGTATTATCATCTAATTTGATAACATCCGCCGCATTTCCGTAATCAGTTTTTGCGCCGTTTTTTACGAGCCGCATAAAATCGCATTGATATGTCAGTTCTGTTTCCGCCGCAAAAATTCTGATAGGAATACAGACGCAAACCATAGCGACAGCAATAACGACCGATGTCAATTTTCTGAATAAATGTTTCATAATTTTTACTCCGTTTCCTTAATTTTTTTAATTATTTTTCTTTTTTTAATTATTTTTATATAAATTATACACCAAATAATGCGATTTTTTCTTTATATTTTTTGTTTATTTTTATATTTAATTAAAAAATCTTGCTTTTTTTCTTGAATAGATATATAATAAATATAGATAATCTGTAAGGAGTTTTTATCATGCAACCTGATTTACACATTTCACACCCATTATTTCACGCAGCATATGTAGAACGAACCGCCGAATGGACAATGCCCAATTTGCACTACCACGATGCATATGAAATAAGAATTCTCGAAAAGGGTGACCACCAGTATATTTTAGACGATGTGATATATGATGTACATCCATTTGACTGTATGATGCACAAGCCAAATGTTTTGCATAAAAGCCACAACACAAGGCACTTTATTCGCATAGGAATATACTTTACCACTGCATTTCTTGATACTTACTTTACAAAAAATGCTCAAAACAGGCTTCTCAAATGCTTTGAATACCCAAAAATAACTTTGTCAAAAGAGGATTATAAAGAATTACGCAGAATAACTCTTATTATGCTTCAGGAGGATATTAACTCTGAAAATAATGTTATTTTTGTTTATTTATCATATATTCTTGACATCTTGAATAAAAATGCCGTTTTATTCAAAGCAAAGCCAAAGCAAGATGATATTTCTATGGTTCTTTCATATATCAATCAAAATTTTGCAAATATACATTCTATTGAGGATATTGCAAATAATTTTTATATAACAAAATATTATCTTGCCCATAAATTCAAAGAAGCCACAGGCGCAACGCTGATACAATATCTAAATCAAATACGCATACGAAACGCTTGCAGTATGCTGAAAAATACATCTATGTCCGTTACTGAAATCGGAGAAGCCTGTGGGTTTAACTCAACTATATATTTTTGCAATATGTTTAAGAAAATCGAGAAAACCACGCCCTCTGAATATAGACGAAAAAATGATATATCATAACTGCACAATAGATTCTGGGTTAGATTTACAGTGAGATTATATTC
>CAKSDA010000139.1 GCA_934444895.1 uncultured Eubacteriales bacterium | reverse complement strand
ATTTTTCACATGGCATTTGTTAAAATACTCGGTAATCCGCTAGGATTACCTGTGTTTTTGCCTCGCCCTGTAAAAAAATATATCAGTTTAAAAAATCTTCGACCCAAAACGGATGAAATTTAAGGCAGTTTTGGGTGCGGAGGATGCCGCAAGGCTGACGCCTCGCAAAGACGACAAGCCTAAAAATGCCTAAAGATCGCTGTTTTGGGCAGGTTCGTCTTATCCCTGTTTGCCTAGTGTTACAGTACTTGAACTGCTTTTAAAGATTTTTACAATATCATTACAAAATTAGAGTTGACATATATTATACCGTTAAATATAATATTATATAGAAAGGATGATTGTTTTATGCTAGATAAAGATATGACTCTGCACAACATTGAACTTACCGATTTTATTAAAACTCTTGATTCATGCAAAGGCGATGTTTTTATGGAAACGCCTGACGGTGATGTTCTTAATTTAAAATCAAAGCTTTGCCAAATTATCGGCCTTTCGAATATTTTAAAGGGCGCTGAAATTTCAGAAGCCAAAATACGCTGCACAAATCCGGAAGACGAAACACTTTTATTCCGCTTTAATTTGTACAAAGAGGTTCCTAATAAAGATTCGGAAAACAAATAAATAGCCCTAATTTAATACCGAAATCGTATAGATTTTGCCGGCCGTATTTAGCGGTCGGCTTTTTTGTGCTCCATTTTATTTTGCACACTTTTATTCTATTTAGGTACTATTTAATTATTTAAAACAATAAATTATATTAAGGGGTGGTTTTATGGCTTATAGCGACAGAGAGCTTCTTGCAAGGCTTATTCAGTGCGAAGCCGGAGGAGAAGGTGAAAACGGAATGAAAGCGGTTGCAACTGTTGTAATGAACAGGGCCAGGGCCACTACCGGTGAGTACAGCAGATTAAACGGAAGCGTAAGGAATGTTATTTATCAGCCGGGACAGTTTGATTGTACAATGGAAACCATAAACGGTCAGTACAACCCACAAAATATATACAACATGAACCCCCAAAACGAACAATACAATATTGCCGATTGGGCGCTTGCAGGAAACAAATTAAGCGGACTCGGATCTGCTCTTTGGTTTTTTAACCCTTACAGTTCAAGCTGCCGGCAGTATTTTCCGTCAAATGTTGGGGTTTTTGCCCTACGCGTAGGTAATCACTGTTTCTATAATCCTACTTCGGCCTACAGTCAAACATAGTCTGCAAAAACACAAAAAACACATAAGCCGGAAATAATATTAAACAGTATATGTCAATATAATAGCATACCGGCGCAAACAGTATTAAGCAATACTAAATCCGTTAATACAAAGGTGGTATTTTTATGGATAACAACCGTTCACAAAATTCCGGTGTACCGTTTAACATGAGCTACGATACATATCAAGGTTCAATGCAGCAGGTTTTAAGAGATAATGTCGGCCAGTATGTTGAAATTGAATTTTTGATAGGTTCGGAAAATCTTACAACAAGATACGGCGTTTTAAAAAGCGTTGGGTCTAATTATATAACAATACAAAATATTACAAGCAAACGTAATACCATTTGCGATATATTCGCAATAAAATTTGTTACCGTATATGACCATACTCAGGCAAATTTGGAACAGCTTGAAAGAGAGGCCCAAAGTTCAAGCAAATCATAAATTAAAATATGGTAAAAGGATGCAAAAAAAGGGAGAGAACTTTTTTTTACAAAGTTCTCTCCCTTTTTTGTGTTTCTCTCCACCTTTTTACTCTCACTTCTGCTTTTATTTTTTCTTACATTTTTCCGGTCTTTACCTTTATATGCTGCAAAATTAATACTGCAAAAGGTTATACTTCCACCGAAAAATTTTAATTTTTTTAAAAAGTACTTGACATTTTAAACTACTGAATATAATATAGTAGTGTAAGGATGAAAAAACAAGGAGGCTTTCTATGAACACACAATACAAAAAAGGCGTTCTGGATCTGTGCGTACTGTCCCTGCTTCATAAGCGTGATTGTTACGGCTATGAAATTTCGGACTTTCTTTCTAAACGCATTGATATATCAGACGGAACTGTTTATCCGCTCCTGCGGAAACTTAAAGCAGACGGTCTGCTTACCACATATCTACAGGAAGAAAGCGGAGGACCGCCCAGAAAATATTACAAGCTCACCGATCATGGGCGGGAAGTTTATAAGAACGACCGTGCGGAATATTTAAAATTCGCGCAATCTGTCAGAACATTATTGGAGGATGAGAGCTATGACAAAAAATGAATTCTTAACACGACTTGCAAGCGAGCTGCATAAGAGAAATATTGCGGACAGCGCAGATGTGATTGAGGAATACGAGCAACATTTTGCTTTTAAGCTTGCAGATGGGTATTCAGAAGAAGAAATTGCCGCAAAACTGGGTATTCCTGAGGAACTGGCGGCGCAGTTTGGAGAAACGGACGCACCAAAACAAAAAAACGGAAGCAAACCTCTTGTAGTTGCAGGTTTGTGCTTTGCAGATCTGTTTGAAGGGCTGTTCTTCATACTGCTGGCCGGCTTCGGTATCGTTATGGCGGCGGCAACTGTCTCCTTCGCTGCAATTGCAGTCTGCCTTTTTAGTAACTTAAATATTTACAACTTAATTCCAACCACACCGTACTGGTGCGGTGTAATTCTGGCATTGTCCTTTGCGGCGCTCGCTGTGCTTATAGCTGTCGGCTGTGTATACT
>CAKSDA010000138.1 GCA_934444895.1 uncultured Eubacteriales bacterium | reverse complement strand
TTTGTTTCTTAAAATTTAATTTGCTACATCAAGTAGGCTTTTTTGTACTGTCTGTACAACTTGGGGCAGTTCAGAACGGCAAGAGGTTTTTAATATATAAACACTTTAAATTATTAAGAGACCATGTTTTTGGGAAGTCAACTGCATTGGATTTTTGCCTTACTATTCTTTTAAAGCTCTTATGGCATTTAAAACGGCTAATATCATTACGCCTACATCGGCAAAAATTGCCGCCCACATGTTTGCAATACCAAGTGCAGTAAGTGCAAGACACAAAAATTTTACAACAAGTGAAAATACAATATTTTGTTTTACTATACCAATGCATTTTCCGGAGATTTTTATGGCTTTTGCTATGTTAAGCGGATTGTCGTCCATTAATACAACATCAGCGGCTTCAATAGCGGCGTCACTTCCCATTGCACCCATGGCAATTCCTATATCTGCTCGGGTTAAAACAGGCGCGTCATTAATTCCGTCACCCACAAAAGCCAGCGCTTTGTTTTTAGGTTTGGCTTTTAAAAGAGATTCCAGTTTTTTAACCTTATCTTCCGGAAGCAATTCGCTGTTGACCTCATCAACAGATAGTTCACCCGCAACTTTATCCGCAACACTTTTTGAATCTCCGGTAAGCATAACCGTCTTTTCAACACCAAGCCTTTTAAGGGCCGAAATTGCCTCTTTTGACTCCGGTTTTACAATATCCGAAATTACAATATGACCTGCATACTCTTTGTCAATTGCGACATGAATAATTGTGCCTACGCTGTGACATGTGAAATACGGAATATTAAACATGTCCATTAGTTTTCCGTTGCCGACTGCAATGTCTTTGCCGTCGATTTTCGCCGTTATACCGTGCCCGCTAATTTCCTCTATATCTGTTACGCGGCTGCGGTCTATCGACTTTCCGTATGCCTTTTGAAGACTTTTGCTTATTGGATGCGATGAGGCGCATTCAGCCATTGCCGCATATTCTAAAATTTTAGATTCTTCAAGCTTGTTGTGATGAACTCCGGTAACTTCAAAAACGCCTTTTGTAAGGGTTCCGGTTTTGTCAAAAACAACGCATGATGTTTTCGACAATGCCTCTAAATAGTTTGAACCTTTAATTAAAATTCCCTGTTTACCAGCTCCGCCTATACCGGCAAAAAAACTAAGCGGAATACTGATTACCAGAGCACACGGGCAGCTTACAACCAAAAATGTGAGGGCGCGGTATATCCAATCTGTCCAGTTGGCAGTAACCCCTGAAATAATTCGAAACAGAGGAACGAATATGGCAAGCAAAAGTGCTGCCGCACAAACAGCAGGGGTATATATTTTGGCAAAACGGGATATAAATGTTTCCGATTTTGATTTTCTGGAGCTTGCATTTTCAACCAGTTCCAACACGCGGGATACTGTTGACTCTCCGAATACTTTTGTTGTTTTGATTTTTAAAATCCCATTCAGGTTAATGCACCCGCTTATAACAGTATCGCCGGGCCTTACATCGCGTGGAAGACTTTCTCCGGTAAGCGCGCTGGTGTTAAGGCTTGAAATACCATCGGTTATAATGCCGTCGATCGGAATTTTTTCGCCCGGCTGAACAATAATTATACTGCCCACCGAAACCTCTTCAGGGTCTACTTTTTTAATGTCGGTACCGACTTCTATATTTGCATAGTCAGGCCTTATATCCATAAGCGAAGTTATGTTTTTGCGGCTTTTGCCGACAGCGTAGCTTTGAAAAAGTTCTCCGATTTGGTAAAAAAGCATAACGGCTATGCCCTCAACATAATCTCCGCTTTTTGTCCATATAGCCAAGATAAACGCACCCAAGGTTGCAAGAACCATAAGAAAGTTTTCATCAAAGGCTCTGCCGTTAATAATGCCTTTAAATGCTTTTTGTAAAATGTCATATCCTATTATAAGATATGTGAGCAGATAGGCTGAAAGGCGCCAGATACCAACCAGAGGTACAAATTTTAAAGAAATTAAAAAAACCGAAGTAATTATTATGCGGATAAGCATTTTCTTTTGTTTTTTGCTCATTATGATTTTCCTTTCCAAGGCAATCAGAATTCTATTTCACAATCAGGCTCAACCTTTTTACACGCCTTTAAAACCGATTTCATAACCTTTTTTTCGTCATAGCCTTCTTTGAATTCTATAATCATTTTTTGCATCATGAAATTTACAACCGCACCGGCAACTCCTTCGGTTTTGCCTGCTGCGTCTTCCATTAAATTTGCACAGTTTGCGCAATCAACTTCAATATCGTATGTTTTTTTCATTTTTAAAACCTCCCATATACAATTAAATGCTTGTTTAATTGTTATGTCTGTAGTATAATATTACCGAAAAACAGTGTCAACAGGTTTTTATAATATGTTTCTAAAATGGCTAAATATGTTTCCAACCGGGCAAGGGAGGGTAAAAAAATGTCTGAATTTGAGCTTCCGCATCATCATGGTGAACAAAATCAAATAGACAATATATATATTGAGCTCCAGGCAACCGAGCATTTCAATAATGCTTCGGATCTGTTTAAACTATTAAGCGATCCAACTCGCGTTCGTATTTTTTGGGTACTTTGCCACAGAGAAGAATGTGTAATAAATATAGCTGCTTTACTGGGCATGTCCAGCCCGGCTGTTTCGCATCATCTTCGCCTGCTTACAGGCAGCGGACTTGTTATAAGCCGCAGAAGCGGAAAGGAAACCTATTACAAGGTGGCCGATACAAAAATCGGGGAACATATACAT
>CAKSDA010000137.1 GCA_934444895.1 uncultured Eubacteriales bacterium | reverse complement strand
AAAAATTCCCTCCTGATGTATATTTTACATCAAGAGGGCTCTTTTTTCTATTGTCCGTTTTTTACGGACTTGTTCAATATTAAGACAGTTCTTTTTTTCTTTGTAATCTGTGGTGTGACAGGTCAAAATCAGCGCAAAACAATAATATACTAATCAAAGCGACACAATATGCGAACTAGAAAAGACACAGTTAATAAGGCAGATATTTTAAAAGATTTTTACCCAGAGTTTCCAGCTTTTTTCGATCTGTTTTAAAAACAGGCGCCGAAATGCTTATGGCATTATTGTAATTTCCGGCAATGTCACAAACCGGCACGGCAACGCAGCATACACCCGGTTCATTCTCCTCAATTTCAATGGAATACCCGGTTTCTCTTGCTTTTGATATATCATTCATAAATGCGCTAAATTGAGCGGGGTCTTTAAAATTTTTACCTTCTTCGCAGCTTTCATTCCATATCTTTTCAATTTCCAAATCATCAAGTTTTGAAAGAATAGCCTTTCCCGCTGCCGTTTTAACAAGGCTTACCGACATTCCGATTTTTGAAGCCATTATCATGAAATTTGTTTTAGGTACTATTTTGTCTATGTAAACCGCACTGTTTCCGTTTCGCTCAACCAAATGCACGGTTTCCTTGCAGTCATCCGATATTTTTTCAATAATAGGCCTGAAAATCATCCTTACATCGTCCGAAAAAGGAATTTTTGCGGCCAGGGTAAGTATTTTCACCGAGGGCTTGTATAAATCTCCGGACTTTTGAACATATCCCAAAAGACAAAGGCTGTTTATAAGCCGAAATGCGGTCGCTTTGCTCAGATCGGAAAGTTTAGCGGCCTCGGTTATACCTATCTTACCGTTTTCGCATATAATTTCAAGAAGTCTGAATGTGCGTTCTACCGACTGGACTGCAGAGGAGTCGTTCATATTATCATCTCTTTTCATAAAAATTTTAACATATTGTTATTCATTAGGCAAGAATAAGATTGACTTTAAATCTGAAATTTGATATAATTTATTAAAATAGAACAGCGTTCCACAATACGAAACGCAGTGGAGGTGCATTATTATTAACAACATTACTAAAAAAATTGAAAAATGCAGAGTAATACCGGTTGTAAAAGTAAAAAGTGCCAAAGAAGCAATTTTGATTGCAAATGCCGCGTATAAAGGCGGTATTGATTGTTTGGAAATTACCTATAGAACCGAAGCCGCACAAGCTGCAATAAGGGAAGTTAAAAATGCAAATCCTAATATAACCCTGATTGCCGGGACTGTTGTAAGCAGGTCGCAGGCCGAAAGCGCATTTAATGCCGGGGCAAGTGCAATTGTTTCTCCGGGACTTTGTGAGGATGTAGTAGATTACTGTAAAGAAAAAAATATTGCCGTTTTTCCCGGAGTTTGTACCCCAACCGAGATTATAAGGGCAATGGAACTGGGGATTCACCATTTAAAATTCTTTCCGGCTGAAAGCGCAGGAGGAATTAAAATGTTAAAATCTCTTGCCGGACCGTTTTCAAATATAAGATTTATGCCTACCGGAGGAATAAATGATAAAAATATAAAGGATTATTTAAGTCTTGATAATGTTTTTGCCTGCGGCGGCAGTTGGATGATCCCTTCAAATATTTCTGAAAATCAAAATATCGAGGTAATAACCGACCTTTGCCGTGAGGCAAAGATGATTGCGGCGGAGGTGTAATAAATGAAAAAAGCAGTTATGTTCGGAGAAATTCTTTTAAGATTTACAACCAATAATGGCGAGCGCCTTTCAACATGCCAAAATTTAAGCGTTTGCTACGGCGGAAGCGAGGCTAATGCCGCAGTTTCACTTTGCAACTATAAAATGCCTGCAAAGTTTGTAACAAAGCTCCCGCAAAATCCGCTTGGATATGCGGCAAAGGCTCAGCTGGACGCACATTTGGTTGATACATCCGAAATCATCTTCGGCGGCGAGCGTATAGGTACATATTATGTTGACAGATTTTCATCTCTCAGAAGCCAAAAGGTTTTCTATGACAGAAAACATTCGGCTATAGCTACCGCTAAGGCAGAGGAATTTAACTGGGACAGAATTTTAAGCGACGCTTCATGGCTTCATATAAGCGGAATAACCCCGGCACTTAGTGAAGAATGTGCAAAATCATGCATAGACGCAGTAAACTGCGCGGCTGAAAAGGGTCTGCCGATAAGCGTTGATTTGAATTTCAGGCCCTTATTGTGGACAGGGGAAGCGGCGCGCAAAGTCATGAAGAAAATATGTGAAAAAGCTGATTATTGCATTGCCTTTCAGGATGAGCCTCATGATATTTTCGGCTTTTCAGATAATGTTAAAACTGCGGCTGAGCAGATGATGTCGGAATTCAATTTTAAAGCAATAGCAATAACTCAAAGCCGGGATTTTAAAGGAATTCCATTTGACTTTAAGGCGCTTGTATATGATGGAAACGAATACTACGAAACAAGGGAATATGAAATATATCCTACCGAAAAGGTAGGCGGTGGAGACGCTTTTTCAGGAGGATTTATTTATAAACTCCTAAGCGGTGCTGATTTTAAAAGCGCTGCCGATTTCGCTATTGCAGCCGCATGTTTAAAATTTTCGGTTAAGGGAGATTTTAACGAGGTAGGTATTGAAGAAGTTAAAGAGCTTATTGAGCGAAAATAAAGCAAGTATTATTAGATTATTGGCAGATATGCTTAAAAATAGATTCGGATTTATTCCTGACTAATAAAATGGGGCTGTAAAAAAACAGCCAAAAAAAACCGAGATTCACTCTAAATTGAGCGGAACTCGGTTTTTTAATCTTAGAAA
>CAKSDA010000136.1 GCA_934444895.1 uncultured Eubacteriales bacterium | reverse complement strand
GTATAATTTGGTCAGCCTAGCCAGCCAAAAACATAATCTTACATGATCTTATCTTCAAAGGTTAAAAATTATTTAAATTACTTTTTCGGATATTCATTATATTAAAATTTTACCTACCTTATTATAGGTATCTCTTATCTCTACTATACAATTTAATATTTTTTAAATTTTTTAAAAAATTTTTCAAAAAAGTGTTGACAAACTTATTTTTGTGTGTTATCATGTTAACACTTTAACACAGTAAAATATTTTAAACCTATGGGAGATGTGAACATTATGAAAAAAATATCAGCACTTGTTCTTGCGCTTTTGCTCATGGCATTATGCTTTACGGGATGCGGAAAAACAGAAAAAGATTCAGAGTATGTTAAAAATAAAGGAACCCTTGTTGTAGGTATTACAAATTTTGAACCTATGGATTATAAGGACGAAAACGGCAACTGGATCGGTTTTGATGCAGATCTGGCAACAGCCTTTGCCGAATCTTTAGGCGTTAA
The DNA here is from genome assembly GCA_934444895.1 of uncultured Eubacteriales bacterium. GTDB lineage: Bacteria > Bacillota > Clostridia > Oscillospirales > Acutalibacteraceae > UMGS1279. The sequence continues at coordinate 2,330 of CAKSDA010000136.1, read as the reverse complement.
AGTAAAATTTGTTGAGATTGATTGGGATAATAAAATTCTGGAACTTGACGGAAAATCAATCGACTGCGTATGGAACGGCATGACCCTTGTGGATGAGGTTACTTCTTCAATGAATTGCACAAAGCCCTATTGCAACAATGCTCAGATAATTGTAGTTAAAAAGGATGTTGCCGACAAGTATAAGACCGCGGAAAGCTGCAAAAATCTTAAGTTTGCCGTTGAAAAAGGTTCAGCCGGTAAAGACATGGCCGATGAAAACAAATTCCAATACACCGAGGTAGACACACAGTCAACCGCTCTTACCGAAGTAAAATCAGGTCAAAGCGACGCTGCTATTATAGATTCTCTTATGGCAGGTGCAATGATAGGTGAAGGCAAAGGCTATTCCGACCTTACATATACTGCCAGTCTGAACAGTGAAAAGTACGGTGTAGGTTTCCGTCTTAAATCAGATTTAACAGAAATGCTCAATAGTTTCTTTGATGAATATAAACAAAGCGGAAAGCTTAATCAAATTGCCGAAAAATACGGAGTACAGGAAGCTTTAATAAAATAAGTTTTTGCAGAATTAGTTTTGCAGAAGGTGCAGTCAATCAGCAGGTTGAAACTGCACTCTCTGCTTTTCTGCGTTTTGTAAAGGATGTTTATATATGTTATTTTCGACGATAGTCAAACAGTTTCCCATTGTTTTTGAATCTCTTAACATAGGTTTTTTGCAGACTTTAAAACTGTTTGTTGTAACACTGCTCGGAGCAATACCTTTAGGTCTTATAATTTCTTTCGGCTCCATGTCAAAATTCAAACCGCTCAGCGGTCTTATAAAAACGATAGTGTGGATAGTTCGCGGTTCCCCGCTTATGATTCAGCTTTTAATTATTTATTATTTTCCCGGACTTGTCCTTCATAATCCTATATGGGGCAGCGGTGAAAACGGTCGTTTCATAGCTTCTGCGGTAGCATTTATTATCAATTATTCATGCTATTTTTCCGAAATATACAGGGGTGGTATACAGGGTGTTCCCATCGGCCAGCAGGAAGCAGGTCAGGTTTTGGGAATGACAAAAAGTCAGATCTTTTTTAAAGTAACCCTGCTTCAAATGATAAAAAGAATTGTTCCGCCAATGAGCAATGAAATTATAACCCTGGTTAAAGACACCTCGCTTGCGCGAATAGTTGCCCTTCAGGAAGTTATATGGGCGGGCCAGGCATTTTTAAAGGGTTCTCAGGGCATTTCAGGGCAAATTTGGCCGCTGTTTTTCACAGCCGTTTATTACCTTGTTTTCAACGGACTGTTAACAATTCTGTTCAGCCGCTGTGAGAAAAAGCTTAATTATTTCAAAGGATAGGAGGGATTGTTTTGAATACGCTTGAGGTTAAAAATATTTATAAAAGCTTTGGGAAAACCGAAGTCTTAAAGGGAATCGATTTCTCCCTTAAAAAGGGAGAAGTTCTTGCAATTATAGGCTCGTCCGGCAGCGGAAAGACAACCCTTCTTCGTTGTCTTAACTTTCTTGAAAGGCCTCAAAAAGGGACAATAGCGGTAAACGGAGAGACCCTTCTTGATTGCAATACGAAAGAAACCCTTGATGAAAAAACCATTCGCAAAAACAGGCTTCACTTCGGAATGGTTTTCCAGTCCTTTAATCTTTTCCCTCAATATACCGTACTGGAAAATGTTATGTTAGCCCCGTCTCTGCAAAAAAAGGACTCCGCTGAAAATATTGAAAAGCACGCAAGAGAGCTGCTGAGTCAGGTTGGACTTTCCGAAAAAACCGAAAGTTTTCCATGTGAACTTTCCGGAGGGCAGCAGCAACGCGTTGCAATTGCCAGAGCGCTTGCTCTTAAACCGGATATTTTGTGTTTTGATGAACCCACCAGTGCACTTGACCCGGAGCTTACAGGTGAAGTCTTAAAGGTTATTAAAGGGCTTAAGAATTCCGACAGCACTATGATTGTTGTCACACATGAGATAGCCTTTGCAAGGGATGTTGCCGACCGGGTCATTTTTATGGCAGACGGTGTAATTGCGGAGGAAGGAACTCCTGAAGAGGTAATTAATAATCCTAAGAATGAGAGAACGAAGGCTTTTCTTTCCAGATTCAATTCATCTATTTGATATATAATTTTATACATTTAGAGTTGTAAGTAGGACAGTATTACAAAGGCAAAAGAATCAAAGCAATAAAAAATAGTAAAGTAAAAAGCAAAAAACGGTAAAAAATAAATAATAAAAAAATAAAGGAGTCTGTATTTTTGAACAAGTCCGTAAAAAATGGACAATAGAAAAAAGAGACCTCCTATGGTAGAATTAAAGAAACTACCATAGGAGG
>CAKSDA010000135.1 GCA_934444895.1 uncultured Eubacteriales bacterium | reverse complement strand
GGATTGGACGGGTGATACTATTGAAATACCCGATACATATTTAAAGGGGCACGATAAATCGGAGTTCTTTGTGTTAAGAGTAAAAGGCAACAGTATGTTCCCGATGTACCACGACGGTGACAAAGTCTTGATATTAAAGCAAAGCACACTGAATTATTCGGGAGAAATAGGTGCTATTCTTTACAACGATGATTGCGGAACGCTTAAAAAAGTGGAATACAAAGAGGGCGAAGATTGGCTCAACCTTATACCGATAAATCCGAATTATGAGCCTGTTCGGATTGAGGGCGAAGCATTAGAGCATTGCCGTGTACTGGGTATTCCTAAATTACTTATTAGGGAGTTAGATTGAGCATATTGTTTTAATATTTGTTCTTGACTGCAAATTGCAGTCGGCTAAATTATATAGATATGAGCGTGCAAATAAATAGAATAATATGATTTTCAATTTGCAAAACGAGGTTTACAAAACGCTTGATTTTTTCTTTAATATTATCGGAGACCGTTAAAATCAAGTGACAAAAAAGTTACAAAACAGAAAAAAGTATTGAAAATATTACTTATATGTAATATTATAATGCATAAGGATGTTTATAATGGTAATACATAATTATGACGGTCTTGATAATATATATTATTTGGACATTTTTGAAAAGGAATTACGAAAGATTAAAAAAGATAATCCGAATTATTCCAAGTGGCTCGATAGGAAAATAAAAATACTGTCTCGTGACGCCGCCGGTGCAACCGACGGAAAAACATTTGAAAAGCTTTCCGGGCAGCAATTATATTCTATACGCCATCCGTCCAAAAATAACGAGCGAGTCATATATTACATTATAGACGACGATAACAGCGTAATCCTTTTAACGGCTTTTTGCGAACGCAACAAATCGGATTATCAACATTCAATTGATATTTCCAAACAGCGTCTTAAAGCATTAGAAACGGAGTTGTGAAAAATGACATTTGCGGAAAAAGTCAAAAAAAATGCCGTTCCGGGAGATTTATTTCCCGAACTGACTTCGGCAGAGAAAAAATATAACTATGTAATAGCGGATATTGCCGTGAAGATCCGTAATAAACGCAAAGAGTTAAAGCTCACCCAAAAAGAGTTTGCGGGGCTTGTCGGCGTTTCGCAGGGAATGGTGTCCAAATGGGAAAGTGGCGAATATAATTTTTCTTTGGAAAGCATAATCGGATTATTTGACAAGCTTGAAATTCCTTTTATGCTTAAAGAAAATTCGCCTAAACCGGATATTGCCTGTTATAAACGAAACTATGGCAATTGGAAAATGCCAAGCACGGCAAAAACAAGCATTGAAATCAAAGAATTGGAGAAATCTGCATGAACACGGATAATATTAAATCTAATTTTCAATTTATCGGCAACAGTATTACTTCTCTTAATATACATAATGATTTTGTTGCGCTTCCGGAAAGTGATGTTTCAAAGCGCGTTGATGTAAGTTATGATATTCAAAACGCCGGAGAAGATGAAGACGGCATTTGGGGAATGGTTAATTTATATGTTGATTGTTCGTTGGTTGCGGAAAGCGAAGACGAAACGGACAAACCAAAAGCATATTCTGTAAGACTTGTTTTAAACGGTTGTTTTACCGATAATAAAGATGTACCGTTTGAAGAATTTGAAAAAATGCTTAAAATAAACGGTTGTGCTGCGCTATATTCCGTAGCACGTTCGATCATAATAAGTATTTCTGCTCAATCGGTAGTCAGTGGCAGCATTGTTTTACCTATGATTAATGTTTTTAAGCTACACAAAAAAGATGCCGGTAATAAACAAAAACAGCTTGAGATTTAGCCGGTCTTATTGACCGGTTTTAGCTTATACTTTTTTTATTCCATATAAAGGTGACGAACGCAATGTATAACGGAGACGAAGAAGACCCATATTTTATTGTAACCCACAAGGAGCAGGAAATGCTAAAACAGCTTCGTGAGCTTTCCGATGAGGAGCGCAGAGAGGTTGAGAAGAAATTGCTTGAGGCTGCGTTAAAGCATGCCGAGTGGGGAGAATGAAATCGAACCGTTGAAAATAAAAAACTCCCCTATCCTGCGCCAACAGGATAAAGGAGCTACCGGGCGAACCGGTACAAATGTAGCCTCTAAACTACAGACATATTGTACCAAACCCGCCCGAGAAATGCAAGTTTAATTTTACGGGCGGTATTTTTGCGCCCATTTTTAAGTATATTTTCGTGAGGTGCAATATGAAAACAGCAGCGTGTTATATCAGAGTATCAACCGACGACCAAACCGAATACAGCCCCGACAGTCAGCTTAAAATAGTCCGCGATTACGCCTTTAAGCACGATATCAGCCTTGTTGAGAAGTATATTTTCGCTGAGGACGGCGGCAAATCGGGCAAGAATATGACAAACCGCACCGAATTTATGCGCCTTATATCACTCACGAAAAAGAAGCCAAAGCCGTTCGACGCAATCCTTGTTTGGAAATTCAGCCGATTCGCGCGGAATCAGGAAGAAAGCATTGTGCTTAAATCCATGCTGCACAAAAACGGCATTGATGTTATAAGCGTTTCGGAAGCGCTCCCCGAAGGACCGTTCGGGTCACTGGTGGAAAGGATAATCGAATGGTCTGATGAATACTATTTGATAAATTTGGCGCAGGAAGTTAAGCGCGGAATGAAAGAGCGTGCAAGCCGCGGTCAGCCTGTATGCCCTCCTCCGATAGGCTACAGTATGGATAACGGAAAATATGTTCCGAACGCCGACGCGCAGTTTGTAAAGAATGTATTCGCCGATTATCTTGCGGGGCTAGGATTGCGGGCAATAGCAATCAAATACGGCAACCTCGGCTTAAAAACAACGCGAGGCAATGCTCCCGATAACCGCTTCATTGAATATATGCTCCGTAATCCTGTTTACATAGGTAAAATACGGTGGAGCGTTGACGGAAGAGCGGCTTCCCGCCGCG
>CAKSDA010000134.1 GCA_934444895.1 uncultured Eubacteriales bacterium | reverse complement strand
AAGATTAAAAAACCGAGTTCCGCTCAATTTAGAGTGAATCTCGGTTTTTTTGGCTGTTTTTTTACAGCCCCTTTTATATTAATAATTTGCAATTGTTTGGTTTTAGGTATTATTTACTGTTAATTTATTTTTCTATTAGCCATCCAATCCAAAGGTTATCGGTATATTACACCGTTTGCCGCAACGCAGTCCTTACCGGCATTCTTGCCTATATACATTTGTTTGTCTGCTTTTGTTATAATTGAAAGATTCTTTAGTTCTTCGCTTGTTCCGCAGGCGACCCCAAATGAGGCGGTAACAATATGTCTTTCCGGTAAATCCCCCCTCTTAATGGAGGCAGCTCGAACTGCCTTCATAAGCTCCTTTGCAACAAGTGATGCTTCATCCTCTTCAATATTAGGCAAAATAACAACAAATTCCTCGCCGCCGAAACGGAATAGATACCTGTCTGACTTCGCTAAAATGCCGACAACGCTTTCAGCTACAAGTCTAAGCGCCTCATCACCTTTTATATGAGAATAATGATCGTTATAGGATTTAAAATTATCAACATCATAAATTATTACGCTTACATTTTCAGGCATTATTTTGTCGGCGACAAATGTACAATATGTTTCCATTGCTTTTTTGTTCAGGGTGCCTGTTGTCAAGTCATTATAAGCAAGTTTTATAAAAGAATTGCCCATTTCTTTTATATATCTTTCGTTTGAAGCTTGCTTAATAAAAACCGAACGAATGGCAATAAATCCGGCGAGTATTGAAAAGCGCAGCAAAAAATGCTTAAAAAGGTTATAATTTTCCGCATATGGAAGTCTTCCGGGAAGCCACCAGCTTATTAATATCAAAGCACATATAAATATGGTATCGGACAGCTTATATGTAGGCGCTACCATAATTATAAAAAGGTAGCACATTGAAATGGAAAGGCCGATTTTGTGATAATTGCAGGAAACCATAAAAACGGTAACGCTGGCAATAATCATTATATAAAACGCAAGCAGAACAAACCTTGGAAACGGTGAATCATAGTTCTTGTAAAATATTATAAATATCAGCATTGTAAGAGAAGACGCAACCATCATATAAAGCGGCACCATGTCTATAGTTATCATGGTTTTAAAAATAATGTTCTTTATAAGATAAAATCCGTTTGTAATTAAACACAAAATTGTTGCATAAAAAACTATGGAAAGGTTTTGCTTCATAAATATGCTTTCTTCAGACGGTACCTTTAAAACATCTTCACCCAAAACATTATTGCAAAAACTTTTAAATCTCGCAAAGGTCTCATTTGATCCACTGAAAGTCAATTCTTTCGTTATGTAGGAATCCACACTCTTTTTCATATTAACCTCCAAATCCGGAAATGATTATATAGTATTTGAAAGTACATTTTAGTTGTCTTTATATCTTCCATTTTATCCTTAAAATATTATAACATACCCGCCTCGCTCCTTCAACACGAAACCCCACCGTATAAGCACAATAACGGAAATGCTTTAATTTCGTGTCGTCCCGCAAAGCGGACGCTTTATTACTTTGTTACTATAAAAAACAGCCTTGGCATAACAAGAAAGACATTTCCGTCTTCCAACAGTTTATATTCCCTATCAATTATCCATTTTTCCCCCTTTTTGCGTAATGCGGAAGGTTGTTTCAACCATGGTAATCATCAAAGCTATAAAAACGAGTAAATATACAGGCATAACTGAAAAACCTATAGCGTTGCCTATAAGCCCGAAAAGGGGTGGAACAAAGGTTGAACCGACATAGGCGCTTGCCATTTGAATTCCTATAATGGCGCCTGAATTTTCTGCCCCAAAATTATATGGTGTGGAATGAATGATGCATGGGTAAATGGGCGCGCAGCCAAAACCGATAACAAGAAAAGCAACAAATGCCACGGTATACGAATCCACAGGAATAAACAAGGCAACCGTTCCGCAAAGCAGAATTCCGGTACCGATCAGTATCATTTTGCGATCGCCGAGTTTGTCGGTTATAAATCCGCTTACAAACCTTCCAACAGTGATTCCTATATAAAACAAGGCAGCGAATCCGGCGGCACGTTCCGGGGAGATCCCTTTAACCTCAACAAAATAAGTACTTGCCCATTGCATAGCGGTAGCTTCGGCGGCGCAGTATGCAAAAAATCCTATTAAAAGAAACAGAACACCTTTAATTTTAAGCGCTCCGATAAGGCCCAAACTTCTCCCTGTCTCTTCGGCATCGGTCGCATTTACCTTCCACACCGGCAATGTAACAAGCAAAATCAGTGCAATGACAAGCTGAATTAACCCCACAATGCGGTAGCCGCTGTTCCATGTTCCGTGCGAAAGCGCATAGCTCATTATAAACGGGCTTACAATCGTGCCGACTCCCCAAAAGCAGTGCAGCCAACTCATATGTTTTGCCTTGTAGTGAAGAGCAATATAATTATTAAGCGCAGCATCAATCGCCCCTGCCCCCAGTCCGTAAGGAACAGCGAAAACAATAAGCATCCAAAACTTATTTGAAACAGAAAATCCGAACAAAGCAATTACGGTTAAAAACACACTCGCCACCGTTACAATCCTAGTGCCGAATTTTCTGGTGAGTTTGTCTGAAAACAGACTTGAAACTATGGTTCCGCCTGAGATAATCATAGACACCATGCCCATAAAAGACACCGGCACCCCTAGTTCGGCATGCATAACCGGCCAGCCTGAGCCCAAAAGCGAATCAGGCAAACCCAGACTTATAAAAGCAATATAAATAAGTGCAAGTAAAAACGAATACATTTTAATACTCCCTTGAGGCAATTACATTTTGTTGAAATAAAATTTATTGATTTTATTCTTTAATAAAAATCAAGTAATAATTATTATATATCATTTTCCCCTCTTCTTCAACAAAAAATCCCTCTGCCGATTTTTCGGCAGAGGGATTTCGTTTCAAATATACAAGCTTACCTTAATGTCTTTCCAGCGGTGCACACGGTGCTTTGCGGAATCGGCATACAGGTATCTCACG
>CAKSDA010000133.1 GCA_934444895.1 uncultured Eubacteriales bacterium | reverse complement strand
AAACGGTGGGTATAATAAACCATAAAAGCTGTTTTGCCCTTTTCACCTAAAATCATCCTTTCGTTTTTGCACGGCGCTTTTGCGAAATTCTGCCGGGGGTGGTGCAGTTCCGACTCAAATATGATAATATAGTTGATAAACAATTCTTCCGCCTTGACAGGGGCGGAATTTTTTCTTTTATGCGCCTCAAGAAAGCCTACAATGTCATTCCTGTCTTCGGCAATAACAAGCCGCCCGTCCCCGAAGAAAAATTTATCAAGACCGTGGTGGTTGTTTAATATGCTATTGCAGATATTGTCCAATAATAATCTGTACGATTACCCTTTGAATCAACAGCAACACCTTTAAATTGATAAACCGGTTGGATATAAGATAATTCGGGTTGATTAATAGGTGAATCATAATACATTATCTTAAATTCTTTTATTATAATTTTACTAACTTCGGCATTTAGCTTAGTTGCATCGTATACTATTTGTCCTTCTTTCAACGGATCAATATCAATCAACTCGTTATAGGATAAGCAACGAATGTTCCTTTCAAATTCATAATCACTATATATGCTATATATCGCATCAATACCTTGTGCATCAACCTCGACCGTAATATTTGAACGACCGTACACTTCATATCCTCCAATTTCTCTGCAGAAGCAAACACTTTTCATTAAAGGTTTACCATTTTCATCATATGTGCCGCCAAAACTTTTACCAACGGTAAAACCATTGGGCAACAAATCATTGTTTTTAAGGTATTCTTCCGCAAGTTCAACAACTTGCTCGTCCGGGATATTAATCACTTCTGTACAGTCTCTGTTATGGCTGAAAATAAAGCTTCCGCTATTATATATTTCAAGCGTATCTCCGTCATCGCAAGTATATTTTGTATATTGTTTATATTCTGTGCTCCTTATTATATTTCCACAGAAAAGTTTAAATAGATACCCGTCGTAATATTCAGAATTTTTAATGGTTCTACGCGGTTTTATTTTATATAATCCGATTTCCTTACCTAATTCATTCTTTTGATTTCCTAATTCAAACTCAAAAGGAACTGTTCCATGTATTTCTTGTGCTATCTGCGGAAAGTCTATTTTATTTGGTGAATTTGATACTTTTTTCTTGCAAGCACATAATTCGCTAATAATCGTTAATATTATTACGCATACAAGAATTTTTTCAAGGTATATTCTCCTTACTTTTTTATGATAAATTACAGTGAAAATCTGAAACGGAGCGCGCATTTTTATTCCTCGCTTTCGGCTTTCAGGCTTTCAATTTCGGTCGAGAGCTTATCAAAATGTGCCTGCACTTCATCCAAAATCGCTTTCGCGTTTTCGAAAGCCTTCAACTATATAGACACGGAAAATCAAAAAGATTGGGAAATATTAACTTATTTTAAATATGTAATATTTCGAATTGTTTTCTGTACATATACAAAGACTGTTTACCCGTTCGCCGCAATTTAATCTTTTGCTGTTTCCCAAACTGTCGGAAAGTGCTTTTTAATAAAAATGCTCATTTCGTGTTGCGGCAAGTTTTTCAGATTGTTGTTTTCAACATCTTTCCTTAATTCACCAAAAACAAAATTCATTTCCTTTTCGGAAATATCTTTTTTGGATTTAATGCGGAACAATCCTTTGTTTTCCTGCCCCTTGTAAAACGCAAAGAGATCCGGAATTATCGTTATTCTGTCAACTTTTATAGGCTTTGCAGTCGCATACGCACAGCTTATTTGGGTTGGGGTGGTTATCTCTTTTAAATTATCACACTCATATAAATATCCAACCTTGCCTTTATATAAATCATAAAAGGCATTTTCGTAATATTCCGAATAAATTAGATTATTACCTCTATCAAAACCGTAGGGATAAAAACTAAACGGTTTTGGGACAGGCTTTACCGCGTATAAAAGTGCAACCAACGGATCGGTTGAAAAATATATATACGGTCTGCCGTGTTCAGATAAGAACGGCTGCAATTCACTAAGCCTCGCAACAGGGCTACCGTGATAAAATGTCATATTAAACAACTCCAATTCATCAGTACGGAATAGCGGTTTTTATCCTTTACATTCGGATTTTAAGCCCTCTATTTCTTCCGAAAGTTTATCAAAACAGGTTTGCACCTCGTCTAAAATTGCCTTTGCGTCCAGTGCTGCGCATTTTATATCTTCTATGCGGCAATCCAAATCGTCCGCTTTGTCTTCTATATCGTCAAGGTTGGTTTCATTCCCGTTTGCACAAGCAGTGATAGGACAATCGGAAAAGGCTACATTGTTTCCGTCACCGGAAATTTCCACACTGTCAAGCGGCACATTTTCCAGTGCAACATTCGCCCCGTCGCCGAGAATTTGCAGCATATTTATATTAGAATTATTAAACGATACATTCGCTCCCTCGGAGTAAATCATCACATTTTCAAGTTTTTCTTCAAGCTCTGAAATTCTTTTTTCCAGTTCTGTTATCCTGTTTTCGGCACTATTCATTTTATAAACCCCTTTTTGCAAATAATTATAATTTCCGCCGCCGTTGCTATATAATAAATCACACGAATGTCATAAATAATCGCCACTTTCAACACATACAGGGATATTGCATACGTTTGCGGCGGTATTAAAATAAATAAAATTGCAGAAATAATCAAAAACCCTACTGCTGTTATACACAACCGCATACTGCATGAATTTTTAAAGCTTACAACAGTAATAATCACAGCCGTAGAAATTCCGAAAATAATAAATAATTCCATAAGAAACATAACCGGATTTTTTGTCAAAACAAAAAGTAAAGTAGGCATATCCGCGCCGCCGATGATGCCTATTGAGCCGTTTATTACCGAAATGCTGCTTATATTGAAAATAATACTGTTAAAAAGCAAATACGATAAAGCCAATATCATAACATCATAAATTACAGCAAAAATTCTTTTCATTCTATTTCCGTCCGTTTATTATTTCTGAAACCAAATCAATACACCAAAATATGAAACACAGCAAAATCGCTGTTTGCAAGCAAAGCAAAAACAAATTAAAATTTGAGCCTTTGGGTTCTGCCTGAAGTACCGCTGCAAGGCAGGTATTAGCCGGATAAGCGAAAACCCGTTTAATACGGAAAAACATACATG
>CAKSDA010000132.1 GCA_934444895.1 uncultured Eubacteriales bacterium | reverse complement strand
ACTCTTTTTTTATTCTCTGTAACATATCTATTGTAAACCTACAGGCAAAAACAAAACGCAGTTTGCCGGTAATTGACAGTAAAACATTGAATATGTTATAATAAAGTTTGCTATAAGTTTTTTCGGAGGAATTTTATGGGCTGGACAGAACTGAAAATCAAAATACCGACCGAATATACCGAAAATGCCGCCGCAGTTGCAAATATGACGGTGGATTACGGCATATATATTGAGGATTATTCGGATCTCGAAAAGGGCGCAATGGAGATAGCCCATATTGACCTTATTGACGACGATCTCATAAAAAGCGATCGTAAACATTCGGTTATCCATATCTATTTCCCGGATGATGCAAATGTCTCGGAAAGCGCAGCCTACATCACCGAAAATCTTAAAAATTCAAATATCCCGTTTGAAATACTAAAGGACAGTATAACCGAGGAAGAGTGGGCAGATAATTGGAAACGCTTTTTTAAGTCTACCGAAATAGGCAAAAAGCTTTGTATTGTCCCCAGTTGGGAAACCTATGATAACAAAACAGGGCGGGTTATTTTAAAAATTGATCCGGGCGCAGCCTTTGGTACCGGAACCCATGATACAACAGTAATGTGCCTGAAGCTTTTGGAACAATACACGAAGAGTTCATCGGACATTCTTGATATAGGTACGGGAAGCGGTATTTTATCTATTGCCGGAGTACTTTTAGGCGCAAGGTCGGCAACCGGTGTTGATATAGATAAAACCGCCGTAAAAACAGCAAAAGAAAATGCTGCTCTTAACAGTGTTGAAAGCAAAACAGTATTTTTAACCGGAGATCTGAATAAAGATATAACCGGCAGGTTTGATATTGTTGTAGCCAATATTGTGGCAGACGCAATTATCACCCTTTGCGAATCTGTAAAACCTCTTATTAAAGATGATGGAGTTTTTATTTGCTCCGGAATAATCGACTCAAGGGAGTCGGAGGTTAAAAACGCCCTTATAAACAACGGATTTAAAATAGTAAACGCTGAAAGAAGCGGTAATTGGACCGCATTTGCAGCAAAAATATAAACGGATAAACGGAGTTATTATATGTTAGAATACGAAGAATTAAAACAGCGGCTTGAGGCTCAAAAGCCGGAGCTTGATTCGCTAAAAGAAGCCTTGGATCTTGAAAAACTTAAAAGGCAAATTGAAGAACTTGAGGTTGAAACATCAAGGGAAGGCTTTTGGGACGATCAGCAAACATCCGGCAGAATTCTAAAGGAATTGGGATCCAAAAAAGCGAAACTTGAACTTTTTGATTCTCTTAACTCGCTTTATGACGATCTTATAACCCTTATTGAAATGGCAGATGAAGAAAATGATCTGCTTTTAAAAGACGAGATTACAAGCGGCATAGAGGATTTTGAAACGCGCCTTTCAGAGGCGACCCTTTCAACCCTTCTTACCGGCGAATACGACAATAAAAATGCAATTTTAACCTTTCATGCAGGCGCCGGCGGAACCGAAGCTCAGGATTGGAACGAAATGCTTGTAAGAATGTATACCCGCTGGGGAGAGCGCCACGGCTTTAAGGTTAAAATGCTTGATTTTCTTGACGGCGAAGAAGCCGGACTTAAAAGCGCCGTTTTGCTTGTTGAGGGAACAAACGCATACGGATATTTGAAATCCGAAACCGGGGTTCACCGCCTTGTAAGAATATCGCCTTTTGATTCATCCGGAAGGCGTCACACCTCCTTTGCTTCTTTGGAGGTAATGCCGGAGATTGATGATGATGTTGAAATTGATATAAAACCTGAAGACCTAAAGGTTGACACATATCGTTCCGGCGGCGCCGGCGGTCAGCATGTTAACAAAACAGAATCGGCAATTAGAATCACCCATATTCCGACCGGAATTGTTGTTGCCTGCCAGAACGAACGCAGTCAGCATCAAAACCGCGAAGTTGCAATGAAAATGCTGCGTTCAAAACTTATTGAGATTAAAGAGCGTGAGCACCTTGATAAAATTGAGGACATCAAGGGTGTTCAAAAGGAAATTGCGTGGGGTTCCCAAATACGCTCTTATGTATTTATGCCCTACACCCTTGCCAAAGATCACCGAACAGGATTTGAAAGCGGAAACATAAATTCGGTGATGGACGGTGATATTGACGGATTTATAACTGCTTATTTAAAGGCCTCATCTCAGGGAAATTTATAACGGGAGCAAAATTATGAATAATACAAAATTCTATATTTTTTCTCTAACTTCATTTATATCGGTAATTATACTAAGGTGCATACAAATACTCTTTTTAATAGAGCCAAAAACCGGTTTCTTCAAGTATGAGCTTGAAACGCTGGGCACTATTACGACTTTTCTGGTAATTGCCGTTTCGGTTTTTACGGCATTTTTAGGTTTTATACATAAAGATATAACTGTTAAAAATTTAAACCGTTATTCGTCTTTTGTAGGCGCCTGCGCCATATTTATGGGGATTGCACATCTTGTTGAGCCCTTTACAACAGCTTTAGACAGCAGTGCTGTTCCGCTTTATATGCGAATTTTAAAGATATTTTTCATTATCCTGACCGGATTTGTTCTTGTATATTTCGGATTTTGCAGGCTGACAAGAAGACATTTTGCTCCTGCTTTGTTTGTTGTGCCGATTTTTACATGGGTTATAAGGCTTATGTCAACATTTATAAGCTTTAACGGAATGTCATATATTTCGGAAAATCTGTTTGATATTTTAATGCTCTGTTCGGTGCTCTTGTTTATGCTTTTTTACGGAAAAAGTATGTGCCGTATAAGGCAAAAGTATTGCAGCCGTTTAACCCTTGCTTTCGGAATAGCGGCAGTATTTTTTACCTCTGCATCCGTAATACCCTCTACCATTATTTCGCTTACCGGTTCAATGACCCTTTATCACACCACCCTTGACAATCATTCAACCTGCATATTCACTGCCGTTTTTATTTTGTCTGTTGTGCTGAGTCTTGTCGGCGGAATGAAAAAAAGCGAAAAAGTGTAGAATTCACAAAAAAAGGTAAAATCCGGTCGACTGCTTCGGTTTTTAAGGCTTTTACCTTTCGCACATATTATAAAACTCTTTTTAATATATCAAGTGCAGCACAAATATTAAAAAAACACTTGACATTGTCCATTTTTGCCATTATAATATATTAGTCGCAACAAAAAGCGGATATTTGGCGGTATAGCTCAGTTGGCTAGAGCATTCGGTTCATACCCGAAGTGTCGTTGGTTCAAATCCGACTACCGCTACCATTTATTGATTAATTCATTAAATGTTTGCTTTATGGCCCGGTGGTCAAGCGGTTAAGACACCGCCCTTTCACGGCGGTAACACGGGTTCGATTCCCGTCCGGGTCACCA
>CAKSDA010000131.1 GCA_934444895.1 uncultured Eubacteriales bacterium | reverse complement strand
GTATAGGGCTTACCGTCGTTATTCGGATCTGATGTTTTTTTCCAAAGCGGTTCCGCCCATGCGGTAGTCATCCACCACGACGGCCATGTACCTTTAAACATCGGTACTCGTGCTTTTATCTCCGCATAACCGTACATAAAACCCATTTTGTCTTTCGTTCCGACTTGACCCGTTGCGTATTGCGCCTCTGAATTAAGCTCGCTGAAATACCTGACGGTTCTGAGTTTGAGCCGCCCATCTTCAACTGCAATAACTTTCTTTTCCTTTGCCTCGTTGCCCGAAAGAGCCGTAAGAAGGGTTGTGGGCTGCATATAATATTCATTGTCTATCCATTTGTTATCATCAAGATTTAAACCGTCAAATTCATCTCCCCAAACATACTTGTAACCACCGGTTATATTGGACACAAAGTCCTTTGCCTCACCGGAAATAAGCTTAACCGAGCCTTTTTGTCTTTTTTCGGCGGTAAACCATTTAACCGCCTTTTCCACCATTGCAAAATGCCCGCCCTCAAAAATCAGTTTGTCGTTTTTCAATGAAACCGCGAACTTTTTTTCGTTTAACTCAGTACGGTAACGGTTTGTATTTCCCACCAAAATTTCTTTTTCGGTTATTTCCGAATTGTCCTTTTTAATCTCCGGAGCTATACCGTCATTTTTTCTGAAAAAATCCTGTAATAATTTTGCAGAAGCATAATTCCTGTCATCGGAATAAATAATTACATATCCGTCAGGTCCGCTCCACGCCGCATCGCGTGAGCTATATTCAGGAGAGTATTTCTCGATATATTTTTCCTCTGTTTCGGGCTTATATAACTCTCTTTTTTCGCCCTTAACGGTATCATCATCCTCTGTATATTCTTCCCTACGCTCCTGCCCCGGTTCTTCACTTTGCGATTCGTTCGGAACAACAACAATTTGCTGAATAATTTTTTTCTTTTTGGCAGGTTTCTTTTCTTCCCTGCAACCGACGGCTGCAATCAAAGTCAGAACGGATAATGCAATGCATACCGTTTTTAAAAAATATTTTCTAAATTTCACAGTTCAACTTTCCTTTCTTCGTCAAATTGATTACAGCCTTAACCCCAAATCGGCTTTAACTTTTTTTGAAGATCTCCGCCTCGGAAATATCATTTTTTAAATAAATACTTTCCGTTTCGGGATTTTGGTAAAGTCTTACCCAATCGACACAATAATTTATCGGCATAGAGTCCTCAGCCGTCGCCGCGCTCCCGCACGGATACCACTCGCTTTCTTTTGTGAACATTTCATTATTGATAATTATGTACAGCGGCTCGTGAAATCCCCCGGTATCGGGATATACGGCTGAAGTAAAGCCTGAGTTTTCACCAATAGGGAAATGATAATAACACTCGTTATCAACAAAGAATTTAACCTCGTGGGCATCCCATTCAAAACCGTAAATATGGTACTCATCATTAAGCGTTTTATTATTTTTAAATTGATAAGCCCGCACGATATCATTCTCACTGCCTGTCAACATCTCATGCCCCGCTTTCCCCCATTTATGAAGGTTCGGAATCAGCAGATTTTCGCTTGAAAACACTTCGAAAATATCAATTTCTGCAAACCATCCTATTTTTTCGTTATGGAACGGCGTGTTGCCGAGCATCCAGAATGAAGGCCACGCACAATGCCTAAACGGAATTTTCGCACGCATTTCAACATAACCGTATTTAAACAGCATTGTTTCCTTTGTAGCAAGCCCTTCCGGCAATGAATATTTCCCGTCGTCTTCCCTGTATATTTGCAACTGCAAGTTACTGTTTTCTATGCGCGCGTGCCTTGTATCGTTGTTATAAATTCGGTTTTCACAATTCATTGAGCGAAAAAAAGTCCATTTTTCTTCATCTATTTTTTCTCTGTTAAATTCATCGTGCCATATAAGTCTCCTGCCGTATTTTTCCGCAGGTATGTTCAGCGATGTACATCGACTGATAAAATCTTGCATTTAAAACTACTCCTCATAAGTCCTGCAGTATAACTGCTCCCTTAAAACATATACAGTATAGCATACCGACCTTTTATATTGAATACATATTTTATTCACGAGTATGGATATTTTATTCAAAGCTGTTTTTTTAGGATCTAATTTTTAAAAATGCTTTTTCTTAAAAAAATCCGCAATCCAAGATATTTTCTCATAAAGTTGTTGACTATAAAGTGATTTTATTGTAAAATGATTATACAAAACAACTAATCACAACACTTATTACAACAAACAGTTTTTGTAATAGAAATTACCTTTTAAAGGAAATTCAAATGGATAATACAGTCAGCTATATTACTACCTGCGGTAAACTGACAGGAAAAAAATACTGGGATTACGGTCCCGTTGCGAGAGATGTTTACATACTCCATTATATAATAAGCGGAAAAGGATATTTGGATTTCGGCGATAAGCATATTACGTTGGTTGAAGGTCAGAGTTTCTTAATACGACCCTTTTTGCCGGTTCATTATTACTCCGATTCTGAAGATCCGTGGGAATATATATGGGTCGATTTCAGAGGAAATGAATTTGAAAAGCTCATAGGAAATATTCAATTTCAAAAAAGCAATTGCGTTATAGAGTATACTGCCCCGCAATATGTACTGCCTCTTATGGAAAGTATATACCGCGAATATAACGGAGAAGATCACAAAAACTTTCACAAAAACTTTTGTAACGGGCTTTTAACCGCAATTCTCGGCATTTATACAGATCTGTATCCCGCTCCGGAAAACAGCATTTATACACAGCAATTTTCATTTGCTCAAAAGCTGATAGAAGAAAACTACCAAAATAAAAATTTTCAAACAAAACACATTGCCGAAAAGCTCAATCTCAGTAATTCCTCACTTTACAGGCTGTTTAAGGAATTTGCAGGCATATCGCCAAACCGCTATTTAATAAACTACCGCATTGCAGTGGCAAAAAATTTAATTGACTCCGGCGAAAAAATACACATTGCATCACAAATGTGCGGTTATGACGATCCACTGTATTTTTCCAGAGTGTTTAAGTCAGTAACGGGTATGTCCCCCAAACACTATAGTCAACAAAATCCAGCTAAAGATGCACATCAGGAGACATATATGTTTCTAAAAAAAGAAATGTCGGAAAACGCTCCGTAATTTCTTGCGGTTTTTACCGCTATCGGCTGTGTTTTCCAACATTTTTCTGTTCTTTTTATTCCCGACAAACATCTATACAAAATGTTCGGCGGCAATTTCTTGATGTCAAATCTGCCACAGTTTCAGCGCCAATATAAATTAATTGGAGAAGCTAATAAGCAGGAACACATTCTCGATTAGCTTTACATGAATTATGTCTTTTCTTTGTTTACAGCGATGCAAAATTTGACTTTAACCATGTTTGAAAAATCAATAGCATCAATAAAGCATCAAA
>CAKSDA010000130.1 GCA_934444895.1 uncultured Eubacteriales bacterium | reverse complement strand
GAGGAAACTGCGTGTTTGACATAGGTGTCCATATCGAAATACCGTATGGTGCGGTTGGCTTTATAAAGAGTAAAAGCGAATTGAATGTGAAGCACGGCATAACCAGCGAGGGAGTAATTGACTGCGGTTACACAGGAAGCATCAGAGTAAAGCTCTACAACAACAGCGGCACCGATTATGAAGTAAAGGCTGGAGATAAAATATCTCAGCTCGTCATACTGCCTGTCGTTCTTGCAGAAGTGGAACTGACAGACAGCTTGGAAGACACCGAGCGTGGCGATGGCGGCTTCGGAAGCACTGGAAAGTAAGAACCTAAAGGAGATGTGATTATGACAGACAAAGAAACAGTAACAGCTCTTGAATGTTGCAAAAAGGAGAAGAGTAGACTATCACATATAAGGAGGTACTCATATGCTTATAAATAAACCCGGTGACGAATTTCTGTATAACGGCATAACATACCGTGTAGGTGAAGTGATCATCGGCAGCGATAAAAGCGAATATGCCGGTCTTATAGGTTCTATCCTTGAAATTCGTGACGGCAGTGACAAAGAAACCGAAAACGATACTCCTGACATCTACTGTTCTTTTAATCCTCCGGTATTACCAGCGGACATTGCAAAAGTGGAAGCGGTATTTTCAGACCTGTATGGCGAAAAAAAGGAACTGGAAGACATTTGTTTTGACATGGTCATTATGGCTCCGGAAATGATTATCGTTCCTGGTCAGTCAAAGAAGTCCGTTAAGCTCTACATACTGAGTGAGGATTGGGCTGCTAACGATAATTACAAACATTTGTCCGGTATTTATTCGGATCCGCTTGAGGCCAGAGCAAGACTCAACGAAGCACTCGAAAAAGAAATTGACTCCGGCTGTCTTTCGGACTGGATCAACACACCGGAATATCGGACAGAGGCAACGGAAAACTCCTATGAAGGGTGGTTAGATGGTTACTACTGTGAAAGCCATTATGCCATTTTCTTGGAAGAACATAATGTGGTTCTGACGCCTTCGTTAATCAGAGATGTTGAACGAGCCTGACTTTGAAGAACTGCACAATATTAAAATAAATCAAAAAACTGAATAACCGCATTTCTGCGGGGATAAATTGCACCCCGCGGAAATATGTGATCTGCGGGGTGTACTCGGAGGTCGCAAAATGAAACAAAGATTTAAAATGCAGGATTATGAGATTTCGGTTGATTACGGACCGCATGTTATAAACAGACTGTTTGCAAGGTTTTATGATTTGGATATAGAGTGTCTCGATTACATATTCAGTACAATTTTTTCAAATCAGACAGTTTCGGATTTTTTAATCAACGATGTAAAAATCGGTGAGGATGTGGTCGTGATTGATGAAGAAAGCGGACTTTCAATGGCTGTTAATATAGGAACCGAATTGTTTTTTGTGAAAACCATTTATAATGCCTATGAGGGGAATTTGCTTATAGCCGAAAGGCAAGAGGTTCTGAGGATAGGGAAAAGCGGCGAATTGAAGGTTGAAAAGTTCAGATTAAAAGAAAAGGTTGGGAAAGAAATATGAGAGAAATATTGTTTAGGGGTAAGGACGAAAACGGCGTTTGGCGTCAAGGTTGTTATTGCGTCTTTAACGAGAAAAGCTACCGTATTTATACAGGCTTCGCGGAAACGGATTCCGGAAGCTATTATCCCGATTATTACGAAGTTGAACCCGAAACAGTAGGACAATACACTGGGTTAACCGATAAGAACGGTCAAAAGATTTTTGAGGGAGATATTGTAAAAATCAAAGGCGAGATAAGATTTATTTTTTACGGCAATTCAAGTTTTCGGCATACAAATTATGGCGAATACGCCGCTGAACTGACAAACGTATATACGGAAAGGGATTGTGAAGTTATCGGCAACATACATGATAATCCGAAAATGCTTAGAGGTAATTCAAAATGACCGACAGAGAATGTCTATCAGATACACATACTATTTCTGGTAAGCTTATCAGATTTTCGCATAATATAACTGAGGAACTTATAGCGGATTTTCTTCTTGACGATAAAACCGATGACGAAAGTATTGAAAATGCCGTTGAGCTTATTCACAATAAAATAGATAAGTGCGATAAAGAGCATGACGGTGACTGTTCCGATTTCAATATTATTTCAGAGCTTTATAACGCCTTGACCGAAAGCTGTTGTACCGTAAAGGTTTTTAAACCGTACAGAGAATTTTATCTGTAAAATCCCAATGCAATAAGCCGCCTTGATAAGACCAAGGCGGCTGTAAATAATACTGCGGAAAGAAGAAAAATTATGGATAAAAAAGCAGAAACAAAAGAAGAAAAATTTCGCCGTGTTGCGGAAAAGCGCGTCAATAAAATAATATTGTTTATAGAAGCCTTGGGCAGATGCTCCGCTACTTCAATTTACAGCTATAATAATAAACAAATAAAGAAAATATTTGATTCGTTGCAGGCGGCGCTTGACACTGCGCACAGCAGATTTCTTTACCCGACAAATAACGGCAAAAATAAATTTTCGTTATCAGGCAATAAAAATAGGGATAAAACAGAATCTTTAAAACAAGAGATTTCGTTGCGTTTGCCGGATGGCAGCATAATTTCCGCCGTTGCCTTTAATGACGAAAATTTTCCTGCTATAAATATATACTTAAAAAATACCGATGAGCCGGAGAAGGATATTATAGCGTTTGCGGAATACAATCCCGAAAGAGAAAATAAAAAGCATTTGTTTATCGGCGTTTATCAATCGGATTCCGATGAGACGGCGGCATATTTGCCTTATGAAAAGGAATAATCCAAACATAAAAATACCGGAAATATAAAAAATATTTATTTATCGACAAAATGTGCTAAAATCCGCGCTTTGTGATATGATACAATAATATTAAAAAAAGAAACGGAGGAAGCTTAACAGCCAAATTTCATATACAGCCATTCTGATTTTCGTTATTAAAAAACGATATTAAAAAAACGAAATTAATCCCCGATATATAAATTAAATTTGTTATTTAAAAAACAGTTCCAACTGTGAATTGTAGATTTTACGGATTTAATGGATAAAATTTCCAAAAGAATAAGTATCACTTGTCTAATACCTTAATTTTAAATGGTATAATAGTATACAGGTGGTAGGAAAAGAAATGAATGAGAAATATATAGGGGACAGAATAACCCAGCTGCGCATTACGAGCGGAGTTTCAGAACAAAAAATGAGCTATGAGCTCGGAATGTCTAAAACATACATATGGAATATTGTTGAGCATAAATCGTTGCCGTCAATGAAATCGTTTTTTGAAATATGCGAATATTTGAATGTGTCGCCTGCGGAATTTTTCGAGGAAACTCTTACAAAGGAGAACATCGAAATAATTAAAAGTATAGGCAGGCTCGATGAAAACGATAAAGAGTTTGTAATGC
>CAKSDA010000129.1 GCA_934444895.1 uncultured Eubacteriales bacterium | reverse complement strand
GTTTGTTACATGCTGCTTATTCAACTTGTATTTTAACGCAACACTTATTTAATCTCAGCTTATTTTAATCTAAATCAAAACAAATGCCATAGATTATATTATCTATGGCATTTGTTTTGATTTATTATCCTGTTTGCCTAGGCAAAACAGGAATAAGCCAAACCTGCCCAAAACGGCGATCTTTGGGCATTTTTAGGTTTGTCGCCTTTGTGAGGGCCAGCCTTGCAGCATATTCGAGCACTGTAACACTAAGAGTTATAAATTTATTCTTCCAGCGCAAAAACAATATTATCAAGCTTCGAAAGTTCTAACACATCGATATCTATGCGCTTGTCAATAACAATGCTAATCCCGGTGTTTCCGATGTTACCGCTTTTTGGAGCAAGAATTTGATAGGTAAAGCTTTGAGGTATAGTATCTTCGAGTTTTCCTAAAACTTCATTTACCTTATATGCATTGTCTATTTCAATATATATAATCTCGGCAGTTTTGCGCTTGCGTTCGAATTTTGCCAATAGTATTATAGTAGACAGAAAAAGTATGGTTACGGTTATTGCACCCGCATAATACCCATATCCGATTGCCACACCTATAGTTGCTGTTGCCCATACACCTGCTGCGGTTGTAAGCCCGGTTATCATATTGTTGCTTTTAAGTATTATCATTCCCGCACCTAAAAAACCTATTCCGGAAACAACCTGCGCCGGTATTCTGAAAACATCTCCGCTGTTTGACTGCATATTAGCTACAAACATGCTTGTCATGCTGGTCATGCAGGCTCCCAAACATACTAATATATGCGTTCGCATACCGGCTGCTCTTTTGTGCCTGGCACGCTCACTGCCTATCAGTCCACCTATTACAACCGCGGTAATTGATCTTAAAACCGTCCTTAAAACCAGTTGCCACATAATGTTACCTCCCAGTAAAAATGTGTATTGTTAAAATTAAGGGGATATTTTGTGTAAAATATCCCCTGTAAAATTAATAATGCCACGGGCAAAATACCTTAAAAATCATTTACAAACATTGCCTTAATACTATTATGTTTTCCGTCTTTAATTTGCCGCATAATATTCGGAATATCCTCAAGTTGCAATTTATCGGTAATCAGATCATCAACGACAAATTTTCCAAGATCCATCATATTTACAGTATATTCCCATTCGCTTACCGGATATGTACATTGGCTTGAATTCCAGACCCCTGAAATTGTTAATTCCTTTCTCATAATTGTGCTATGAATCTTACTGGGGATGGATATATCAGCATTAGGGTTTCCAAGAAGGGAAATGTAACCACACGGTCTTACACATTCAATGCAATTTATTAATGCCGAACCTGATCCGGTACCCTCTATAGCAACATCTGCAAGTTTGCCTTTGTTTAGTTTTCTGACACTGTCAACTAAATCGGTTGTATTTGAATATATAATATCATATCCTAATTTTTTAACAAAGTTGATTTTCTCCTTGTTAATGTCGGCAAGGATTGGTCGCGCGCCGAATAATTCCACCCAACGCGCTGCCATAATTCCTATGGGGCCGGCACCAAAAATAATAACTGTCTGACCTGCGCATACATTTCCTTTTCTTATTGCATGTTGGGCTACGCATGCAGGCTCTGTCATGGCAAGCGACATCATTGAAGCACCGTTCGATTTGATAAAGTTCCATTTTGATGGTATCAAACAGTATTGGGCCATTCCGCCGTCTCTTCTTGAACCAAGATAGTCATAGCTTTCACACATTGCGTAGCGTGAAACTCTACACGGTTCACATTCCATGCAGGGTATAATAGGGAAGATAGCCCCTTTTTGACCTATAAGGCCTTTATCAGCTTTTTCTCCAACCTCCACAATTTCGCCTGAAAATTCATGACCGATTGTAAGAGGATATTTTCCGTTACTGCTTCCGTGCTCAAATACGCGCGGATAATCTGATCCGCATATACCGCAAGCACCTACCTTTATTAAAAGTTCTTCACCCTTCGGTGAAGGAATTTCTATGTTATCACAACTGAAATCACCTATTGAATGTAGTCTGGCTGCTTTCATTTTAAAACACCTCATAATCGGAAATTATTAATTCTCTGAATTTGTCAATATTATCATTTAAAGTTCCGCTTTTACCAAGGACGCTTGATGTTCCGCATACAAAAATATCGGCGCCCATTTTACGCATGTTAACTGCATTTTCAAAGCTTACATTTCCGTCAACCTCAATCAGCATGTCATTTCGCCCTATTTTGTTCATCCAAATTCTCAGTCTTTTAATTTTATCAAGAGTTTGGCTAACTAATTTTTGACCCGCGAACCCCGGATTAACTGTCATTATAAGTATTCCGTCAGCATCATCAATAACATCCTCTATTGTAATGAGAGGCGTTGCGGGGTTAAGCGCAATCATAGGATGCGCTCCATATGATCTGATTTTTGCTAGTGCGGCTTGCAAATGATTCGTTGACTCGGTATGCACCGAAACATATTCGCCCGGTTTAATTTCAAACCAGTCCAGTTTTTCTTCAGGCTTTTCTATCATTAGATGAATATCAAGCGGAATATTAGAAGCTTTTCTGAGATTTTTAATGCTTTCGGTTCCAAGCATTAAATTAGATACAAAAACTCCGTCCATAACATCTGCGTGGATAAGTTCTACTCCTTTATTTTCAAAGATTTTCAACGCATATTCACAATTGCTCCATTCCGACAGGCACATTACCGATGGAGAAATCATACTTTTATTCATAATCATCACCTTGTTTTTATAATAGCACTGAGAAGAGTAAAATTGTTTACATTTTTCATGAAAAATCCGAGAATTCGACGAAAAACATTTACATTTTTTAAAATTATGATAAAATATTATAAAAGGATGTGCAAATATGCTGATATATGTTGAAAATTGTAAATTTAAAAAAATATCGCAAGCAGAAAAGAATGTAATAAATTGGATCAATGAACATTCAAACAATATCTGGAAATATTCAATTACCGAAATTGCAAACGAAACTTTTGTTTCAACAGCTACTGTATCCAGACTTATAAGAAAATGCGGCTATAAAAGTATCTCCGAGCTAAAATTTTCCGCTTCAAATAAGGCGCGCGATTCGTTGAATCTCGATAAGGTAAGTAATATAGTAAAAAATCTTTCAATTGAATGTGAGGAAACAATTAATTCTTTTACTGTTTCGGATATTCATCGCATAATTAAAGAGATTGAAACCTCTAAAAGAATTCTTATAATTGCCAGAGGCAACACAGCATTAATTGCCAGATATTTTGAAGTTCAGCTGACTCTTTTAGGGTATAATGCAGCTTTGTTATCCGATTCGGTTATATTAAACCATTCGGAAAAACTGTTCAAAAGAACAGATTTAGTAATTATTTTTACAGTAAAAAACAGTACTCCGGAGTTATGC
>CAKSDA010000128.1 GCA_934444895.1 uncultured Eubacteriales bacterium | reverse complement strand
AAGACTGCTTTCCTATCCCTTCGGGGGTAAGATTGCAGTCTTTTTTTGGGGGCTGTTTTTTTACATCCCCTTTTTTGGCGGAGAGAGGGGGATTCGAACCCCCGTCAGGGTTTAAGCCTGAACACGATTTCCAATCGTGCGCCTTAGACCAGCTCAGCCATCTCTCCAAACACATTTTAAAATTGCCATATAATTATACTTTGTTTGGAATCAAAAATCAAGAGAAATTTAAAATTTTCTTGTTATAATTCTACTTGCTTTTGTGAGGGCAGGCAGAATATCCTCCACTTTTAAAGGTTTGGACTTTTGATAATCAAATGCCATACAGTTTCACTTCTGCCTTTATTTGCTCAGTTGTTTTTTGTAACCTTCGCCCCAAGACCACATAGAATCCAGAATGGGTTTGAGGCTTTTGCCGAGTTCAGTCAAGGAATATTCCACTCTCGGCGGCACTTCGGCATAAACCTCACGGTGAACAAGTCCGTTTTGCTCCATGTCGCGCAGCTGTGATGTCAAAACCTTTTGCGAGACTGAACCAATAGATCTTTTCAACTCTCCGAACCGTTTTTTTCCGGGCATAAGGTCGCGCAATATCAGCACCTTCCATTTATCACCGATCAAGGTCAGTGTGGTTTCTACCGGGCAAGCCGGAAGTTCTTTTATTTTCTCGTTCATATATTAAGCCTCCGCAATAGTATCTTTTGGTTTCTTACACTCCGATTATACCATACGGGTATATTTTTCGTCAAGAACGAATGAAAACAAAAAAATCTATAAAAATTTTTGCTTGGCGCAAAACGACTGAAAGTCTCTTATTGGCGCAATCGTTTCCTTCCGGTAACTGTCCAATAGTATCTCTGCGGTAACTACGGCACAATATTGTGCGTACTTTACAAACATAAAGGTACTTCGTATAATAAGAGCAGAAGTTAAACAGAACGGCCGCTGTTATGCTTAATAAAACAAGAACATTGGAGGAATTTATTATGAAAATCGCAGTTATATGTGCAAACGGAAAAGCGGGTCAGCTTATTACCAAGGAGGCAGTCGGCAGAGGATTTGATGTGACCGCAGTAGTTCGCGGTGAAAATAAGTCTGTTGCCGAAAATGCAATTATTAAGGATCTTTTTGATCTTACAAAAGAAGATCTTTCGAAGTTCGATGTTATTGTTGACGCTTGCGGAGGATGGACAGAAGATACAATTCCGGTCATCCCGAAAGCAGGAGAATATCTTTGCAATCTGCTGTCAGGTACAAATAGGCGCCTTGTTATCGTAGGTGGTGCAGGAAGTCTTTTTGTAAATCCGGAACATACCGCTACCGTTGCGGATGGTTCTGACTTTCCTGATGCATTCAAACCTCTTGCTGCGGCACATCAGAAATTGTTAGATACTTTAAGACAGCGCAAAGATGTGAAATGGACCTATATCAGCCCTGCCGGAGATTTCAGAGCCGACGGCGAGCGCACCGGCGAATACTCTCTCGGTGGTGAGGAACTGATATTGAACTCAAAAGGTGAGAGCGTTATCAGCTATGCCGATTATGCCATTGCTTTTGCGGACGAAATTGAAAAAGGAAACCACATTTATGAGCGCATAAGCGTCGTAAGCAAGTAATTGATATTTCAGCTGTGGAAAAAATAATTGCTTTTCCTTTTATCCGCAGAAAGCAATCATAAAAGAGGGATAGTATGACGCAGAGTGAAAGAAGATTATACCTTATAACGGAACTTAAAAAAGAAAGTCAGCAATACGCTGACATGACAATTCCGTCAGACGCGACAGAGCAAAAACGCCTGCTCCGCGCACTTTTCAATGTGCGAATGCCCAAAGAGGCAAGTAATGAATTCTTAAAAATACAGGACGAATATTTAATGGAGGAAATACGGCAGAAGGGTGTGACCGATCTTGCCGACATTACACAAGTTCGTCCTGATATTTACTTGTGGCAGGGTGATATAACTACGCTTAAATGCGACGCCATAGTTAACGCCGCAAATAGCCGAATGCTCGGCTGCTTTTGCCCGAATCACGGTTGTATTGATAATGCTATTCATACCTTTGCAGGTGTAGAGTTACGCCTTGCCTGCGCCGAGCTGATGAAAAAGCAAGGGCACGAAGAACCGACGGGACAAGCAAAAATAACACCGGCATATAATCTGCCTTGCCGATTTGTCATTCACACGGTAGGGCCTATTGTGTACGGCAAACTGACGGATAGGGATTGCAAATTATTACGCAGCTGTTATTGTTCCTGCTTAAAGCTTGCCGACGAAAACAATTTGAAGAGCATTGCTTTTTGCTGCATTTCTACCGGTGAATTTTGTTTTCCGAATGAAAAGGCGGCGAAAATTGCAATAGATACCGTAAAAAAACATAAAGCGGAAACACACAGCGAAATCAAGGTGATATTTAATGTTTTCAAGGATACAGACTACGAAATCTACCGAGGGCTTCTCAGATGATATAAAACGGCTGAAAAAAGCACTCGACGGTGCTGACGCAGTTGTCATCGGTGCGGGAGCAGGGCTTTCTGCTGCGGCGGGATTTGATTATGGCGGTGAGCGCTTTCGAAAATACTTTTCCGACTTCGAAGAAAAATACGGTATCCATGATATGTATTCCGGTGGCTTTTATCCGTATGAAAGCCGGGAGGAATACTGGGCTTGGTGGTCGAGGCATATTCTTATAAACCGCTATGATTGCCCTGTCGGAAAAGCATACAAAGATCTGCTTTTGCGCATAAAAGACAAGGATTATTTCGTGCTGACGACCAATGTCGATCACCAATTTCAGCGTGCGGGCTTTGATAAAAAGCGCCTGTTCTACACGCAGGGCGATTACGGCTTGTTTCAGTGCAGCACGCCTTGCTGCAGGGAAACCTTTGACAATGAAAATGCTGTTTTTGAGATGGTGGATCAGCAAAAAGATATGAAAATTCCAACCGAGCTTCTGCCCGTTTGTCCGCACTGCGGTGCGCCGCTTACAGTAAATCTGCGTTGTGACGATAAATTTGTTGAAGACGAAGGCTGGCACAAAGCGGCAGAAAGATATGAAAATTTTCTTCGCACAAGAAGCGGTCAGAAAATTCTATTTTTGGAACTCGGAGTCGGCCTTAATACACCTGTTATTATAAAATATCCGTTTTGGCAGATGACAGCGAAAAACCACAATGCTGCTTATGCCTGTGTAAATAAAAGTCAGGCATTTTGTCCGCAGGAAATAGAACGGCAATCAATTTGTATTGATGCGGATGTTGCGGAAGTGTTGGAAAGACTTAAATAGCAGCAAAAGACGACTAAGCGAATATCACTGCCGAAGGCAATAGAACTCGCCGCAGGCGAATAGAACTGAAAAAGCACTTAGCGTAATGCTAAGTGCTTTTTCTGGCTGCTGCGAACCATTATGATGCCACCTTGAT
>CAKSDA010000127.1 GCA_934444895.1 uncultured Eubacteriales bacterium | reverse complement strand
GGGTAAAGGCCCGGTTGCAACGCTGCTTGTACAAAACGGTACGCTTAGAACCGGTGATATTATAGTTGCCGGAACATCGGTAGGCAGAGTCAGAATAATGGTTAACGAAAAGGGCCAAACCGTAACCGAGGCAGGACCTTCTGTTCCTGTTGAAATAACAGGACTTGCAGAAGTTCCGGAGGCCGGCGACGCATTCGATGCTGTTTCAGATGAGAGACTTGCCCGCCAGCTTGTTGAACAAAGAAGGCAAAAAGCCAAGGAAGAGGCGTTTAACGCCGCTCAAAAGGTTACTCTTGACAATCTGTTTGCACACCTTGAAGAAGGTGAAATGAAGGAACTCAATGTTATTATTAAGGCCGATGTTCAAGGTTCTGTGGAAGCCGTAAGGGAAAGTCTTGAAAAGCTCAGCAATGATGAGGTAAGGGTTAAAATAATCCACGGCGGCGTAGGTGCAATAAACGAATCCGATGTTATGCTGGCAGGCACTTCCGGCGCAATTATTGTGGGATTCAATGTAAGACCGGATGCTGTTGCAAAGGCAACTGCTGAACGCGACGGAGTTGACATTCGCATGTACCGCGTTATCTACGATTGCATTGAAGAAATTCAGGCGGCTCTTAAGGGTATGCTTGCTCCTAAGTACCGTGAAGTGCAGCTCGGTCAGGTTGAGGTAAGAAACACCTACAAGATTTCAAGCGTCGGTACAATTGCCGGTTGCTATGTTACAAGCGGAAAAATCACAAGGTCTGCAAGTATTCGCGTGGTACGCGACGGTGTTGTTCTTGCGGAAGATAAGATTGCTTCATTGCGTAGATTTAAGGATGATGTAAAAGAAGTTGCACAGGGATATGAATGCGGTATAGGCCTTGAAAAGTATTCGGATATTAAAGAGGGCGATATTATGGAAGCCTTCATTATGGAAGAGTACAGAGACTGATTCAGAGGTGAAAAAATATGTCCGGTTTTAAAATCGGAAGAATAACTTCAGATATTACGGCTGCTTTGGCAGAACTGTTAAGAGAAATTAAAGATCCAAGGGTAAGCGATCTTTTAAGTATTGTAAAGGTTGATGTTTCAGGTGATCTTTCTTATGCAACCGTTTATGTAAGCGCTATTGATGGATATGATTCTACAGTTAAGTCGGTTAAAGGGCTTAAAAGCGCGGCAGGTTATCTCCGCCGTGAGCTCGGATCCCGCCTTAAACTAAGGAAGGTTCCGGAGCTTAGATTTGTTGCAGATGATTCAATCATTAAAAGCGCAGAAATTATGAACATTATTGAATCATTCGATAAAAACAGCGGTTCTTCTGAGGAGTAGGAGGTGTATTTGTGGATACAAAAACCAAAGGCAAATCAATTACACTGGAAGAGGTAAAAATTTTTTTGATGTCCGGTGATAATTACATCATTTTGACCCATGCAAACCCGGACGGGGATACTCTGGGTTCAGGCTTTGCATTGGCAATGATTCTTGACAGAATAGGAAAACGAGCGACTGTTATATGTCCGGACAAGATTCCGCAAAAATACAGTTATTTTACCGGATTTTCAAAACAGAACGCAGTTAGAATGAACAGTAAAATAATTGCTGTGGATATTGCCGATACCCAACTTATGGGAAGCCTTCGCGATGAGTATTCAAATAAGGTTGACCTTTGTATAGACCATCACATTTCAAATACATTCTACGCAAAGCAAACATATCTGGATGATGACGCAGCGGCAAACTGCGAATGTATTTATGATCTTGCAAATATCATGAACATAGATATTGATAAGCCGCTTGCGCTTGCAATGTATACGGGAATTTCAACAGATACGGGATGCTTTAAGTTTTCAAACACAACCCCAAAAACACTCAGAATAGCGGCAAATTTAATGGAATGTGAGATTGACATAGCTGAAATTAACCGCATTATGTTTGAAACAAAAAGCAGAATCCGAATAGAACTTGAAACAATGGCACTAAACGGTATGGAGTTCTATTTTGATGATAAATGCGCCATTATTACAATTACAAGAAAAATGTACGAAAAAACAGGCTGCCTGGACGAGGATCTTGAAGGAATAACGGCAATTCCAAGAAGCGTTGAGGGAGTAATTGTCGGAATTACATTAAGAGAAAAAAATGACGGTAGCCTTAAAGCGTCGGTCAGAACATATCCGCCTGTGGATGCTTCGGAAATTTGTAAAAATCTCGGCGGCGGCGGCCATATACGCGCTGCCGGCTGTCAGTTTGATAGCAGCTACACAACTAAAAAGGCTAAGGAAGAAATTTTAAAGTATGTTGAAAAAGCCTTAGGAGGAAACAGTGCAGGGACTGATACTGATAAATAAGCCAAAGGATATTACTTCATTTGGCGTAGTCGCAAAGGTAAGGCGCCTGTGCGGAGTAAAGCGGGTTGGGCATACCGGAACGCTGGATCCAATGGCAACCGGGGTGCTTCCGATTTTTATAGGAAGACCCACTGTTTTAAGCAATTATCTGATTAATGCAGATAAGGAATACAAAGCAAAAATAAAACTCGGCATTGTTACAGATACCCTTGACATTACCGGTAATGTTTTAAAAAGCAAAAAGGTTAATGTTTCAAGGGAAGATTTTGAAGCGGTTTTAAGATCAATGCTGGGGAAAAGCATGCAGGTTCCGCCAATGTATTCCGCAATAAAAAAGGACGGAGTTCGCCTTTATGATATTGCAAGAAACGGCGGCACGGTTGAAAGAACCCCTCGCGAAATAAATATTTTTGAAACAGAACTTATCAGCTTCAGCGGCGATTCTGCCGAAATAAGAGTTTTGTGTTCAAAAGGCACATATATTCGCTCTCTTGCCGAAACTATAGGCGAAAAGCTCGGTACAGGTGCAACTTTAAGTGAACTTGAAAGAACCAAAACCGCAGGGTTTAAAATTGAAAGCTGCGTTCCTCTTGAACTTTTAAATGAGGAAAACATTGAAAATTTTGTTTTCCCGGCAGAGACTGCTCTTTTAAATTATAACATTTTAAATGTTTCATATAATCAGGCCGTGAGGTTTTCCAACGGCGGCGAACTTGATATCAAGCGCGTAAAATTTAAAAATGAATACTCAAACGGCGAAATCTTTCGCATAAAATTCAATAATGATCTTATTGCGCTTGGAAAGGTGAATTTTGAAAGAGAATGTATAAAACCGGTATGTGTCCTCATTCCCGGGTATAAATGAGCACTGATGATTAGGCAATAAGTCAAAGTAATAAACAAAAGTCGGTGTACGGTAAATACTAGCGAAATCATACAGTTATAATAGGCGAAAGGAAGGCTTTGAATGGAAAACAAGTCAATAGCATTAGGTTCGTTTGATGGACTCCATTTAGGGCACATGGCTGTTTTAAATAATGCAAAGAAAAACAGCTCAAATACAATTGCCGTAACTTTTGATATACCGCCCAAGCTTAACAAAAACAAAACCGACCTGATTATGAC
>CAKSDA010000126.1 GCA_934444895.1 uncultured Eubacteriales bacterium | reverse complement strand
TAGGAATACCGCTTGGGACATTTACCTGGTCATATATGGTTTTAAAATTGGCAAGCGAATATGAAATGGTAACAACAGTTTCTCTTTACACCTATATCATAAGCATACTGCTTACGCTCGGAATGTCGCTTTTGGTAAGTTTAATGGTCGCACGGAAAAACAGGCAAATCGATATGGTCGAAGCCCTCAAGTTCGCAGAATAAAGCCTTTTACAGCTTTTTAGAGTTCAGGCATAGGCTTGCGGGTTAGGCGATCAAGAGCCTAGGCTCTTGTCGGTCTAACGAAGCTATTGCAGGTTTAATAAGGCTAGCGTTGAAGCTGTTTGTTCGGAACGGATGCGTAAATCCAAAGCGGTATGAATGTAGTCGTTTTGTTCATGAAGTTTAAGCTGAAGTTCCACCGGAAGCGATAGAAAAAAACTTCTGGAGCTGCTGCTGCCTTCAATTAAAGCGTGCAGATTTTTATATTGCAATTTGGTTTTCTCCTTTTTACAATCGTAAATTACCGATTTATTTTAAATATCTGTATTATTGTTTGAATTTGCAGCAGCATTATTCAATTGGTTCTTGACAGCCAACAATCAAGGCAGAAGCCTTATTATAATTCTTCCGTTATAAGGCACAATAAATTAATGGGGCATAAATAATTATGATCTTTTAAAATTTGTATTTTAAAATTTATAAGGAGGCCACAGTTATGTATAAAACTGTTGTAACAATAGAAGGAATGATGTGCGGAATGTGTGAAGCGCACATAAACGATTGCGTGCGGAAGGCAGTGCCTGTAAAAAAGGTTTCATCCTCACACAGCAGCGGAAGGTGCGAAATATTGTCAGAATCGCTGCCGGATGTTGTTGCAATCAAAAAAGCCATAACAGAAACCGGATATACCGTAAAGGATATAACAACAAACGAGGAAGAGAAAAAGCCCGGGCTGTTTGGCAAAATATTTAATAGGTAAAAATAAAAAAGCGATAAGCTAAAATATTTTATCTGCGTTTTAAAGAGGTAATACTTTTTAAGACGCAGTTTTTTATTTTATACTGTATTTATACTGTATGAGGTTTAAAATGCGGTTTGAAAAATAGGGTCGACTATTGTCATCCTATAAAGACAAAAAACAGACTTTACATGAATTTTACAATAACAAGGTAAATTATTTGATAAAACTAAAGTAATATAAAATTATTGAAAAATAGCTGTGTGCTGCAATCGGTAGTTACAAACTGGTTGAGGCGGAGAAAACTGCTGTTAAAAAACATTCGGATTTATTTCTGTTCGCAGATTAAAAGCCTAAAAAAGTATCACTGAAAAGTACTACTTAAAACCCGGAGGAAATTTATGAATATTTTTAATTTTTTGTCTTTGATAGGTGGTCTGTGCCTTTTCCTGTTCGGAATGAATGTTATGGGACAGTCGCTTGAAAGAAGAGCGGGAAGCGGCCTTAAAACCATTCTGGCAAGGCTTACAAAAAACAAAACTACCGGTTTGCTTACCGGTATTGGCGTTACGGCGGTTATACAAAGCTCGTCTGCTACAACGGTTATGGTAGTGGGATTTGTAAACGCAGGTCTTATGACGCTTAAACAATCCATACATGTAATAATGGGTGCAAATATAGGAACCACAGTAACCGCATGGATTTTGAGCCTTGCAGGCATAAGCAGTGATAATGTTTGGGTATCCCTACTTAAACCCTCGTCCTTTACTCCGGTTCTTGCGCTTATCGGAATTATTTTGTATATGTTTTGCAAGAACGATAAAAAGAAAGATACAGGGCTTATTTTCCTTGGTTTTGCCACACTTATGTTCGGCATGGAAGCAATGTCCGGTTCCGTATCAGGTCTTAAGGATGTTCCGGAGTTTCAGCAGTTGTTTTTAATGTTCTCAAATCCGGTGTTAGGTGTTTTGGTAGGAGCTGTTTTAACTGCAATAATACAGTCAAGTTCCGCATCTGTGGGAATTCTGCAAGCATTGGCGTCTACGGGAGCGGTTACATATTCAGCTGCAATTCCTATAATAATGGGCCAGAACATCGGAACATGCGTAACGGCGCTTATATCCTCAGTAAATGCAAACAAAAACGCCAAACGCGCGGCAATGGTGCATTTAGCTTTCAATACACTGGGAACCGGGGTTTGGCTTACGGTTTACTGCATTGTAAGGGCAGTTTGCATGCCTGCTTTTTTAAATCAATCGGCGTCGCTGCTCGGCATAGCTATATTCCATTCGGTATTTAATATATTGTGCACGATTTTAATGTTCCCGCTTGGAGGGTTGCTTGAAAAATTGGTTTGCATAATTGTGCCGGAAGGTAAAGAAAAGGAAAAGAAAAATGAGCTTGACGACAGACTGCTGGTTACTCCGTCTCTTGCATTGGCTCAAAGCAGAGCGGTTGCACAAAAAATGGCAGACACTGCGGTAAGGGCGCTTAAAAATGCTGCAAAAAGCTTTATAGAATATTCTCCGGAGCTTGCAAAAAGCATAAGAAAAGATGAGAACAAATGCGATTATTACGAGGATATATTAGGAACATATCTTATTAAGATAAGCTCCACAAAGATGAGCGAAGCAGAGGGAGAAGAAGCGACAATGCTTCTTAAAGCCATAGGAGATTTTGAGCGTATTTCGGACCACGCGGTTAATATTCTAGAATCTGCCGAAGAACTTCGGACAAAAAAGCTCACAGTTGCCGAAGAGGCTCTTAAGGAATACGATGTTTTATCGGCGGCGGTAAATGAAGTTGTGGCTCTTGCACATGATGCGTTTGTAAAAGAAAGCGCCGGTATGGCGGCCGAGGTTGAACCTTTGGAACAGGTGATAGATGTTTTGAAAGAGCAGATGCGTACAAGACAAATTTTGAGAATGCAAGAGGGTAAATGCAGTGTGGAATTGGGATTTGTCTGGTCGGATATGCTTACCAATATGGAAAGAATAAGTGATCATTGCTCTAATATTGCCGGATGTGTTTGCGATATTGCAGAACATAATTTAAATGTGCATGAAACCTTGAGAGAGGTTCATAGATACAGTGAAGAGTATAGCGGCGAATACAAGAGATATCTGGATAAATATAAACTTAAAAGCGCAAACTGACACATAAAAAGTTCAAACATTTCTGAAACCTCAGAAAATCTTTAAGACCGGCATTCACTGATTAAAGGTGAATACCGGTCTTAATAAAATATTTCATATTGAGGAAACTGACTTACCGATTAACGGCAGTTTTTACTATTCTGCAATCTCAAAGATAAAATATCATGATGCTGAATATTTTGATTATAAGCACTATTACATATGGGTCTTGTCCGAGTAATCATATTTGCAGTACGGGCATTTAGGATAATCAATATCATGTAATTTTCCGCAATTCGGACAGGTGCGTTTCATCAACTTAAGCTGCGCGTCATAGCTTTCATCAATACTTTCCTCAGCTTCTATTTCGCGCTTTTTACGAAAATAAGAAGCGGCCTTTTTAGAATATACAATG
>CAKSDA010000125.1 GCA_934444895.1 uncultured Eubacteriales bacterium | reverse complement strand
TACCGAGTATTTTAACAAATGCCATGTGAAAAATTAGCGTTTAAAAAACAGATTCGGATTTATCCCTGTTTGCCTAAATGTCTTTATTTAAATACAAAATGTATTACTTTAAAAGATCAAGCACCGTATTAACAATATTTTCGCTTGAAAGTCCGAACTTCAAAAGCAAATCTTTTGCCGGGCCTGAACATCCGAATGTATCATTAACTCCGATTTTCTTAACCGGTACCGGAACCTCATCGCAAACAACATCGCACACTGCCGATCCCAATCCTCCGATAACCGAATGTTCTTCAACCGTTACAATCTTTCCGGTTTCTTTGGCTGCCTTAATTATTATATCACGGTCTATTGGCTTTATTGTGTGAATGTTTATAACTCTGGCATTAATTCCTTTTTCTTTAAGAATCTCATAAGCATTAAGAGCTTCCCCTACCATAAGTCCGGTGGCAATTATTGTAATGTCATCACCGTCTTTAAGCGTAACGCCTTTACCGATTTCAAAATCATAATCTTCATCGAATATAACCGGAGTTGCAAAACGCCCAAGTCTTATATATGTAGGACCATCATGGTTGTATGCGGCTTCTAAAGCTTTTTTTGTCTCTATGTCATCTGCCGGGTTAATAATTGTCATGCCCGGAAGAGTACGCATAAGAGCTATATCTTCGCAACACTGATGTGTAGCTCCATCCTCACCTACAGATATACCTGCATGTGTAGCGCATATATTAACCCCTAAATGAGGATAACAAACTGCATTTCTTACCTGTTCAAATGCGCGTCCTGCCGCAAACATTGCAAATGAACTGGCAAAAACCTTTTTGCCGGTTGCCGCAATACCGGCAGCAATGCTTATCATATTTTGTTCTGCAATTCCGCAGTCATAAAATCTATCGGGAAATGCCTTTTTAAATACACCGGTTTTTGTGGCAGCGGCAAGATCAGCATCTAAAACAATAAAATCATCATATTTTTTTCCAAGTTCCACCAAAGAATTACCATAGCTTTCTCTGGTTGCAATTTTCTTAATATCAGCCATAATCTTACCCTCCTTACGCTTCAAGCTCTGCAAGTTGATTTCTAAGCTCGGTCATTGCCTGCTCATACTGCTCATCGTTTGGAGCAGAGCCATGCCAACCTACCTGATTTTCCATATATGAAACCCCTTTTCCCTTAACGGTTTTCATAATAATCGCCGTAGGTTTGCCTGTTGTGTTTTCAGCAATATTCAAGGCTTTTTCAATATCGCAAAAATCGTGACCGTCTATTAAAACAACATTCCATCCGAAAGCTTCAAACTTTTTATCAAGCGGAAGCGGAGAATTAACTTCTTCAACCGTGCCGTCGATTTGAAGGCCGTTTACATCAATAATGGCAGTAAGATTATCAAGTTTTTTTGCGGAAGCAAACATAGCTGCCTCCCAAACCTGACCTTCTTCACTTTCGCCGTCGCCTACAATTGTATAAACTTTATAATTGTTGTTAAAATGTTTTCCTGACAAAGCCATGCCAACCGCAGCGGAAATTCCCTGGCCTAAAGATCCTGATGACATATCAACACCCGGTATATGTTTCATATCCGGATGCCCCTGCAAAATGCTTCCTATATGGCGCAGTCCTTTAAGTTCGTTCTTACTGAAATAACCTCTTTCAGCCAAAACGGAATAAAGAGCCGGAGCAGCATGACCCTTTGAAAGTACCAATCTGTCTCTATCCTCTTTTGACGGATTTTTCGGATCAATATTCATCTTTTCAAAGTACAAATATGTAAGTATGTCTGCAATGGAAAGTGATCCGCCCGGATGCCCTGACTTTGCCGAATGTACACCTTCAATTATTCCCATTCTTACATTCAGAGCAATTTTTTTAAGCCTGATTTCATCTAGTTTTTCCATAAGTTCCTTCCTTTCATTTCCAATGAAATTTGTTCTATAAAATCTGCAACGGCGCCGCTTTCGCATCTGCCCGCAACATAGTTTGCCATTTTTTTAAGTTCTTCCGGCGACTCGGCCGGAACAGCGCTTACATCCGCCTGTTCTAAAAGCTGAACATCATTATAAAAATCGCCTATTGCAAAAGTTTTTTTTGCGCCTAAAAATTCCTTTAACTTATTTAGTGCATATCCCTTATTTGCATTTGGATTTCCTACTTCAATAAGTTTAAAGTTTTCCAAATTAAGTGAACAATAAACAGAACATATATTTTGCGGAACATCTAAAAGATATTCTTTAAGAGCGCTAAGTTCCTTATCATTGTCGGTTAAAAAAACAACCTTATCCCATTTTAACTTTTTATAATCGCTCGGTACATCCGAGAACTCGAATTTCAAATATCCGGCGTGATACATTGTGCATATATGATCTTGCAATTTATAACATTTATCGTTTGAAAAAATTTCTATTCCTACTTTGGGGAATCTTTTTCTTATTTCTTCAAGA
The DNA here is from genome assembly GCA_934444895.1 of uncultured Eubacteriales bacterium. GTDB lineage: Bacteria > Bacillota > Clostridia > Oscillospirales > Acutalibacteraceae > UMGS1279. The sequence goes on along the minus strand of CAKSDA010000125.1, from coordinate 1,083 downwards.
ATTTCTTTAAATTCACTTGTTACATCTAAATTTAAAACATATGATTTGGTTTTATAATCGTATATTGAGCTCCCCTGATTTGCTATTATTGGGGCATTAGCACCACAAATATCATAACACTCTTTTGAGTATCTGGCCATTCTCCCCGTAGCAAGGGTAAAAAAACCGCCCTCTGATATAAAATATTTTATTGCTTCTAAATTTCTGCTTGGTATAACCTTTGTTGCATTGCACATAAGAGTACCGTCAATATCCGAAGCCAAAAGACAACCGCTAAAAATTCCCATTAAAATTAAAGCCCTCCTCGGTCATAAATGATTTAAAATAATCCGGCAACTCGCTTTCAAACTCCATATACTCGTTTGTTTTTGGGTGGATAAAACCGATTTTTTTTGCATGAAGGCATTGACCGTGAAGTTTAGGAAAATTATTTTTAACAGGTCCGTAAACCGTATCTCCTGCCAATGGGTGACCTATATATGCCATATGAACCCTTATCTGATGGGTTCTGCCGGTATATAATGTAAGCCTAACATGTGTCAAACTATTTGTTCGGTCCAAAACATGATAGCCTGTTTTAGCCGGTCGGCTGTTTTTTTCGGTTACTGCCATTTGCTTCCTTTTTACAGGGTGGCGCCCTATAGGATATTCTATAACCCCTGTGTCGTTTTTAATAATCCCTCTGGCTATAGCTTCATATTCTCTTGTAAAAGAGTGCTCTTTTATTTGCCGGGCCAAATGGTTATGTGCAAAATCATTCTTAGCAACAATAAGAAGTCCTGAAGTATCTTTATCAATTCGGTGAACAATTCCCGGCCTGATCACTCCGTTAATCCCTGACAGATTTCCCTTGCAGTGATATAATAATGCGTTTACAAGCGTGCCGGAATAATTTCCCGGAGCCGGATGGACCACCATTCCCTTAGGTTTATTTACAATCAACAAATACTCGTCTTCGTATAATATTTCTATGGGAATGTTTTCAGCGTCTAAAGAAAGCTCAACAGGTTTTGGAATTGTTACTCGTATTACATCGCCGCATTTAACCTTTGTGCTTTTTTGCACACAGCTGCCGTTAATAAG
>CAKSDA010000124.1 GCA_934444895.1 uncultured Eubacteriales bacterium | reverse complement strand
ATATATCTCCTTATCCGCAAGCCTGGCAGGAGCATTTCCGGAGGCGATTTTCATAGCAAGTCCTTCAACTATCGCCGTTTTACCTACTCCCGGTTCGCCTATAAGGCAGGGATTATTTTTAGAACGCCTGGACAAAATCTGTATCATTCGATAAAGCTCTTCGTCTCTTCCGACAATGGCGTCGATTTCACCGTTACGAGCTTTTTCGGTGAAATTGGTACAATACATATTAAGATATTTCTTTTTTGATTTTTTCTTTTTGTCTTTGCCGTTATCCGGCTTTTCGGAATTACTGTTTTTACTTTTATCCGAACCGAAAATTTGGTTTAAAAACGGAAAAACGGGTGTTCCTCCCTGCTCAAAATTTTCGTTATCGTTTTCATCGTCAAGCATTTCCGTAAGGGCTTCCTCATTTTCCGGATCCACACCCATAAGCTCGGACATTTGCTCGCTTATCTCATCAATATTTTCGTCTGATATATTAAATGATTTAAGGATATTATCAATAGGTTTAATTCCGGCTTCTTTTGCACATATCAGGCACAATCCCTTTGGCGGCTGCGACGGATTATTCTGATCCGAAATAAATATCATAGCCGGCCTTTTTTTGCATTTGTAACAAAGATTCATTTTATTCTCCTTAAGTTTTTCGTCTTTATTTTTTAAGAAAATTTACTTATTAAACGGTCCAAACGATGCCAAAAAGCTAAATAGGTATGAATTTTGAATATTTTCCTTTGTAAATATCCAAAGTCCTTTTGGCAAAAGTCCTGCTAAAACCGAAATAAATATACAAATCACCGCCGCAACAAGCACGCCGTTTGCCAGTCCGAAAAGTCCGCCAAGAGTACGGTTAATGGTACCCAAAATCGGCAATCTGAAGGCTCTACCTATTATTTTTGCCAAAAATCTTGCAAGGAACATGAGTATAACAAAAATAAGTGTTCCCGTAATGGTTTTTACAAGCGGAACAACAATGGGACGCACTACTGCGTCGGCGACGCCGCTTACTATTTCCTTTGTACTTGTATTATTCTTTATATTATCGTTTGCTGTTTTTATTATACTATCGGCGCTGATTCCGATTTTATTTGCCATATTTATAATATAGTCAGGAAGATTTTCCCATGTGGTATTTACCGCTTCTGCTACGCTGCTTTCAGCAGTATTGTCTATTGAACTGTAAACTTTATTCTCAATTGACGGTTTTATGCTGGCGTCGTATATATAATCTGCAATAACGCCGCTTAAAAAGAAGGAAAGATATATGGCCAGAATAAAGCCCGCAAGTTCTGCTGCTGAACGCACAAATCCGCGTCTTATGCCGAAAAATATACATAACACTATAACAAGAAGCACTAAAAGATCAAGTATTATCCACATATGAAAACTCTCCTATTTGTTTTTTGATAATTCCGAATTGTCCGCAAACACAACTTCGTTTTTAAGGGCAGTTAAGAATTCGGAAGTTCTGCCGGTTAAAAAGCTCCGTGATTCCTCCTTTTTTATTGAATAAACAGATATTTTATTATTTTTAAGCAGATATACATTTTCGCCGTTTGCCGAAATATCATCGATCAAACCATCGTAATTAATTGTTTTAATAAGATTACCGTTTTTCCTATAAACATTAACAACGGAAGATGTATTTTTGCCGAATACGGCAACGGCACCACTGCTGCATTTTTTAAAAAACGAAAGCGGAAGTTTACCGTCTGAGCTGGTTATTTTAGTGCCGTTTTTCCAATTAATAAATACGGCGTCATGCTCTGTTGTATACGCAAAGCATTTATCCGAAACAGATTCCAAACTCATTACGCATTCGTTCTCGCACTCTATTTTAAATAACGGATTTACTGATTTTATATTAAAACACAATATTGTTGATTTGTAAATACCGTTTTCAACCTTTATAACGGAAACCGCAACATTTTTACCGTTTTCGGAGAGCGCTACATCACTTACAAGGCCGTCTGCCAGAAACCATGAAAACTTTTGCTTCATTTTTCTGTTTAAAACTTTAACCTCGGCTGAATAGCCCGTTGCCTTTGCTGCAAAGGCAACCGCCCCTGAATCCGAAATATCGGCACTGTAAATCACATTATCAAGTTTTTTGTTATAAATCTTTCCTGAGTTATTTAAAACAACATAATCGGTGCTTTCTCGGTTGAATATCAGGCATCGCTCGGAAGAGGTTTTAAGGATCGGAGAACTGAAATTATGCTGATATTCAAAAAACTTTTTACCCTTTGAATTATATCCGCATAAATGTGAATCCGAAAGCAAAAAGGCCTTGTTTTTGGAAGATTGCAACGAAACAGTCTCGCTTCCCACAACGCTTGATGGAAATTTCCCGGTACCTATTGTTTTAAGTCTGTTTCCTATGTATTCAAAAGGACCGGTAGGTGTTGCTGCGGAAAAAACAATAACCGAAATTATAATAATCGCTATTATGGAATAAAATGAAACGGTTTTTCTTCTAATTGCGGCTTTTCTGCCGGTAACAACGCTAAGTCCCGAACCGGATTTTTTCATTACCCTAAACGCATTTTTGCTATTCTGTCTTTTGTATTTTGCATTTGAACCGTTTGGGCCCGGTGCTGTTCTGTCTTTTGTCCTGGGAGGTCTAAACTGAGATTTTTTTTGTCTATTTGCCGCTACGCTTTCGGTCTGTGTTATTTTTTTGCGTTTTTCAGAATTCTCGGTATTTATGGATTTTTTGTTTATATTACTTTCGTTTTCAAAAATACCGGAATTGTTATCGCTGTACATTTCAATTTTTGTAGGTTTTGAAACCTTTTTGTTTTCCTTTTTTTGTTTTTTTATTACAGGTTTTGTCTTGGAAGTTTTTACGGCATAATGTTTTCCCGTACTTACTTTGTGTACTTTTTTTCTTTCAGCCAATTTTCACACTTCCTCATCGTATAAAACTTTATTCAAATATAATCCGTAGGGCGGAACCGTAGGTCCCAGCAAATTGCGATTTTCGTTTTTAAAAGCCGAAGTTATATCAGCAGCAGATATTTTGCCTTTAGAATAGTCCAGCATGGTGCCTACCAATATTCTCACCATATTATACAAAAATCCGTCTGCGGTAACCGAAAATTCAAAATTATTGCCGTTTTTTGAAATACTGCAGTCATAAACGGTTCTAACGGTATTTTCAACCGTTCTTTTAGCCGAAGAAAACGAAGCAAAATCATGCTTCCCCATAATAAATTTGCAAAACTCTTCGGCGCGCATTATGTCGATATTTCCTTTAAGGCACAAAGCTCTGTTTAAAAGAAACGGATCCCTTATATTGCTTACATACATTTTGTAAATATAGGTTTTTCCTTTTGAAGAATATCTTGCGTGAAAATCATCCGGTACATCGCTGCATTTAAAGACGGCTATTGAATCCGGCAAGATTTTGTTAAGACCAAACACAATACCTTTGTTTGGAATTGCGGTGTTGCTGTCGAAATGACAATAAAATTCATTTGCATGAACTTTTGAATCGGTTCGGCTGCATCCGCTGACTCCCGGGCGTTCTCCCAGCAATTTTTCAAGAGCGTTTTGCAGAGTTTCCTGAACCGATATGCCG
>CAKSDA010000123.1 GCA_934444895.1 uncultured Eubacteriales bacterium | reverse complement strand
TTTAGGGCGCCCGATTATAATACCAAATTTTTACCCCCTTGTCAACACCTTTTTCCTATCTTTTTTCGTTTTTTTACACAAAATGATAATTTAGTGTTTTATTATTAAGTATACCCCATTTAATTTAAAATAAACATATATTTCCTTTAAAGAAAAAATAAAGCAATAAGTAACACTGGGTTTGGTCCTCTTACTGCTTATTTTTTATTTATTTCCTATTTAATTGTTTTATAACTTTTTGTTATATTTTTATCAGATTTTTTATTGTTTTAATTATTTTGATCTGTATTTTCGGAATTTTTATCAAATTCGGTATTTAGCTGTTCTTCTTTATTATCCTGCCTGCTTTTTTTGTTTTTACTTATTATAAGCACGGTAACAGATGCGCCGACTGCAATTATAATACCGAAAGCCAATATATTATTCCTAATGCTTTCAGCCTTTTGTTTTTCCCTGCTGCTGATTTTTTTATTTTGAGAGGCCCGGCTTTCAGATTTGCTACCTCCGCCTGTATGATCGCCGTTTCCGGTTATATTGTATGTTTTATCTGCAAAAGATCCTGTTGATTTTTGTGATACAGTGTTTTTTGAACCGGAGCTTTCTGTATTTAATGAATTTTGGGAACTGTTTGCGGAGTTAACCTTTACGCTGCAGCCTTCAAGTTTAGGAGCTTTTTGATCTATATTTAAAGAGTCGGTTGCGCTTATGTTTATCGTTCCGGAGGCGTCTTGCTTTTTTGTTTCAAAAGTGAGTTTTAAAAGAGAGCCTTTTCCGGTTTTGTTTTGTTTTGCAAGGGGATCTCCGAAAATCACAATATACGGAATTTTATCTATTGTTTGGCTTGTTATATATATTTTATCGAAGATCTTTCCGTTTTCGGCGCTTTTAAGTGCAAACAAACTATTGTCATATTGCACTTCTATTTTTAACATAGAAAGTCCGGGGTTGACATCCACCTGAACATCAACCTCAAAATTCTCCTTGCCTGATGTCCGAACATCCGCCGCTTTGAGCTTTCCGGTTGTTTGAGCATGGGTCGGCAAAACGGATACAAGCAGCGCTGCTGCCGCAATGAATGAAAACAAAAATCTTTTCAACTGTTTTTCCTCCTTAAGGCCGATATTAGTGTAACACTACATAAACGGTGCAAAGAGTTTTAAAATTATCTGTTTGAACTTTGTGGTCCAAGGCCTTTTACGCCACTTTTCAAGTTTTATCTCCGTGCAATCTGCCATTATTTCGCGTATATGATCGCGGGTTTTCAAAACAGTATCGGATGAGCAGACCCAAACTCCGCACTCAAAATGGAAGAAAAAGCTTCTATAATCCATATTAACGGTGCCGATTGTTGCCACCCTGTCATCAGACACAAATATTTTTGAATGTATAAAGCCGGGAGTATACTCATATATACGAACTCCGGCAGCCAAAAGTTCATCATATGAACTTTGAGTTACGGGGTGAACATACCACTTGTCCGGATGACCCGGAGTTATTATTCTTACATCAATTCCTGAAGATGCCGCAATGGTGAGTTCTCTCATCATCGTGCTGTCGACTATTAAGTAGGGGGTTGCTATATATACATATCTTTGGGCGGTATTAAGGAGCTGTATATATATGCCTTCCGCCGGATTGTTTTTATTTACCGGGCCGTCGCAATATGGCTGAACATATCCGTCTCTGCCCTCTGATTTACAACTGTATGATGCGACATATTTTTTAAAATCCTGTTTCTGTTTAACGCAAAATCCCCACATAGACAAAAACATTGTGGTTAAAGAATCAACCGCCTTACCTTTAAGCATTATGCAGCAGTCCATCCAGCGGCCGAAGCGCGGGAGCCGATTTATATATTCGTCCCCTATGTTTATTCCGCCGGTGAAACCGACCTTTCCGTCTATTACTATTATTTTTCTGTGATTGCGGTTATTCATAAAAATGTCTACCGAAGGTCTTATTTTATTAAAGACCGACACCTGTATTCCCGCTGCTTCAAGTCGTGAAACAAATCCCCTATACTGCCTTGTTATGGATCCGAAATCATCAAAAATGACCTTTACTTCCACGCCGTTTGCGCGCCGCTCTTTTAAAACTGCGAAAATTTCATCCCACATCTCGCCTTCGGCAAGAATAAAAAACTCCAAAAATATATAAGATTCTGCCTTTTTTAATTCCTCTAAAATAACCGGGAAAGCCTTTTCTCCCGGGGAGAGATATTGAGTTACGGTATTATCATAAACCGGAAATCCGGAAGCGTTTGAAAGATAATTGGACTGGCGAAAGTGTATTCTGTCATCATATAAAAGGTGGTTTTTAACCTCTTCGTTTTGTTTCAGAACTTCTTCGGAGCCTTCGGAGGCTTCTTTCATTTTACGGGTTACATGCGGAAAAACGCGGCCTCCGCCCCAAAAGAGATACACAAGTCCACCCACCAAAGGGAAGAGCAATATATAAACAATCCATGTAATTTTATAACTGGGATTGCTTTTTTTACTTAATATATATATTACGATTATTATGCTAATAATTTCCAAACCGGAATAAACCCATATGGTTCTTCCCGCAAAAAAATATGCTGCTAAAAGTACTATGGCAATTTGAAGCAAAATAAAAAATCCGGTAAGCACCAGTCGCATTCCGACATTTGCGCCCCTTTTATGCTGTTTCCCTTTTGTCACTCACATCACCTGCTTTTAAAGCATTATACAACATATTTTTTCTTTTTGCAAACAATAACTGTTTACCGTTCGGTTCAAGAAAAATATCGGAGATAAAAGGGGTCGGCGTAATTAAGTAATAAAGCAGTCCGGGAGGATAAAAAAGCAAACAAAGTGTTGCAGAACAACAAAAAAGGATATTCCGGAGATTTCCGAAATATCCCTTAAAATATCATTTTCACTTTACATATTTATATTGTAATTTTATGTTTTGGTTTGGCCGGCGATAGTTAATTCCGCCGAGCCTGCCGATTAATTAAAACATTGGACTCACCCTTCAAAAAGATTCTTTAATAGCCTTAAAAATTTTTTGTTTTTCAAGATAATCCAAAATGTTTTTAATAAACACCTCATTTTCGGTTTTTACACTTTACCGAACCTTTCGGCAAACCTTATTTCGGCAAAGCGGTTGAATACCACGGTTCTTCTTTCTGCATTGGATTCAACCCCTTTCTAAAGAAATAAACTATATTTCTCTCTTACTGTTTGTATTTTAGCACACAAAGTCAGTTTTGTCAATAGTTTTTTGTATAAATATTTTAATTTTTTTATTTAATGTTTATAACTTTTATCTGTTTTGCCCAAAAATAAACCTATATTTTTGTTTTCTCATGTTTTTATCAGTTTTATTTTCCTTATCTATTGAAAAATCATACCGGCGGTGTTATAATTTTTAAGTTAGCGAGAGTCAAAGCGTTATTTTGGATTATCTTTATTTATGAACTGTATTTTTCGTTTTTAAAATTAATTATATTAATTATATTTGTGGGCGTAGTTCAATGGCAGAATGTCAGCTTCCCAAGCTGAACACGGGGGTTCGATTCCCCTCGCCCACTCCAGAAAAAGGGGCTGTAAAAAAACAGCCAAAAAAACCGAGATTCACTCTAAATTGAGCGGAACTCGGTTTTTTAATCTTA
>CAKSDA010000122.1 GCA_934444895.1 uncultured Eubacteriales bacterium | reverse complement strand
TAAACTTGAAAGTGTTGATTCAATATTAAAGGACTTCGAAACGCGTGCTTCACAGCGTGTTATGAAAAAATTCAGCAACAATCCTGAAAAAATTACCTCAACACAGCCTATTGATACTACAATTTTAAACAGTAAAGAAGATTTGAATAAATTCATTTCATCCGTAAACAAAAAAAGCGAAACCGATCTTTCCAAAACCGTTAAACTCGATTTTCCAAACACCAAATCAGATTTTTCTTTGGGTTCAAATAATACTTCAAACAATAATTCTGAAAGTGTGAAGCACTTTTTTGTTTCCGGTTCCGGCGATCGGATCGCAGACAAGGCTGAAATGCCGCTTAGCGATAACAAAAAAGTAAATGCCGATTTTGATATTGCAAAAACGCAAATTACCGATCCGGTTCATATTGCCTCTTTGCATAATAATGCAGCAGGAAACAGGCACGAAGAGCCTGAGTCAAACAAAAATTTTGCAAATAATACTCAGGATATTTCTTCCGATTACGAAGAGAAACAAGAAAAAACCGTACAAAATCTTAATTTAAACGATTACAAAGATATTAAAGACAAAGATCGAATTTTCCGTTCCCTTTTTAAAAGCAGAAAAAAACTGGGAATGCGCGTATTGGGAAGCTTTATACTATTAATCGCTTCTGTATTTTTAACAGTAACACCATTTGTCTCTAAACTTGAATCTTTATCTCCTGCGGCACCTGCAATATACAACTTTTCACTTACATTGCTTGCAATAGTATTCAATTTTAACATAATCAGATCATTTGGTTCTCTTTTTAATAATCAGTCTGATACCGACCTTCCGTTTGCAATTGCCTGCGTAGGGGTTTTTGTTCACAGCATATCGGCACTGTTTGCAAGCACATCATTATTTTTAAGCCCTGTGCTTATACTTTCACTTCTGTTTTCAAATTTAGCTAAGCGAAGCATTTATACCCGCGCAATAAAGAACTTTGCCTTGTATGCAAATGATAAAACCAAATTGGGTCTTAATATAATAGGTGACCGCCGCACTGCAGGAACACTTTCGAAGGGATGTATTGACGGCGGTTCGGTTGTTGCTCTTGGCACACCGGTTACAAACGCCACCGATTTTATGCAGTTTACATTTTGCAGTGATCCGGTTAGAAAAAGAGTTCAAAGCATTACAATAATAGGGCTGATTTTAGGGCTCGGTCTTGCTCTTGCAACAATAATTATCTCTGCCGGAAACATTATACTTTCTTTGGGCGTTTTGGGAACGGTTTTATGTGTTGCCGCTGCGCCTACTACCCTTTCGCTTTCCAATTTTCCGTTAAAACGCGCCTGTGATCATATAAGAGATTACGGTGCGGTAATAACCGGATATAAAGCCGCAAATGACATTGATTATTGTAATGCTGTTGCGGTAAGCTGTGCGGATTTATTCCCAAACGGCCGTATTCGTCTTATTGACATGAAGCTTCTGAGTTCAAACCCGGTTGATCAGGCCATTTTAGATGCTTCTGCTCTTACCAAAGCTATCAACAGTCCTGTTTCGGGAGTATTTAAACAGATAAACAATACTTTCACAAACAAAAAACAAAAGGTTGATTCAATTACATATGAAGATAAAATGGGAGTTTCAGGCTGGGTTGATGACCGCAGAGTTTTTGTGGGAAACAGAATTCTTATGGAAGCACACGGATTTAAATCTCTGCCGCCGATTGAGCTTGACAAAAAAATAATGCGTAAGGGATATTTCCCGGTTTATGTTGCAAGCGATAATCTGCTTTGCGCTGTGTTTGTAGTTAAGTACATACCTGACCGTAATATTGCATACGAATTAAGAAGGCTTTGCAACACCGGCACCACGGTTTTGGTCAGCAATTGCGATCCTAATATTAACAGCAGAATGTTATGCGATTATTTCGGATTATACGAAGGTATGATTTGCGTTATGTCAAAGCAGGGTTCCGATGAATTTGAAAAGCTTAAAAAACCGGTTGAAAGCAAACCCTTCGGAGCACTTACGGGTAATAGCTGTTGCGGATTATTTGCAACGGTCACCGCAGCTATAAATTTAAAAAAGACAATTTCTATTATGTCTTTTATGTATGTTATCTTTACAATATTGGGCATAATGCTTATAGGCATAACCCTTTTCTCCGGATCGGTTTCACTAATAAGCAGCCTGACTGTACTGGCATATCAGCTTATAAGTTCAATTATAATACTTCTGCCGCCTATTCTAAAAAGGTAATAAACGGTTTTATAACTTATCACTTTCCTTTGGAGAAATATATGGAGAACTTTTTAAAACGCGGTTTTAAAGGCCAAAACAAAGACAAAATACTGATTTATATTTTGTTTATTTCTGTTTTTCTGCCATACTATATAACCGCAGTTGCTTTAATTTTTTCATTCTTATATGTTTTAATTGCCGGCAAACCCCCAAAGAATTTTTATGCAAACGGCGGATTTTGGGCTATTCTTTTTACAGTATATACAGCGATAATCGGAGCTATAAATCGTAATTATTTAGGAATAGCCTGTTCAGCGGCATTTTTTATGCTGATTGTGATTTCAAATTATGCAAGAGAACATTTTGATAAAAATATGTTTGAAAAATGCCTGTCTATCTGTTGTTTGTGCGGATTTTTATGTGCGGTTTTAAGTTGTTTTGAATACTTTTACTACAACTTTTTTATCCATACCGATAAAACGCACAGATGCCAGCTTTACTTTTTTAACAGCAATTATCTGGCAACGGTTTTAGCAACGGTAATTATAATATGCGGATATAAAATTATTTCAAAAAATCCAAAGTATATTTTATATCATATTGTTTCGATTTTCTGCGCCGTAGGCCTTTATTTTACCGGAAGCATGTTTGTATGGGTAGAGGTTTTAATAGGGCTTTCTTCCCTGTTTCTGTTTATGCGAAAGCACCAGATGCTTAGTATTCTGCTTCTGCTTGCCGGTACCGCATGCATTATTATATACTGCATGCCTATGCTTGTTCCGCGACTCGGCGAATCCAATATCACTACGGATAACAGAGTTATCATATGGATAACCAGCATAAAGCAGATTATTAAAAACCCGGTTTTCGGAGGTGGATTTTTAACATATTTCAATATATTTAAAAACTACCCCGGAAGTTATCCCACCACCCATTCACATAACATATTTTTGGAACCGATTTTAAGTTTCGGAATAATCGGCACAGTAATTCTGCTTGTATATTTGCTATATTTTTATAAAAGAGTTATTACATGCCACAATGCACAGAATCAAATAAAAATCACTGCTCTTATTCTTTCGCTTACATGTGCCATACTCATACACGGAACAACTGATCTTACCTTCATGTGGATACAAACCGGCCTTTTATATTGCCTTATTATGGGCGGCCTGGGTGTAGAAGAAAGAATGCTTAAATTGTAATTTTACCTTTTAATCTTAAAGGCTGCAAACAGCAGAAGTATTAAAATATTAATTAAATGAACGCTCCCTGAACAATTTTTGTTTAGGGAGCGTTTTTGTGACCACATACCGTCCCACAGTCTTTTTCTGAGCAGACGGAAACAGTGAAGATAAGAGTGCCGAAGAGCAGGCGGTTTCCGGACGAAAGAGCACGAAAGTACCGGAAACAGTGCGAAAAACTTTTTAGCCGCTATTTGGGCGAGGTTGCGAGCGCTGCCTTTGGCAGAATAAGCGAGCATAACGAAGCACAGCGGTCGACACGAAAACTTTCGCTCCAAGAATGTTTTCGGTCGGGAACCGCAAGAGGGTTTCTAAAACGGAAAAC
>CAKSDA010000121.1 GCA_934444895.1 uncultured Eubacteriales bacterium | reverse complement strand
TCGTTACTCCTTCATAAATAGAACGTCTAATTATAGTATTCCTCAGGTTTTGCATTTTGTCAAGGGGTAAAATGAAAAAATCGTGTTATTCGACAGAAATTTTGTTTTATCTTTCATTTATGCCATTTTTGTGTTATAATTTATTTTGACTATAGCTCTAATGTGCGGATATACGAAATAGTTATTAAGCATATGACGACATTAATTTAGAAAGGGGATTGATATGATTGAAAAAAACAGCCATTGCATTATTGTCGTTGTTTTTCTTGGCTTTTCCGTTTATAACGATAGGCGTTGTTTATTTAATTTTAAAAATCAATATTTTTGATAATCCGGAATTTTGGTATAGCTATATGACGTATTTCGGAACTGTTGCCTTGGCAAATGTTGCTGTTTGGCAAAACAGAAAAATTAAAGAAGAAAATGATAAGACACAGGAAAGGCTTGAAAAGTTAACATGTCAATCGAATGAATTAACCGTTATAAGCAAAATCATTGAAAATGAAACACAAAATCTGATTAGGCTTAGAACAGCATTAAATGAATTCTCATATGCGTGCGATCCTCAAATACTCTCAACAATATATGCGGATTTGTCAGATGCTGTTAATCCGACAATTGCAATATCTTCTGCTATGGTAGCTGCCGAAAAACATATAGATGATAGTTTTTTTGCTCTGTGTCGTGAATTGAAGACAAACTCTAAATCAATTAAAAGCAATAAAACTCCATTTGAAATAGCTCTTGTAAATTATTTTTCTGCTGCCAAGGAATTAGTAAAGATTGCAATTAAAAATCCAAAAAAAGAAAATGCAAATGAGTTTGCCAAATTGAGTCAAGCAAGAAATGAATTTATTGCTGTTAGAGAGCCGTTTTTAATAAAAAAGGCAAACAAACTTGATAGTGTTATTTATGGAAATATGACCCTTAATGAAATAAAAGATTTATATAAACATGGTGACTGAAATATGAACTTTTCAAGGAATGTATTTATTGAGCAAAATTGAAAATGATGATATAATTAACCTGTTTAGGGGTGTTTATTTTGGTTATGTCAATGTATGATTACTTAAAGACAATTTACGAATCTGGAATTATTCAAGAATTAGGCTTCTTAGATGGTATCTATCAATTGAATTCCCAAAAGGAATTATTGTTTGATGAGCTTATAAACGATGATAATTGGTGTTTAGAAATAATACGAACCAATTTGGATTTTAAATCAAAAAATTTTCAAATCAATAAGGCGTATGCCTATAGATTTAAGCACATAGTTATTTGTTGGTTGTTAGGTATTGGATGCATTGAATTTGTTAATCCAAATATGAAATACAACATACTTTTTCAAAAAACGTGGCAACTTTCTGCTTTCACACATGATTATGGTTGGTTTTGCGAAGAAACATTTGATAATCCTCAAGAGGATTTTTTGAATTCATTTGGGGACTATTATTTGTTAAAGGATGATTATAAATTACCAATTTTAAGTTGTCTTCATAATTACATAATTGAAAACTCCAATCTAATTCCTTTTTCTTATGAAACAATTAAAAATTATTATTTTAAGAGTATAGAATATCATCGGAAAGAAAAAGAAAGGGGAAATATGGATGATAAAGAGACATGCGATCACGGCATAGTAGGGGGATGTTTGGCATTTAAGGAATACACAGCGTATCTTGAAAATAGAAAACAAATTGAAGATGGAAGATCTATTGTTGAGATGAATAAGGCCGCTTGTTTAATCACAGCTTCGCACAATATTTGGGGAGAACAAATTAGAAAAGAAAATGGACTTTTATCAATTATGGCATTGGTTGATACGATTGAATGCACAAAACTTTTTTCATCTTACGATAAAGCAAATCGCTTATATCCCTTGATTAAGTGGCAAACATTATACACACGAATAAAACTTGAAATTAACAAGGATAGTCTTATGATTGATCTAAACGATTTGTCTAAGTATATTGAATCAAAAAAAGGTGATAAATTTGGTATTATTAAAAGAAAGTTTGATAAATATTGGAACAGCTTAAAAACAATTGACTCATGGACACCATTTTCTGTTATAAGCGACGAAAATGAAGGCAAATCAATAATATTCTATTCGAGAAAATAAATACCTTTGTTTAGTTTTTGAATTATATAAGTTATTATTAGTTAATTGGGACCGATACCAATGATTTGGCAAATTTTAGACTAACTTATTGACCACCTTATGTATGCTTTGGTAGTGGTCGGAAATTGAAAATGTTTTCTTGAAAACAGATAAAAACTTCTCGTATGTTATACATAGAACATATGGGAGGTTTTAACTATGACGAATTTACTGGATATATTAAACGATGTCGTTGAGAATGACGAGGCTGAAAAAGAAAACCAATTTGAAAAAATGCCGCCGGAAGAAAATGAATACGAAGACAGACAGGATACCGAACAGGAAAGCACGGATTCTGATACAGGGTTTGAAACCGGTGTGTCCAACAGCATAGGCAGAGGCGCTGTTGAAAATATAATAAAGAATACCGTATATGAAAAATATAATATTGACGGAAAAGCAATGAAGGACTTTTCAAGACTTTCGCCTACCGAGATGATTTCGGATTTCAAGGGTTCTGTTTGCGAGCTTGGGCGTATAAGAGAGGACTATAAAAACGGTATATATACAAAGGCGGAATATAACGCTTTATCTTCAAGGGCAAAGGGTGAAATTTCCGGCAAAATGCTTGAAATCGGCAGCTGCCGGAAAAGTATTATTGAGGATATTCTGCTGCGCTCCTTCGGCGTTAAACCGTCTGACTTTTCTAATGTTAAGACATTTAAGGACTTAATAAGCGTATTTGAGGAAGATAAAGAAATTAAGGGGGAAACCGAAAGCGAGATAAACCCCGATACAGAAACGGATACGGACAAAGAGCCCGATATACCCGAATATGATGCGCTTGCCGACGCTGAGCTAAACGAAAACGATGCCGAAAATATAAAAGAAACAGAAAATATGGCGGAGCATGAAAACGAGGAGCAGCGGGAAGATACAGAACCCGATACGGATATAACCGATGCCAATGAAGAAATTACAGACATAGATAATCTACACGAAGCCGAACAGGATTTGGTTACCGATACGGACATTCCCGAAGAAGCTTTAGACGAACCCGAAAAAGAAACAAAAGACCCGACAGGCGACGAAACAGAGGTCGAGGAAAATTACGAAGAACCGGAGTCCGAAACCGACAGTTATGAGGCAAAGAAAACTGATGAGGGCGGATATGCCGATGATTATGATACGGATGACGAGGAAGAACCGGAGAATTCCGAAGAACCCGAAAGTAAGACGGAAGAAGACGGCGAACTTGAACCCGAAATTCAGTATGATGACAGTGGGGAATACTCGGATATTACGGACGAACAGGATATAACGGCAGACCAATCGGACAACATAGAAGATAATACCGACCGTAATTCAGATATGCCCGACCAAAGCACGGAAGAAAAAGAGAACGAGCGTTCAGACGCCGTTCCCGAAGAAGACGGGGAATATGAAGAAACCAAAAATCACGATTCGGACGATGCAGATGCCGAAATAAACGAGGAAGATATTCCCGAAAATGAGGAACTTACGGACGCCGAGGATATAGACGCGGATAATGATACAGATACCTTTGCCGAGGATATAATGAGCACCGACCTGGAAACGGAAGACGGTGACAACAGCTTTTATGACGATTCGGAAGATGTACCGTTCGGGTCTGAAAACGAAGAAAAAGACGACGCGGACTTTAATAAAG
>CAKSDA010000120.1 GCA_934444895.1 uncultured Eubacteriales bacterium | reverse complement strand
TTATCCCATTTAACTAAATTAAAAGGCGATACTGCCGCAAAACGCAATATCGCCTTAAAATCAATAACAAAATAAAACATATGAAAATATAACAGAATTAAATTTGGAAATAAGAATTAATTGAAATGCATTATAAAATTATGCATATCAGTCCGCTGCAGCCTTCGTTTATAACCCTCTCAATAGTTTCCTGCATACGCATACGCGCATCCTGAGGCATGCGGGCAAGCTTTGTGTGCAATCCCTCATTAACAAGTTCATGCAGGCTTTTGCCAAAAATGTTTGAATTCCAAATTTGCAAAGGATTTTCTTCAAATTCTTTAAGTAAATACATAACAAGATCTTCACTTTGCTTTTCAGACCCTACAATAGGACTGACTTCGGTTGTTATGTTGGCCTTCATAATATGCAGGGAAGGGGCGGAGGCTTTCAGTCTGACGCCGTATCTGCCGCCCTGGCGCATTATTTCAGGCTCTTCAAGCGAAAGCTCCTCAATCGATGGCATTACAATGCCGTAGCCGGTGGCTTCGACTTCGTCCAGAGCGTCCTTAATTCTCATGTATTGCTTTTTAATATCGCTGAGTTCCGTAAGCGAGTTAAGCAGTTCGCGTTCGTCGTTTACGGTAATACCGGTTTTTTCAGAAATAATATTAAAAAACAATTTTTTGCGTACATCCGCTTTAATACAAACATGGCCGTTACCCAGATCGATTTTTGTAACAGAACAATTTTCAATACTTTCAAAATTTTTAAGAGAAGTTTCAAGATTTTTAATCTGTCTTATATGGGTGATATTGGAAGCATTATCAAAAATCAGTTGGTTGATAGAAGATTTTAATTCGTGATTTTTTTCCAGAGATTGAATCCAAGGCGAAAGTTCCAAATTAATTTGTTTAACTGGAAATTCAAACAAAACCCTTGCAATTATTTCGTTAATGTCCTGCTCTTCGAGTTCAAGACAGTTAACCGGCATAACAGGAACAGAGTACTTTTCACTAAGCTTTTTCGCAAGAGAAATTGAGCTTTCGCTTGTTGGATAAATACAATTTAAAAGTACAATAAAAGGCTTATTCAGTTCGGAAAGTTCTGAAATTACTCTGGCCTCGGCTTCTTCGTACTCTTCGCGGGGTATATCGCTTATACTACCGTCGGTTGTTACTACCAAACCTATTGTAGAATGCTCGGAAATAACCTTTTTTGTTCCGATCTCGGCAGCCATGTTAAATGGTATTGCCTCTTCATACCATGGCGTTTTTACCATTCTTGGCTGTTCGTCCTCAATATATCCCAAAGAGCTTGGCACTATGTATCCTACGCAGTCGATCAGCCGAACATTAAATTCAACCGAATTTTCAAGTTTAATTTTTACGGCATTTTCCGGAATAAACTTAGGTTCGGTGGTCATTATTGTTCTTCCTGATGATGACTGAGGAAGTTCATCGTTTGCACGCTCTCTTTGAAATTCACCGGATATGTTCGGTATAACAAGACAATCCATAAATTTTTTAATAAATGTGGACTTACCCGTTCTGACAGGGCCGACTACACCCAGAAAGATAGAGCCGTCTGTTCTGGTAGCAATATCATTATATATATTGGTATTTGTCATTTTTTCTCCTCCATATCTGCTCGCCTTTGTTATATGGATATGCAGTAAAAAAACAAATATGACAAATATTAATATTCAGTGAAATTAAATGTATATAAAGTTAATTGGATTTTAGTTTTTAAATTGACCTGAAATATATTCCTCGGTCATATATTCAAACAGGGAAGTAGGAGTTTTGCTTTTGTTAAGAATACTGCATAGTTCTTTAACACCTTTTATGTCGGTGGCAATATCCTGGATTTTCTTTACCTTAAAAGGTAACAGAGAAAGAATACCGTAAGAAGTCCCAGATAGGCAATTTTTAGCTGCTTTAGATTTAATTACTAAATACATTTTTATCGTCCTTTCCAATTCCAAATAATTTCACATCGATTAGATTTTAACACATGTGAAATATTTTGTCAATATCCTTTGTGAAATTTGTTGAAAAAAGTCGCAAAAGATAAAAATATAAAGTTTATTGCATAATTTTTCTTTTATGCTAAAGTATAGAAGCCGTAATTCTTGACGAAAATATTTTGGTATGATATAATTTCCTCAGGCTGGTGAGATGATTTTATGGCAGATTTAAAAACAATAGCTTCAAATAAAAAGGCATATCATGAATATTTTGTTGTAGAAAGCATGGAAGCCGGAATTGAACTTTGCGGAACAGAAGTAAAATCAATCAGAAGCGGCGGCGTTAATTTAAAAGATGCATGGTGCGATATTGAAAACGGGGAATTGTTTATAAAGGGAATGCATATTTCTCCGTATGAAAAGGGAAATGTTTTTAATAAAGATCCTTTAAGGGTCAGACGGCTGCTTATGCACAAAAGGGAAATTTTGCGGCTATTCGGTAATATCAAACAGCAGGGATATACATTGATTCCTCTTTCTATCTATTTTAAAGGATCAACAATTAAAATTCAGGTCGGACTTTGTAAGGGAAAAAAATTATATGATAAGCGAGCCGCAGCTGCTGTACGCGATATGAATCGTTCAATAAGCCGTGCCGTAAAAGAGGGAAATTACTGATAAAATATTTCACAAATTTACTTGTAAGTTTAAAAATTATCTTAAATCCGGTCAAATTATATTTAAATTTGTGTTAATAAATCATGCAAAACAAATATAACTTACTTAAAATTGCTTTATATTAATTAATTATATGGGGGCGTAAAGGTTTCGACGGGGATTAGGAAGCAAAATCAGCGGGTAGTGTAGCAAAATCACTTAAAAAGTTGCAAAATAAATTTAACTGGCAAACAAAATTTTGCTTTAGCAGCCTAATTTAGGCTGCCGTTCGACCCGGTAGTACTGCGGACCGGTTAGAGCGTCATTTTAGCAGTGAACGTGAACGGTTGTCCGCTCCGGCAACCGTCATGACTTCGGAGCTACTAAGCAATATGCTTTGACGCTTGTGTGTATTGTAAGGGAATTTTAAACAATCGCCTGCACCCGGAGAAGGTTTTGTGAAATGATTTTCGGACGGGGGTTCGACTCCCCCCGCCTCCACCATAAGTCCACCGTAATTCTATAAAAATTACGGTGGACTTTTTTTATTTTAAAAAATGAGTTAATAAAACGGTTGTAGAAAGGGACAGTAACAAAAATTTACAATAATTTATTTGATAATAAAAAATAACTGATATTTTCCTTTATGCATGTCGATTTTTAGTACTTAAAAATCCATATTTTCTTTAAATGCAATCCTTGATTTCAATATAACTGTATGCTATAATATTACTAAACAATCAATTAGTTTAAATAGGCGGTGAAAAATGTGAAAACAACCGAACAACAACACAATGAAAAAAAGCAGGAAATTATGGAAAAGTGCTTTGAATGTTACGCCGAAAACGGACTGACAGGAACCGGAATCAAGGCGTTGGCAGAAGCATGCGGCTGCACAACTGGAAATCTTTATTGCTATTTTGATAATCTTGACGAATTAATTATTGAATCAACTGCATATTGCATGGCGAAGGTAGAGAACGACTTTATGAAGAAAGCTCCTACCGACCCTAAAGATGTTATGCGTTTTATTGAGGAAGTGCCTTATTGGACAGCAAAAAAACACGGTAAAAAATACAGACTTATGTATCAAGTATATACGCTGCCTAAATATATGGAACACGGCAAAAAATTTTTCGAAGGTGTTAATGAGCGTTATACCGAGTATGCAAAGCAGCTCGAGCCGAAGATAGGAATTCCGTATACAACGATTACACCGCTGATTTTTATATTTATCCG
>CAKSDA010000119.1 GCA_934444895.1 uncultured Eubacteriales bacterium | reverse complement strand
GTTCCAACCATTATAGCAAGGGCTGCTACTCCGGTTTCATCAACATATTTAACTGCGTCCTTAACCTCGGTATAAGAAGACCATTTTTCATCCTTTGTGGAACCGATGTGTCCGAGTTCTCCCTCAACATCAACCCCCGCTTCCTTTGCAATATCAACAGCACCGGCGGTTGCTTTAATATTTTCTTCCAGCGGCAGTGTTGAAGCGTCAATCATAACGCCTGTTGCGCCATATCTCATAGCTCGTATACATTCCGGAATTCCGGCGCCGTGATCAAGGTGAAATGCCACGGGAGATTTTAAACGATTCATAATATCGCAAATAACAGGAGAAAGCAGTTTACCGGTTTCGGTATCAAACAATCTGCTGTACATTTGAATAATTATAGGAGCATTAAGTTCCTCAGCCGCATTTGCAACTCCCATGAGTGTTTCCAAATTATAAACGCAAAACGCCGGGACGGCAAAATTGCCCTTTTCCGCTAAATCCAGTATTTCTTTTAAAGAGTAACGCATAAAAATATCTCCTTTATACCGTTTCAAATTTTATGTTTGGCACATATTTACAAAATTCTTTAATCTCCTTCGTAAATTTGCCTTCAATTTCCGAAACATGGTGAATATACGGTCCTTCAATCAACTTTCTTTCCCATGCGTCAAGATTATTAAAGCGTGCCCAAAGATATGTTCCATTTGTATAAGGTCCTTCGTCGCTCTCACACTCACCCGCAATTACCGAATACTTTCCGTGGTCCTGATCAATTCTTGCAACTGTATAGTGACCTTTTTTGGCTTCAAAGTTTTCACGCATATTTGTGCATTTGCAAAACTTTCCGTCGCGATGTGTTGAATATGCGAATTGTCCGCAATGCCAAAGCAATTCAACATCGTCCTTTTCAGGATGGCGAATAGTAAATTCTCCGAAAAGCGGCGGCTTTTTGCCGAGTGACACTGATTTTAAAAGAACCTGTGTTATTGCTGCATGGGTATCGCCTTCGCAGCTTATAATATATCCCTTATCTGCCAAAATTCCGTAGGCGGTGCATGGCATTGCGCCGAGCAGCAACTGTAGTGCCGACCAACATTCCGCTGAAATTGCATCCAGTTTGTATTCTTCAAACAATTCTTTAAAAACAATCACAAACGCATATTGCTTTTCTGCAAGTTCATCGGAGACGCTGTCCATTTCATACATTCCGCGCAGAATATCCGCACCATTTTTAATTTCTTTTGCATGGGTGTTTAAAACCTCGTTGTATTTTTCCTTAAAAACCGCAAGGTTTATCGGAACCATATGAATGTCAAACTCCTCCATCAGTTGACCTTCATTGCATATAACCGAACAAAAAGGTCTGGGTCTGAGACCTATTTGTCCGATACGCATTCCGGTAAAATTCTTAACCGCACATGTAACCCTTGCAAAACTGTCGATTCCATTTTTCACCTTTTCTGAAGACACTTTGGAATTTTCAATATATGTAAAAGGCACATTCATTCTCATAAGCTGGCGGCTTATACCGAAAAGTCCGCACTGTGAATCGGTATAACGCATACCGTCGGCTGTATCCGGAGCATCATCCTTAGGTCCCCAAAGCAAAACCGGTTTGCCCATTTTTTTTGCAAGTTCACCGGCTGCTTCTTCATTTCCGAAGTTTGCGGCAATTAAGAAAACAGAATCCACATTATTTTTTCTGAAATGTTGAACAACCTTGTCTACATCATCACATGACCATAAAACCTCAACATCAATAACGCCCTTTAGATCAACAAAAGATACTCTGTCGGTTGAATAGTTCTTTTTAATGTATTCAACCGTTTCCCTGCCTCTTTTTTCGGCAATCTCCCAGTTAAATTGCCCGGGGCGGGGTGTGCAATCACGCCTAAGCGGTACAAGTCCGATTCGAACACTATAATCAAGCATTTATTTTCCTCCTACAGAACAATTCCGTTGCTGTAATGTGCAACGCGTTTATCAATTTCACTGTAATCGATTTTTCCGGTTTTTATATATTCATTCACAACTTCAAGAGTTGGAATTCCTGCTCTTCCGCCCGGCCTTGTGCATTTTATTGCCGATACTGCGGTTGCAAATTCGGCACATTCATAGGCATTAAGTCCCTTAAGATATGCAAAATCAAACGCTCCGTGAAAAACATCACCGGCTCCGGTTGTGTCAACCGCTTCAACCGATCGTGCCGGTAATTCAAAATATCCGTTTTTATAAAGACCGCGGCAGCCGTGTTCACCGAATGTAAAAATAACAATTTCACACCCTGCGTCTCTTATCGTTTTAATATTCTTTTCAAAATCAGTAGGGTCGTAACTATTTTGTTTGCACATTTCGTTATAATACATTTCAGAGCCTATAAAAATGTCAAAATGCTTATAATTTTCATATACAAACGGTTTATAATACGGTGCGTCAATGCTTACTTTTCCGCCTGATTTGTGAATATATTCACATGCTTTTATAACTGTGGGGGTTATATATCCGGTGTGCAAAAGTTTTGCCGACTTAATATATTCTTCATTCAGCACTTCATCGGTTAAATCTGAAAAATCACCGTGTCCTACAATGAATTCCTTTCCGCATACTGCGCGTTCGGACAGGCATACGCTGAAGTTGCTGCTTTTGTTCTTATGAACAACCATGTTTGAAATATCAACATTATTATACTCAAGATCGGCCAGTGAAAGCTTTCCGAAAAGATCATCGCCGACAGAACCTATAAGCGAGGTTTTAAGTCCGAGGCGTGCCGCAGCAACTAAAGCAGTTGCCACATTGCCGCCGCCCTGAAAACACCGCTTATGCATATTGCAGTTTGTGTTTGACTTTGGCAACTTTTCAATTTCCACAATTAAATCCAAAAACGGATCTCCGAATCCCAGTAAATCTATCGTTTTGGTACACATACAGTTCTTATCTCCTATGGAATCATCGACATAAATTTAATGTCATAGTATTCTTCAATCGACCACTTGGATTTGTCACAACCGATACCTGACTGTTTAGCACCGGCATGAGGAGAAAATTCAGTTCCGCCGCCGCCGTTTACAAAGAATTCTCCTGCTGTAACATTTTCAAAGTATTTGCTCATTTCCTTTGAATTATGTCCAAAGAAATATGCAGACAATCCAAATATGGTATTGTTGGACTTTTCAATTGCTTCATCCAGTGTATCAAACGGCTGGAGCGGAATGATCGGTCCGAATATTTCTTCGGTTGAAACACGCATATCATCAGTAACATCTGTTAAAAGAGCAGGTGTTAAATAACTGCCTTTTGAAAACTCATTCGGCACCTCGCCGCCCATTATAAGTTTTGCGCCGCCGTTTACCGCGTCTTTAATAAGGTCCAACATTCTGTCTCTCGCCTCATTGTTAATTACAGGCCCCATTATATATCCCTCGTCTTTATACTTACCGAGTTTTACGCCTGAAAGTTCTTTGGCAATTTTATCGCACATAGTATTATAAATACTTCTGTGAATATAAATTCTGTTATAATTAACACAGGTTTGTCCCGCAAAACCCACCTTTTTGGCAACAATGTTCTTTGCAACATCATCAAGGTCTGCGTCCGGCATAACCACAACCGGAGCGTTGCCGCCAAGTTCCAAAGAATATTTTTTAAGTGATGTTGCGGATTGTTTCATAAGTTTAAGCCCTGTTTCATAAGAACCGATAAGGGTTATCATGCGCGGAATATCACTCTCATTGAGAGTAGAGGCGACCTCGCTTGCAGGTCCTGAAATGATGTTTAAAACACCTTTTGGAAATCCTATTTTAGCTGCAATTTCGCCAACATAGAGAGTAGCAAGCGGCGTTTCACTGGAGGGTTTAATAATGCAGGTGCATCCTGAAGCTATTGCGGGAGCTAATTTTATGCTTGCGTTTCCGAGAGGATAGTTCCATGCAATATGACCCACGGTAACACCGATAGGTTGGCGGGTGACTATTTGATAATTAGGTTTGTCTCCGCTTCCTTGGTATGGCAGAACGGTTCCTTCAATTCTTTTTGCCTGCTCCGCATAATATGAAAGACTTATAAGC
>CAKSDA010000118.1 GCA_934444895.1 uncultured Eubacteriales bacterium | reverse complement strand
ACGCCGGATAGAGCTTGATGACAAAGCAGTTATTGAACCGGTGAGCAAAGAAAGAAAAGTCATAATGTACGGAGATTCCATAACGCAAGGTTACGACGCGGCTTTATCATCTTGCTCATATGCTTCAAGATTAGCCGATTTTCTTTGCGCCGATATAACGAACAAGGGCATAGGAGGCAGCGGCTTTATGCCGGAAATAGCCAACATTAAAAGTGACTGCATACCTGATATTATAACGGTTGCATACGGAACAAACGATTGGAATATTTGTGAGTTTGAGGATTTTAAGGGCAGATGTTCTTACTTTTTTGAGAATCTTACAAAGAATTATCCCCAAACGCCCATTTTTGCAATAGCTCCTATATGGCGTGCGGATTTAAATGAAGAACGCAAATTCGGCAGTTTTTCAAAGGTTGCGGATTGCTTAAAATCAATATCAGAGAGGCATAAAAATATATATTTTATTTACGGAATAGACCTTATACCAAAAAAATTATCATATTACCGTGACGGATATCTTCACTTAAATGATGCAGGATTTGAGTTTTATGCAAAAGGGCTGTTAAGAGAAATTGAAAGCAGACAAACAAATAAATGATTTTGTTTTTTTGGGAGGAATTTATATGAAAGCGATACTTGTAAACAACGATAGGTCTTTAAGGTGGGATAATGTGCCTGACCCGGTTTTGGGAGAGGATGACTGCCTTGTAAAAATTGAAGCTGCGGCTCTTAACCGCGCTGATTTAATGCAGCGTGAGGGGGACTATCCGCCTCCTCCCGGATGTCCGGATTGGATGGGACTTGAAATAGCCGGAACAATAGTAGAAATTGCCGACGGTGCAAAGGAAAAATCTAACTGGAAAATAGGGGACAAAGTTTGCGCTTTGCTTGGCGGCGGCGGATATGCCGAATATGCCAATGTAAAATATGATATGCTTATGCCGGTGCCGGAGAACTGCAGCATGGTAGAGGCTGCTGCAATACCGGAAGCTTTTGCAACGGCATACTTGAACCTTTTTATAGAAGGTAAAATAGAAAAGGGAAACACTTTGCTTATGAATGCCGGAGCAAGCGGTCTTGCAAGCGTTATAATACCAATGGCAAAAGCCTTTGGCATCAGGGTAATAACAACTGTTCTTACAGAGGAAATAGCAAATAGCATAAAGCATTTAAATGCCGACCGTGTTGTAGTTACAACAAAAGAGGATATTTCCGAAGTGCTTAAAGAGGAACTTGAAAACGGGCATGGCGTTGATGTTGCAATAGACTGTCTGGGCGGCGAGATAATGGGTAAATGCATACACTATTTAACCCATGGGGCCCGCTGGATTATGATAGCGGCTTTGGCAGGGCAGAAGACCGAAATAGACCTTAAAAACATATATGTGAGAAATGTAAGAATAATAGGCAGCACGCTGCGTTCAAGAACACCGGAAACGAAGGCGCAGATCCTTGCAAGTTTAGTTAGCTATGTATGGCCGAAAGTATCGGCAGGGCAGGTTCGTCCAACAATTTACAAAGTTTTGCCTATAACCGAAGCTGAAGAAGCGCAGGATATACTTTACCGCGGTGAAAATGTGGGCAAGGTAGTATTAACGGTAGATTAATTTGATCTGTAAAAGTTATCTGCAGTTTTTATAGTTGTGTATATAGTGTTGTACTCGGCGGGGACAACTGCTGTGTAACGGAAATTTTTCCGCCATTTCATATTCTCAAAGCTTGCAATACGCCGGTATTCTTGCTCATAATTTTATAAAATTAAACATATTACAACTGCTGATATACCGGTGAGCAAACCCATATTGGACTTGACGATCAAAAGACTGACAAATAAAATAAGCAAAAATAAAAAATACAGAGCGTTATATAAATATAGCGTTCTGTATTTTTTGTGGTTTTGTGCTTTATATGCTTTTTAAAATGATGTTTAAAGAGCACTCAAATTATTTTAATATATCTTCCAAATATTTAATTTGGCTTTTTACCGAATTTTCTCCGGTTCCTCCTGCTGAAATTCTTGTTTCAACGCAGGTTTTAAGGTCTATTGCGGTATAAACATTCTCGTCAAAGACTTCGCTGAAGGATTTGTATTCACAAATCGAAAGCTCTTCCAAGACCTTTTTGTTTTTTATGCAATAGGCAACAATTTCACCGGAAATTTTATAAGCGCTTCTAAAAGGAATACCCTTTTTGGTAAGATAGTCGGCAAGGTCGGTTGCATTTATAAACCCGGTTTTCGCAGCATTTAACATATTTTCTTTAAGCACATATATTTTAGAAAACATGGGAGTAAACACATTAAGGCACTGCTTAACGGTGTCAACGGCGTCAAATACCGATTCTTTATCCTCCTGCATATCCTTATTATACGCAAGCGGAAGCCCTTTAAACATTGTAAGGGTTGACATTAAATCGCCGTAAACCCTGCCGGTTTTGCCCCTTACAAGCTCGGCAATATCTGGATTTTTCTTTTGCGGCATTATACTTGAACCGGTGGTAAATGAATCATCAAGCTCTATGAATTTAAATTCCCAGCTGGACCATAAAATTATCTCTTCGCAAAAGCGGGATAAATGCATCATTATGGTTGAAAATGCGCTTAAAAGCTCAATGCAAAAGTCCCTGTCGGAAACACCATCGATACTGTTTTCGGTTATTCCGTCAAAGCCCAGTTTTTCTGCGGTAAAATATCTGTTGGTATTATATGTTGTTCCGGCAAGAGCGCAGCTTCCAAGCGGACATTTATTCATGCGGGATACAGCGTTTGAGATTCTATCAATATCTCTTGAAAACATCATTCCATATGCTAATATATGGTGAGCAAAGGTTATCGGTTGCGCTCTTTGAAGATGGGTATATCCCGGCATGATTGTGTTAATGTTTTCCTCAGCCTTTTTTATAATTGAGAATATAAGAGATTTAAGCATTTCTACTATTTCGGCCGATTCATCCCTTAAATAAAGCCTTATATCAAGCGCTACCTGATCGTTACGGCTTCTGGCGGTATGAAGCTTTTTTCCTATATCTCCTATGCGCTTTGTAAGTTCTGCCTCAATGAACATGTGAATATCTTCTGCCTGTTCATCAATCTCTAAAGTGCCGGATTTAAGGTCTTTTAGTATTCCTTCAAGGCCGTCTGTAATTGCTTCACAGTCCGAATTTGAAATAATTCCCTGTTCTTTAAGCATGGAGGCATGAGCAACAGAGCCGCCTATATCCTGCAGATACATGCGTGAGTCAAAATGAATTGAGGAGTTGAAATCATCCGCTTTTTTATCGATAGCCTTTGAAAGACGGCCTTCCCACATTTTGTTCATAGTATATATTCCTTATTATTTATTTTTGTTTTTTTCATTAACGGCCGCATTTACAGATACAGGCAGACCCCACAAGTTTATAAAACCTGCGCTGTCTTTTTGGTTGTAAACATGATCCTCGCCGAAGGTTGCAATTTCTTCAGAATAAAGCGACCAATCGCTCCAGGCGCCCGCTTTTATAAGATTACCTTTATAGAGTTTGATTTTTACTTTGCCTGTAACATGCTCCTGAGTTTTTTCCACAAAGGCGCTTAGAGCCTCCCTGAGCGGCGTATACCACTGACCGTTATAAAGAAGATCGGCAAAGGTTATTGAAAGTTCCTGCTTTTTGTGCATTGTCATTTTATCAAGGCAGAGTGTTTCAAGGTAATTATGAGCAAAATACAAAATTTCACCGCCCGGGGTTTCATAAACTCCGCGGCATTTCATTCCCACAAGCCTGTTTTCAACAATATCCAAAATACCTATTCCGTTAGAACCGCCGATTTCATTAAGTTTTAGAATTATTTCTTTAGCGCTCATTTTTTTATCATTTAAAGCAACGGGTTTTCCGCTTTCAAAATCAAGTGTAATATATGTAGGCATGTCAGGTGCTTTAATGGGGGATACTCCCATTTCGAGAAAGCCTTCTTTTTCATATGTAGGCTCGTTTCCGGCGTCTTCAAGATCCAGGCCTTCATGCGAAAGATGCCAAAGATTTTTGTCTTTTGAATAGTTTGTTTCCCTATTTATTTTAAGGGGTATATTGTGAGCTTCGGCATATTCGATTTCCTCTTCACGGGATTTAATATCCCATTC
>CAKSDA010000117.1 GCA_934444895.1 uncultured Eubacteriales bacterium | reverse complement strand
TAAGATTAAAAAACCGAGTTCCGCTCAATTTAGAGTGAATCTCGGTTTTTTTGGCTGTTTTTTTACAGCCCCTTTTTTTGCGATTTTTTGGCGCTTATGCTTTCGCTGTAATTTCTGTAACACTAAGCACTATTTTTGCCCGGCAAAATTGTGCTGTGTTTGGACTGCCAAAAGCCCCAAAAGCTGAGTCTGAAATATTGACTTTGATTTTTTGCAATGATATAATAAAAAATGTAATAATGTGACAGATAGGTGAGAATTAATGAATAAAAGTTTAGGCAATGTTTATATTTTAGGCGATAGTTATTCAACATATGATGGTTGGATTCCGGAAGGTAATCCTTTTTATTACAGTAAAGAAAACGACGACGAAAGGGAGGAAAAATCCGGAGTTGTCCGCGTGGAAGATACCTGGTGGTATAAACTTATAAATGAAACAAATTCAAAACTTGTTTTAAACAACAGCTTTTCCGGTTCTACAATATGTAACACCGGATACGATGGATTATATGTTCCAAAAAGTTCGTTTGTAGGCCGCTTTGAAAGCGATTTGAATGCAGGAGTATTTAAAGATAATGCGGTGGATACAATACTTATTTTCGGAGCCACCAATGATTCCTGGGCAGGCTCTCCTTACGGCGAGGTTAAATACGATAATATAAGCTCCGAAGATTTAAAATCCATTTTTCCCGCAACCTGTTATCTTCTTTCAAAGGCTTCTAAAAATTGCGGTAATTCAAAAATTATTTTTATACGCAATACCGAACTGAAAAAAGAAATAGGCGAAACAATTGAGGATATATGCAATACTCTTAATGTTCAGATGATTCCGTTAGATAATATCGATAAGGCAGGCGGACATCCAACTTTGGCGGGAATGGAAGAAATTAAAAATCAAATACTGGCACATCTTCGTTAAATAATTACATAGAATATTATTTGCGGTATTATTGTAAATTTTTAAAAATCGTTCTTTATTTTTTGGGGGGATTACTTTGAAAATTACATTTGTGGGAGCGGCGCATGAAGTCACCGGCAGCTGCACGCTTATTGAACTCGGCGGCAGAAATTTTTTGGTAGACTGCGGCATGGAACAGGGAAGGGATATTTTTAAAAATATCGAACTGCCTGTCGCCCCTTCGGATATTGAAGCCGTTTTCCTTACTCACGCACATATAGACCATTCGGGAATGCTTCCGAAACTGTTTAAAGACGGTTTTAAGGGTACCGTGTATTCTACCGAAGCAACCGCTGACTTATGTAATATAATGCTCAGAGACTCTGCGCATATTCAAATGTCGGAGGTTGAATGGAAAAACAGAAAGGCCGAGCGTAAGGGAGAAGAGAAGATTGAACCCCTTTATGATATAACCGACGCTGAAGGAGTTATAAGACTTTTCAGGCGCTGTAGATATAACGAAAAGATACGCGCTTCGGAGGGAATCGTTTTAAGGTTTACCGATGTAGGGCATTTGCTTGGCTCGGCATGCATAGAGCTTTGGTTGGAGGAGGACGGGAATGCTGAAAAAATCGTATTCAGCGGCGATGTCGGCAATATTAACCATCCCCTTATAAGAGATCCGCAGCCGGTTGAACAGGCAGACTATCTTGTTATAGAATCAACCTACGGTAATCGCCTGCATGAAAAACCAAAGGATATAACAGAAGAATTTGCAGAGTGTATAAGAAGAACCTTTAACAGAGGAGGAAGCGTTATTATTCCTTCCTTTGCGGTCGGACGCACACAGGAACTTTTATACACCTTAAGGGAAATTAAAAATAAAGGACTTCTTGCCGAATTCGGAAATTTCCCGGTATATATAGACAGTCCTCTGGCGGCGGAATCTACCCAGATTTTTTTGCAGTGCGATGAGGAATGTTTCGATGAAGAAACAATGGAGCTTTTGAATAAGGGAATAAATCCGATTTGGTTTGACGGCATTGAACTTTCAATTACAAGCGAAGACTCTAAAAACATTAACTTTAACCCAAAAAGCAAAATTATTATTTCCGCCAGCGGAATGTGTGAGGCAGGAAGAATAAGACACCATTTAAAGCACAATTTGTGGAAAAAGGAAAATACCGTTTTGTTTGTGGGATACCAGGCAGAAAATTCACTGGGAAGAAAATTGCTTGAGGGCGCAGAGGAAGTTACACTTTTTGGAGAAAAAATTGCAGTTAACGCAGAAATTTGCGCGCTGCACGGAACAAGCGGCCACGCCGATAAAAACGGTCTTTTAAATTGGATTCAGGGATTCAAAACAAAGCCTAAAACCGTTTTTGTAAATCATGGGGACGAGGAATCATGCGAAGCATTTAGGGATACTTTAATAAATGATTTCGGCTATAGCGCCATTGCTCCTTACAGCGGAACGGAGTTTGATTTATTAAGCGGTGAGCTTATTTCAAATGTCCAGCCGGAAAGAATTGTTCATCTTGATACAAGCATAAATACCAAGACGGCAGAACTAATAAAGCTTTTAAGGACGGCAATTTCAAAACTTTCAGGCATTGCGGATAACTGCAAGTCCTTAACAAATAAAGAAATAAGAAAACTTACAAGCGATATTAACACCGTTGTTGATAAGTGGAAAAACAATTAGTGTTACAGGACTCCCGCCAGCCTAGGCTGTCGAGAGTCGAACCTGCCAAAAACGGCGATCTTTGGGCATTTTTAGGCTTGTCGTCTTTTGGGGGCGTAACAGAAAGGAATGATAGTACAGGGTTTTGAAAAAGGCAGGAAAAGTAATTCGCAGAATTATATGTGCAGTTTTAATTCTGTTTGGAATAATATGTTTGGCTTCTGAAATATGGTATAAGGTAATATATGGAGATACAGGTTTTGCTTCAATACTTTATACCTTCGCATCAGGTATCGGTGGAACAGCTCAGTCGCTGATATACAGCTATATTGTTTGGGTTTTGCCTATATCAATAGGCGCCGCCGCTATATTTTACCTTATAATATGGTTCCCGTTTAGCTCAAGAGAAAAGAAATTAAAACTTAAAGCGAAGGGTAAATTTAAACTGTTTCCGCTCAATGAAACGGTTTCGGTAGTTATTTCCGTTTTGCTGTCTGTTTCACTTGTTTTATCGGCAATGTGGGATGTGGGATTTTTTGAGTGGTATAAGGTTATGAACAGTGATACGGATTTTTATGAAAAAGAATATAAAGACCCCGCAACGGTGGACATCAGCTTTGAAGGCGAAAAAAGAAACCTTGTTTATATATTCATGGAATCTATGGAAATCACCTATATGTCGGAAAAACGAGGCGGAGCCGAACAGGATAATCTTATCCCTGAACTTTATAACCTGGCTGTTCAAAACACAAACTTTTCAAAAAGCAACGGCGTTGGTGGGTGGAGTCATACAACAAACACTACATGGACCGTTGCCTCCCTGGTGGCTCAAACTGCCGGAATTCCTTTGAATGTGCCTATTAACGGAAATACCTACGGAGAAAATGCAAACAATTTTCTGCCCGGAGCCTATACTATGATGGAAATCCTGAAAAGCAAAGGATATTACCAAACCATTATGATGGGATCGGATTCCAACTTTGCAGGACGAAAAAAGTACTTTGAACAACATGGAATAAATAAAGTGTATGATTTGTATACTGCAAGAGAAAGCAAAATTATACCAAATAATTATTACGAATGGTGGGGCTTTGAGGATAAGTATTTATATAAATATGCAAAGCAGGAACTCACCGAGATTGCAAAACTTGGCACTCCTTTTTCATTTATGATGCTTACGGCAGATACCCACCATATCGGTGGATATTACTGTTCAAAATGTAAAGAGTCTAAAAGCGGCGAGCAGTATGACAGTGTTATTTCATGCGCCAGCAGGCAGGTTTATTCCTTTATAAAATGGCTTGAAAAGCAGGATTTTTATAAAAATACCACAATAGTTATATGCGGCGATCATAATAGTATGGACAATGAATATTTTTCAAGAAGAATAAAATCCGGTTATGAAAGGCAAGTGTATAACTGTATTATTAACCCGGCGGTAAAGGCGGAAAACAGCACAAAGGGACGAACAATAACCCCTATGGACATGCTTCCCACAACACTTGCCGCTGTCGGCGCAACAATTGAGGACAATAGACTGGGACTAGGAGTTAATCTGTTTTCAAAACTGCCAACCCTTGCGGAGCGTTACGG
>CAKSDA010000116.1 GCA_934444895.1 uncultured Eubacteriales bacterium | reverse complement strand
ATCACCGACCTTGGACGACGAAAGTCTAAATGCAACATTAAAAACCATAGTGTTACAGTATTATATAAGCTTTACAACGCTTTTTTAAACTGATCCGTTTCAGGGAAAGTTACTCTTTTTATATCTCCGCCCAAAGCGGTTATTTTATCAACCAGATTTTCATAGCCACGATCAATAAATTCAATATTTTCAATTTCAGTTGTGCCCTTTGCGGCAAGACCGGCAATTACAAGAGCGGCGCCGGCACGCAAATCATTAGCGCAAACCGGAGCTCCTACAAGTTTATCAACGCCCTTAACAACGGCGGTGCGTCCCTCGACATTTATATCCGCTCCCATTAAGCCCAACTGATCAGTGTAACGGAACCTGTTTTCCCATACTCCCTCGGTAACAATGCTTGTTCCGCCGGCTATTGAAAGAATTGCGGTTATCTGAGGCTGCATATCCGTAGGGAAACTTGGGTGAGGCATGGTTTTAACATTACACGCGCGTGGTCTTTGGTTCATTGAAACACGAATACTCTCATCAAATTCCTCAATATCGGCTCCCGTTTCCAAAAGCTTGGCTGTAATTGATTCCAAATGCTTGGGTATAACATTTTCAATAATTACATCTCCGCCGGTTGCCACTGCTGCCGCCATGTATGTGCCTGCTTCTATCTGATCCGGAATTATACTGTAAGTGGTACCGTTTAACCGTTCAACTCCGCGAATTTTAATAATGTCGGTTCCGGCGCCCATTATATCAGCGCCCATTGAATTCAAAAAGTTTGCAAGATCAACAATATGCGGCTCTTTAGCGGCATTTTCAATCACCGTAAGTCCGTGAGCCTTTACCGCTGCAAGCATAATGTTTATTGTAGCCCCAACCGATACCATATCCAAATATATAGGACTACCCACAAGGCGAAGCGCCTTAGCGTCTACCATTCCGTTATCAATAATAACCTTAGCGCCTAAAGACTGAAAGCCTTTTATGTGCTGATCTATGGGGCGAACCCCGAAATCACAGCCGCCCGGAGGCGCGACGCGGGCTTTGTTAAATCTGCCGAGCATGGCACCTATAAAATAGCTGCTTGCCCTCATTCTGCGGCTCATATCCTTTGAAATAACAAAAGAATTTACATGTGTAGGATCAATTTCAAATGTGGATTGATTAATCATACGAACCTTTGCACCGAGTTCGTAAAGTATTTTCAGTGTTATGGCAACATCTGATATATTAGGAACATTTTCAATGCGGCATATGCCATCGCTTAAAATAACAGCCGGAAGAATTGCAACTGCAGCGTTTTTAGCGCCGCTGATTTTAACCGAACCTTTTAAGCGGTTGCCACCGTGAATAATGAATTTTTCCAATATTCGGCACTTCCTTTTTATAGTGAAAAGTGTTGCGCTTAAATACTAAAACCGGTAATTGCAAACCATTTGATTCAAACCATTTGATGATCTGAAAAAACAAAAATTTGCCCCAATAGGACTTACCGGTAATAAAATAAAGCGAAAATGTAAATCGGTTCAAGATCAAAAATACCGATTATTCAAGTATCCTCCGACGGCAAGCCTAAAAACGCCGAAATATCGCCGTTTTCAGGGCAGACTCGTCTTATTTCTGTTTGCCAGGGCATTATATATCTTTACCGAGGCACTATATAACGAATATTATTATATACCATATTTAGTATTTTTGTCAATGACTTTTGGCATATATATTATAACAACATATATTATTACAAGATTATTAAACAGCGCGGCATGACTTTAATCATGCCGCTCCTTAGGTGAACAAATATATAAAGCCTAACATCCGTAACTGCTGTTTGGTATTGCGTTTTCTATTGCAATAAGGCGATTATATTTAGCTGTTCTTTCACTGCGGCACGGAGCTCCGCTTTTTATCATATTTGCATGTGTTGCAACCGCAAGGTCGGCAATAAAGGTATCCTCTGTTTCTCCGGATCTGTGGGATATAATTACTTTATATCCGTTCTTTTTTGCTTTTGATATAACCTTAAGTGTTTCGCTTACCGTTCCTATTTGATTCGGCTTTATTAAAATTGCATTGCCTGCTGACCTTTCTATTCCTATATCAAGCCGCTTTGTATTGGTGACAAAAAGGTCATCGCCTACAAGATTAATCTTGTCTCCAAGCTGTGATGTGATTTCTCTCCATCCTTCCCAATCATCCTCAGCCAACGGATCCTCCACCGATATTATGGGGAAATCACTGCACATTTTAGAAACCTTTTCTATCATATTCTCTGTTGACATCCATTCGTTCTTCTTAGGCATTAAATATTTTCCGTCATGGTACCATTCTCCTGCTGCAATATCAAGAGCGATGCCGATTTTTGAAAAATCATATCCACAATCCATAATTGAGTCGCAAATCAGCTCAAGCGCTTCATTTTCCGAAGAAATGTCCGGAGCAAAACCGCCCTCATCGCCCACGCCGGTGGAAAGTCCCTGACTTTTTAAGTTCTTTCCCAACCTATGGTATATCTCGCTTCCCCATCTCATAGCTTCCGAAAAGCTTTCCACTTTGTAAGGAACTATCATAAATTCCTGAATATCAACATTGTTTGAAGCATGCGCTCCGCCGTTTAAAATATTCATCATGGGAACGGGCAGATTAAGCGTTTCCACGCCTCCTAAATATCTGTAAAGAGGAAGACCGTAACTTTGCGCAAATGCCCTTGCCGCTCCCATTGATACAGAAAGAATTGCATTCGCACCCAACTTTTCCTTTTTTTCCGTGCCATCCAACTCCAAAAGCATTGAGTCCAAACTGAAAATATCGGTTATATTTTGATTTGAAACAGCTTTTGATATAACCTTGTTAACGCTTTCAACTGCGTTTAAAACACCCTTTCCGTTATATTTTCCATCATCATTATCTCTTTTTTCATACGCTTCATATTTCCCGGTAGAAGCGCCTGAAGGCGCAATACCTATTCCGCTGCTTCCGTCCGACAGGGTCACTTGTGAACATACTGTGGGATTTCCTCTTGAATCCAGTATTTGTATTGCGGTTACACTTTGTATTTCTTTTGAGTTCATCTTTAAAAACCTCCGAAAAAAATCTTCTCTTTAAAACCTCTCATTAAACTTTCTTTTTAAAACTTTCTCTTCTTTCAGTTTGCAAAACGGTCTTTTCCCTATCTAGTGTAACACCTGTTAAATCAAAATATTACAGGGTGTTGAAAAAAAATAAAAAATGATATAAAATGTTTTAAAGAGGTGATATCATGAAGCGTTATCTTATCGGCGGCCTTGTTGCGGATATTGATGTTAATTGCAAAAAACTTGAAGAACTCGGTCGGCCATACGAAACCGACACAAACAAAAAAGCAGATATAACCGTTACTCTTTCGGATAAAAGAATTCATGGTATTGTAAATAAACATCCTGAACTTTCATTTGAAGATGCCGCATATTTGGCTTCAGGCACCGTTTTCTTTCAAAAAGCCGTAAATTACAACGCTCTTCTTTTGCACTCTTCCTGCATTTGCGTTAACAAAAAAGCATATGCTTTTACCGCAAGCAGTAAAATCGGCAAATCCACCCATACGGCGCTTTGGAAAAAGCTGTTTAAAAACAGTGTTACCTACATTAATGACGATAAACCTCTTATACGCGAAATAAACGGCACATTTTACGCCTGCGGCACTCCGTGGTGCGGCGATACAACCATCAATAACAATATTTCGGTTCCGCTTGGCGCTATTGTTATTATAAGCCGCGCAAAGGAAAATAAAATGACCCTTTCAAATCCAAATCTTGATCCTACGGTAGCAGTAAAAATTATTGAACAAACCTGCCGCATAGCGGATAATATTACCGCTCCAAAATTGCTTGAAACGGTTGACAGACTTCTTAAAAAAACACCCGTTTATTATTTAAATTGTAATATGAGCGATGAAGCCGCTATTTTATCCTACAACACTATCACCGGTAATTCACATGAATAATCAAATTTTGCACTAATAATTTTTGCACTAATAATTTTTGCACTAATAATTTTTGCACTAATAATTTTTGCACTAATAATTTTGTACTAATAATTTTGTACTAATAATTTTGTACTAATAATTTTGTACTAATATATAAAGGGGCTGTAAAAAAACAGCCCCCAAAAAAAGACTGCAATCTTACCCCCGAAGGGATAGGAAAGCAGTCTTTTT
>CAKSDA010000115.1 GCA_934444895.1 uncultured Eubacteriales bacterium | reverse complement strand
GCCACATCTTCGGCGCTTCCGGTTTTCAGCTGGCCGAACGGATCGTCCTTATACATCTCAAATAATGTGCGGTTTATTGCATATGTCCTTTTGTCGTTAATTATTCCTTCAATCTTTTGAAGAGTAAGGCGGCGCTCTCTTTCAACATCGCTGTCCTTAAATTTACCGTTTGAAACGGAGGGTTCAAAAAGCATTGACAAAAGCAGATTGAAACTTTTTGAAGCAATGTCTTCTCCTGTAGGAACATATTCATTATCTATGCAGTATGAAAAAAATCTTATAACCTGGGTATCCCCTATTTTATCGGCAATGCCGCCTATTTCCGCACCGTAAAGCTCATTCAGTCTGAAATTAAGGGTGCTGAAATCCGGGTATTCGCCGCAGCATGATGAGAGGACATACGGCAGCAATGCATTTGCCGCAATTTTTTCTTTTATAAGCGGGAGGTAAAAATTCACGGAAACATGGGTTGTTGAAAACCTTTTATTTTCGATAAAAAGGCCGTGTATCCCGTTCGAAATCGGTATATAATTCAAGCTGCTCACCTATCTTTATGATTTTAAAATTAAGTGTTGCAATAAGCAAGGGACAACCACCGGGTAAACGGCGATCTTCTCTGCTGAAACCAATTTATCCCTGAAATTTGCAACAAAGGTATAATAAATTACCAAATCGGCAAAAGCCTTATATGTCTGTTCATTCTTTTTTATTGTACCACATTTTTATCTCTTCTCCAACTATTATTTTAAAAAATATGTTTTTAATATTTTTATTATGTCCGTATGTTTGGCTTATCTATGTTTTCCTGGGCAAGCAGGAATAAGCCAAACCTGTTTTTAGGCCGGCGGGAATCGAAACATTAAAGGGTTAGCTATCAAAAGCCTAAACTTTAAAAGCGGGGTGCGTTTTTGCCGCCCCGCTTTACTATATGCCGAATTTTAATTTTGTACATTTTTAACTGTGTTTTATTTTTTCTATAACTCCCTTTTCAAGCCTGCTTACCTGCGCCTGGGAAATTCCGATTTCCTTTGAGACCTCCATTTGCGTTTTACCTGCCATAAATCTCAGCTGCATTATTCTTTTTTCTCTGTCCGAAAGATTCTTCATTGTTTCCCTAAATGAAATCTCATCAATCCAGCACGATTCGTCGCTTTTGTCCCCTATTTGATCAAGCATATAAATTGTGTCTCCCCTATCGGAAAAAACAGGTTCGTAGAGGGATACCGGATCTACAACGCTTTCAAGCGCCATAACTACATCCTCATGAGGAATTGAAAGTTCTTCTGCAATTTCGGATATGGTAGGTTCCCTGCCCAGTTTTGCCGTCAGGCGTTCTTTTGCCTGCATTGATTTATACGCAGTATCCTTTATGGACCTTCCTACCCTTATAAAGCTGTTATCCCTTAAATATCTTCGTATCTCTCCTATTATCATAGGAACTGCGTAGGTCGAAAATCTGACATTCTGACTGATGTCGAAATTATCTATTGATTTTATAAGTCCTATGCACCCTATTTGAAATAGATCATCCGGGTTCTCTCCTCTGCCTGCAAAGCGTTTAATTACGCTTAAAACCAGTCTTAGATTTCCGCTTATCAGTTCTTCTCTGGCGCTTTTATCGTTTTGTTTTGCCCGCTTTAAAAGTTCTTCCTTTTGCTTTTCGGTTAAAACCGGAAGCTTTGAAGTATCCACTCCGCAAATGACTACCTTGCCGTACTGCAAAATTACACTTCCCCTTTAATTATTTGCAGGCCGCTCGACTCCCGTTATGTTTTTAGCACGGACAAACTTGTTTTAAACCGGTTTTGATCCTCTATCCGGGCTTTTTCCGGGCTTTTATAGTTGAGCCTTTTTTGTCCGGGCCGCAGGCCTCATGCAAAATAATTATTGCCCGAATGGCAGTGTGAAATTCTTTATAAAAATTTATTTCATCGACTGTTTTGACTTGTATTCGACAAACCAATTTAAAAGAAGGATAATAAGGTGTTTTTTGAATCGCTGATGCATTAAGGATATGTGTAACCGCAGGGGGATTTTTTTGAGCTTTTTATTTTTGATTTTTTTAGAGTTTTATCATTGAGAGTTTATTGGAAAATTTTTAGAGTTTTCTTTAGTGTTACAGGACTTGAACCGGCCTCGGTTTCGCTCGCCGCCTTTTAGATTGCGGCTTTGCGTTTATTCTTGCAAGGCGCCAGCCTTGTTTTAAATTTCTCGCTTCGCCGAATAAAAAATTCGGCGGCAGAAACTTTTAACCTATCGAAACTAAAAATTTTGTTATAAGACGAAGCCGATAAAACGCAGGAATACTGCCGTATTTGGGGTTTTGAGGCAATGTATTATTCAAAATTTTGTTTCGTAGGCGTGACAGGTTCGAGTACTGTAACACTAGGCAAGCAGGGATAAGCCGAATCTGTTGCGGTAATTCAAAACAACAAAAATACAACATTAGTATATAAAAACAAAATATCTTCATATTTTTTCCAAAATTACTCTTGACAATTTATAAACATAGTGATACGCTATGTTTATAAATTCAAAGGGGGGATTAAATGCTGATATCCACAAAAGGAAGATATGCTCTTCGCGTTTTGGCAGAACTTGGATCATACGACCGCAATTGTTACATTCCCCTCCCGGCTATAGCAAAGAATCAGGAAATTTCCGAAAAATATCTTGAAATAATAATTTCAACCCTTGTTAAAGCCGGATTTGTTGAGGGCATGCGCGGCAAGGGCGGCGGATACCGGCTGAAACGCGATCCTAAAGATTACTCGGTTGGAGAGATTTTAAGACTCACCGAAGGATCCTTGGCTCCGGTTGCCTGTTTGGAGTCGAAGAAAAATGAATGTCCGAGGGCGGACAAATGCCTGACCCTTCCGATATGGACCAAACTGGACAACATAATAGAAACATATTTAGACAGCGTGTCTTTAAGCGATCTTTATTGTGCGAAAAACGCAGAAAAAGTGCCGTACAAAGTATAGGCTCTTTATAAGTAAAACACGACACCTTTTTAAAAAGATTTTTAAATCTGTAAATTTATTAAACTTTTAATTATTAATTCTGAAAAATATTTATTTTGAAAGGAATGTTTACTATGTCAAACATTTATACATCTGCAGATCAACTTATAGGCAAAACCCCCTTGATGGAACTTACAAAAATTGAAAACAAATATAATTTAAAAGCAAAAATACTTGCAAAACTTGAGTATTTTAATCCGGCAGGATCTGTTAAAGACAGAATTGCCAAGGCGATGATAGACGACGCGGAAGCGTCCGGAAAGCTCAAACCGGATTCGGTTATTATTGAACCGACAAGCGGCAATACCGGCATTGGTCTTGCCTCTGTTGCTGCGGCAAGAGGGTACAGAATCATAATTGTTATGCCTGACACCATGAGCGTAGAGCGCCGCCAGCTTATGAAGGCATATGGTGCTGAGCTTGTTCTTACAGACGGTGCAAAAGGAATGAAAGGCGCTATTGAAAAGGCCGAGGAATTGGCGAAAGAAATTCCGGGCGGTTTTATTCCCGGACAGTTTGTAAATCCATCTAATCCAAAGGCACACAGAGAACATACCGGTCCTGAAATATATGAAGATACCGACGGTAAGGTTGATGTTTTTGTTGCAGGTGTAGGAACAGGCGGAACAATAACCGGTATAGGAGAATATCTTAAATCTAAAAATCCCGAAATTAAGGTGGTTGCGGTAGAGCCTGAAACATCTCCGGTGCTTTCAACCGGAAAAGCAGGACCGCACAAAATTCAGGGAATCGGTGCCGGATTTGTGCCGGAAGTTCTTAATACAAAAATTTATGATGAAATAATTCCGGTTTCAAATGAAGACGCTTTTGCCACCGGACGGCTCATAGGGAAAAGCGAAGGCGTACTTGTAGGCATTTCTTCCGGCGCTGCATTGTTTGCGGCAATAGAGCTTGCAAAGCGCCCTGAAAATGAAGGCAAAAATATTGTGGTTCTTCTTCCGGATACCGGTGACAGATATCTTTCAACCCCGCTTTTTGCCCTTGACGATTAATACTTACTTAGTGCAACACTTCTTTAATACTTTTTATAATTTTTAATGCTTTTGTGGGTCAACACTTAAAGCTCCGGTGCTTTTTAGTCCGGCAATAATCCGGTGATAATAAAGCATGAGAAATCCTAACAGTTGCGTTTGACTGTTATAATACTAGGCAAACAGGGATAAGCCGAACCTGCCCAAAACAGCGATCTTTAGGCATTTTTAGGCTTGTCGTCTTT
>CAKSDA010000114.1 GCA_934444895.1 uncultured Eubacteriales bacterium | reverse complement strand
GTCGACAGACTCGTTAATATTTTCCGGCAAATCTTGCGGTGAGGTTTCCGGCAAAGAATCGTTCTCAGGTTCAAATTCGGTTTTATGCACATTATTATCGTCCATTAATGTTCCCTCCGATTTTTTTGGCATTTGTATATTTTTTACATTTGCGAATCCACTTATCGCTCACAAGGGTGTCTACCGCGCGATCGTATCGACCGTGAAACATATGTCTTTTAATTTCACTTGAATAGCACATGCCGACTGCGGAGCCGTTGTACCGCGACATATATCTGTCGTAATACCCCATACCATATCCCAGTCTGTAACCATAGAAGTCAAACATAAAACCGGGAACAAGCATAAGCGTTTTGCTGAAATCTTTAACTATTGGAAAGGATGGGTCCGGTTCCAAAACCGAAAATGTTCCCGGAGAGAGCTGATCAACGGAATTTATGTAATGAAATTCCATTTGTCTGGTTGATGGAATACATCTGGGAACCGCAACTTTTTTCCCGTCCTTAAAAGCATTTTCAATTATTTTATAGGTATCTACTTCAATGGGGGTTGATACATAAATCATAATTGTTTCGGCAGCGCGGTATTGATACAGTTTTCTGACTCTTTCTGCAACAGCCGCGTCCATTTGGCCTTTAAGGTCAGGATCCAGATTTTTTCTGAAAAACTTGCACTTTTCCCTTAATTCAATTTTATATTTTCTAATGTCTATAGGATGCATTTCATAGATTCCTTAATTTTAATTGATTTGTTTTTGTCAGTGAGCACTTCAACCAGTTCAAGTCCAAATTCAATAGCAGCACCGGCGCCAATTGCGGTGATAATATTTTCATCCCTGCAAACTCTGAGATTTTGAACATCAGCTCCCAAAAGCTGAGACTCAAATCCGTCATAACAAACGGCTTTTTTACCGTTTAAAAGCCCCATGTGGCCTAAAATCGACGGAGCGGCACAGATAGCGCCGATTAAAATACTGTTTTGTGCGGCATATTCGATAAATTTTTTAACTGTATCGCTTTTTTCCAAATTAAGCGTTCCGGGCATACCTCCGGGTATAATAACTCCGGTGCAATTTTCTTCCGGAAATACTTCACAATCTATAACATCTGCAGTAACCGGTATTTTATGGGCTCCTGTAATCACCTTTCCGCCGACTCCGACGGTGGCAACTTCAAGCTCCGCCCTTCTTAAAATATCTAATACTGCAAGCGCTTCTGTTTCTTCAAAACCTTCAGCTAAAAACAAATATATCATTATAACACCTTAACAAATATTATTTTTACTTAGAATATCTAAAATTTCATTTGAAATACTCTCAACCGACCTTAAACTGCCGTTTTCATAACATTCTATAACTTTCCAATTTAAATGTCTGCATGCAAAATCGGCAACTTCGTGACATTTTTCAAGATATTGAACATCCCGTTCATGAATATCCTTTTTACCTTCTTCACCGTTGTATCTGCGACGAAGAAGCTCCTGAGAAACGGTTACGGGAACATTGAGATAAATAACCAAATCAGGTTTTGGAATACCGATTTTTTTATATTCGAAATCTTCAAGCCAATTAATATACTCTTCCCACATTGCTGCATCGAGCTTTGATGTCTGATGAATGGCATTTGAAGTAGTGTATCTTCCGGCAAGAATCAAACCGCCGTTATTATAAAATTCAGACCATTTTAGCTTATAGCTCGCAAAGCGGTCTATTGCGTAAAATGCGGAAGCGGTATATGCATTAACATCGGAAGGCTTTTTTCCGAATTCACCTTTTAAATACATTTTAACCGGCTCGCACGATTTAAGGTCATACTCCGGGAAAGAAACAGTTTTGTTTGCAACGCCGTTTTCATTAAGCCTTTTTGCAAGGAGGTCAAGTTGGGTGGATTTTCCGGAGCCGTCAAGCCCCTCAATAACCACTAATTTACCCATATTATTTTTCGCCTTCCAAAACAGTTTTTTTCATTTTATTATATCTTTCTTTTACTTCGGCAGCCTTACCGCAGGACATTTTACCTTCCGGGCATTTTCCGCAAAGGCATGCAGGACCTGCATTCTTAAAAAGATCCGGAGCAACCGAAAAAACAAGAGAAAGCATTTGATCGGCAACGCTTCTTATCTCCCACTGCGCGCGCGAACAGCAGCGGTGTTTAAAGAAATTCATAAGACTGCGGGCATTGATAGTCATAATCATTTTGGTTTCGCAAGCATTCGGAAGTACAAATCTTGCGTCTTCAATTGCCTTTTTTTCTGCCTTCCTTGCAGCCTCTTTTTCTGAAAAGCCTTCCGCCAAATACTGTTTTACATATTTTTCACTTAAAATATCGGTTATTTTATGATATGAAGATTCACATTCCGCCATTGCTTTTTGGTATTCTTTTAAAGCTTCAGGATCATTCTCAATTTCAGGCGGTGTTACATAGGTAAAGTTTTTTTCCTTAACATACCTCTGACTTTGTACTGAATAGGACGCAATCCTATGCCTTGTAACCTGAGCTAAAAATGACCTTGACACTCCCTCGATTCCAAAAGTAAAGGAAGCATGTTCAATTGGACTTTCGTGACCTATTTCCGCCAGCATTTCAACAAATGAAGCTGTTTTTTCTTCAGTCAGACCCTCCATAACAGTAGAAATATCAGACGGAGAATAACAAAGTTTTGCCGCAGCGGCAATAGTTTTTTCAGGCAAAGGTGTATGAGCCAACAATGTAACCTTTATCAAACAAAACACCCTTTCAAAATTCATTATTTTTTATTATATCAAATAATATCCTGTATATCAATTACATTTTGTTGAATATTGTCAAAATTAATAAAAAATAAAAAAATACCCCTTTTAAAATACTCAAATATATGTTATTATTTATATAGTTATTTTAGGACTTTTACAATTGAATTGCGGCATTATAGCTTTGTTCTGTTGTGCCCAAGAGACAAAACGGGGGAATATTTTTATGGCAACAATAACTTTTAAGCACACACCTTTCGGAGATTTGGCGCTTGTAAGCATGCGCGGCTGCGAAGACATTTCAAAAAAGGTTGACTATTACCTTACACAGTGGCGCGAAACTCCTGAGGGTTATTCATTCATAGTTCCGGCGGTTTGCCCCAGGTTTGGTACCGGTGAAGGAAAAGCGGTTTTAAACCATACTGCCAGAGGTTTGGATGTTTATATTATTTGTGATTGCTATAATTACGGTGTAACCTACAACATGTACGGTCAAACCGTTCCCATGAGTCCGGATGATCATTATCAGGATCTAAAAAGAGTTATTGCCTCGCTCGGCGGCAAAGCCAGAAGAATAACGGTTATTATGCCGATGCTTTATGAGGGGCGTCAGCACAGACGCACTGCCCGTGAATCGCTTGACTGTGCAATGGCACTGCAAGAGCTTATTTCAATGGGTGTTTCTAACATTATTACATTTGACGCACACGATCCCAGGGTTCAAAATGCAATTCCGCTTGGCGGATTTGATAATGTTCAGCCAACATATCAAATGATTAAAGCCCTTATTAAAAATGTTCCCGACATTGTTATTGATCGCGATCATATGATGATTGTATCCCCTGATGAAGGCGGAATGGGACGATGCATATACTTCTCATCGGTTCTCGGCCTTGAACTCGGCATGTTCTATAAAAGGCGTAATTATTCGGTACTGGTTAACGGCAGGAACCCCATAGAAGCCCATGAATTTTTAGGTAAAAATATTAACGGAAAAGATCTTATTATTGTTGATGATATGATTTCCTCAGGTGAGTCTATACTTGATATTGCCGCAAAACTTAAAGAAAAAGGTGCAAACAGGATTTTTGTTTTTGCAACTTTCGGTTTGTTTGTTGAAGGTCTTGACAAGTTTGATGAATATTATAGAAAGGGTCTTATTACCCGCATATTCACAACAAACCTTATTTATTCCAATCCTGAGCTTTTAAAACGCGAATGGTACTGCAATGTTGATATGTCAAAATACATCGCATATATTGTTGATACTTTAAACTACGACAATTCAATAAGCGGATTGCTTGATCCTGCTGAAAGAATCAACAATATTATGGAAAAACACATTAAAGAGTTAAAAGAAAAAAAGCAGTAATGATAAAGTAATCAAAAGATTTAAAAAAGGCTGCCCTGCAATTTTAAACATTGAACAAGTCCGTAAAAAATGGACAATAGAAAAAAGAGACCTC
Organism: uncultured Eubacteriales bacterium; assembly: GCA_934444895.1. Taxonomy (GTDB): domain Bacteria; phylum Bacillota; class Clostridia; order Oscillospirales; family Acutalibacteraceae; genus UMGS1279. Next base: position 69 of record CAKSDA010000114.1, on the reverse strand, counting down.
CTATGGTAGAATTAAAGAAACTACCATAGGAGGATTTTTTATGCCAAGAAGTTATCGACATATAAGTCA
>CAKSDA010000113.1 GCA_934444895.1 uncultured Eubacteriales bacterium | reverse complement strand
GTGTGTTTCTGGCTTGCTTATCACCCTGTTCCATTTCAAAAATCAGCTTGGCCTCTTCCTTTTTTGTAAGCGGGGGCGGAAAGGATCCTGAAGCTGACGGATGAAGAGCTAAATATAATAACCCGGAAATTATCGCATATAAAGTTGAAAAAATCAAAATAACCGCCTCCTTATACAAAATATGAGAAAACGGTTAAAACTTGCAAGTCCCAACAAAAAACTTCTTGACAAAATATTCATTATATTTTATAATATTATTCGTTGCAGTGCTGCTATGGCTCAGGTGGCAGAGCACATCCTTGGTAAGGATGAGGTCACCAGTTCGAATCTGGTTAGCAGCTCCAAGAATCGGCAAGTATCGTTAGGTGCTTGCCGATTCTTATCATTTTAGTCCTTATTTCCCACTTTTAACTAATTCAGTGCCTAAATAACAGTATCTACTTAATCTACTTAGCATATGAATAATTATTATTTATTTTTTCATTTTTAGAGTAATTAAGCATAAAAAATCCCGGAGCTTTAAGTGCCTGTGCACAAGCCCGGGATTTAAAATTTGGAATTTTGTTTTTTATTTTTTAAGGGCAATAAAGTTTGCAATTACAGCAAGAACAAAAAACGCTATTGCAAAATACTTAGTCCACCTTGCTAAAAAAGAGTCAAGCGTTCTGGCTTTGTTTTTGGATAAAAATGTATCTGCTCCACCGGAAATAACACCGTTAACACCTGAACGATGGCCTTCCTGCATAATAACCACAAAAATAATAACAACCGAAACCAATAAAACAATTGCACCGATAATAATTTCTAATGTCTGCATAAAAAATATTCCTCCAAACACATATAACAGAGATATAATAACATATCTTTAAAAGATTTGCAAGTGTTTTGAAAAAATATAAATCTATTTTTTTAGGCTATTGATACCATCGGCAATTTTTTTAAATATCGGCGCAGAGTCTTTACTGCCTGATATTCCTTCTTCGGTTAATACAATTACAACATACTTAGGCTTTTCTGCAGGGAAAAAACCACAAAACCATGTATTCAGTTTTTCACCGTTTTCAGAAAGCTGCCCGGTTTGAGCAGTAGCGGTTTTTCCTCCGGCGCCGTATTTTTCAGGCATTGCCTCTTTTCCCGTTCCATTTTCAACGGTATATATTAAATACTCTTCCAGTACTGCCGCTGTTGCCTTGCTTAAAACTGCGGATTTTGCACCCTTTTCCGCTTTTTGAAATTTATTGTTTTCATATACTCCCTCAACAAGAGTAGGAGAATAATAAAATCCCTCGTTTACAATAGAACAATATAGGTTGCTCATAACAAGCGGAGAAAGCAAGATATTTCCCTGCCCTATCGCATAGTTTGCAACCGCCGAAGCAGAATTTAATGATTTAGCGCTAGGTACGCTTCCGGGTTCGGAAAATATACCTTTTGCCGGCTCCAGACTTCTGCCAAAGCAAAAGCAGCTGGCAAGCCCGGTAAAAACTGTAGGAGGAACCTGCCTTGCCGCATTATAAAAATATGTGTTGCAAGACCTTGCAATGGCATTTTTTAAATTCATTGAACCATGGCCGCTGTGATTATTGCAGTTAAATCTGATTCCGTCTATGGTACTGTAACCGGCGCAATTACAGTTATATCCTCCCTTTCCGTTTTCAAGCAGACCTGCTGCTATAAGAGGCTTATAAACCGAACCTACGCTGAAAGCCGTTAATGCTCTGTTAATAAGCGGAGAATCGCTCCTTTTAATATAACTGTCAAGTTTTTTAATACTGTATGACGGCTTGCTTACAATACCGCGAATTTTCCCGTTTTCAGCTTCAACTACAACAACTGCCCCCTTTTTTATATCCTCAGCAGCCTTTAGACATACAGACTGTATATCTCGGTCAACCGTTAAATAAAGAGCATTTGAATTAATTTCTTTGTGATATTCAGGAGTCTCACCGAGCAAAAATTCACCTCTTGCATTTGTAGTAAAAGAGACAGATTCGTAGTTTTTACTGTATAAAAGCGAATCAAAAGACTTTTCAAGTCCAACAATTCCATGCTTTGTTGAGTCATAATATCCTATCAAATGTTCAAGACCGTAAAGATTTTCATAACGGTCGTATATTTTATAGCAATAAACTCCGAAGCAATCAATTTTATAGTCTCTTACAAGAATGGCTACATTGTTGTTTTTTAATTTTTTAAGACCCGGCTCTTTTTCCGAATCGTTTGCTTCTTTTGCAAATTTTATAACCGCCTGTTCGCACGGTAAAAAAATATTAGCATATTTTTCGGTGCACGATGTCAGTTTTTTCCCATTGCAATCCAGTATTTCTCCTCTGGATTCACAAAGTTCGACAACAACGCTGTTTTTTGTGTTATCTGCGGTTTTTGAATTGCTGCAGATGCTCATAATTCTTATTATGCACAAAAGCATTAACATGCAAATTGTAATGAGGAATAACACCGTTCTGAGTTTAAACTTTTCGTTAAAGGAAATAATCAAAATACCACCCTTGATTATTTTTAACAAAAATTTTGTGTTTAAAACAGGTTGTCAAAATAATAAGTTACTCGCTTTTCATTCTTAAAAGAGAACCGAGTGCCACTTCCCTTTCATAAGGAATTTTCACAATCATTGTAGGATGCGGAGCAGACTCAATAATATTATTATCTTTATCGGTCATTTTCTCGACCTTGAAAATTGACGGTTTTTTATTCGGTTCAAGCAAATCAAGCTCACAGTTAACCGAAAATTTGTTTTTAACTTCGCACACAATGCATCTGTCTTCATAACCCACAACAATGGCAGAAACCGCATAATCACGAACATAGCCCGCATTTTCATAGGTTTGTGAATTTTCCGGTCTTCCGAAATAAAAACCGGTTGAATAGGTTCTGTGGCTAATTTTTGTAAGCTCCGACTCAACATAATCCGGCAGCTTCCAATTACCCAATTCTGCGTTCTTTAAGCTGTCAAGAGCTAATCTGTATGCATTAGTCACCGCAGCGGTATAATAATGCGACTTTGCTCTGCCCTCAAGTTTAATACTGTCAATGCCGGCCTCGCATATCTTATCAAGATATGGCGCCATGCAAAGATCATTTGCATTTAAAATATATGTGCCGTCCTTTGTTTCTTTAACCGGAAAGTACTGGCCGGGGCGTTTTTCTTCAACAAGAGCATAACTCCAACGGCAAGGTTGAGCGCAGTCTCCCCTGTTAGCATCCCTTCCGGTCATATAGCTTGAAAGCAGGCAACGGGCGGAAAAAGAAACGCACATTGCCCCGTGAACAAAGGCTTCCAGTTCCAGCTCTTTATTTGTTTTATTGCGAATTTCCGATATTTCTTCAAGAGAAAGTTCTCTTGCAAGAACAACTCTTTTTGCACCCATATCATAAAATGCGTTAGCAGTATCATAATTTACAATACCGGACTGCACCGACACATGCAAATCAACATCAGGAGCGTATTTTTTCACTTTTTTTATAGTTCCCAAATCCGAAGCAATAATGGCATCCACCTTGATAGAGTTTAAAAATTTCAAATACTCCGGAAGGATTTCCATTTCGTTATTATGCGGAATAGTATTACAGGTCACATGTACCTTTACCGAATTTTGGTGGGCAAATTTTACTGCATCGGCCAGCCCGTCATTATCAAATTTTGCAGCTGCTGTTCTCATTCCGAAATTTTGTCCGGCAAGATATACAGCGTCGGCGCCGAAAAGTATTGCCGCTTTAAGTCTTGTTAAGTCCCCGGCAGGGGCAAGCAACTCTGGAATTTTGTACATAAAACACTTTCCTTTATTTTTAATTAGATCAAGAGTTATATCACTATGTTCATTTTAAATTTAATTATCTTAAATTCTAATCAAATAAATATTTTTTTAAAATTTTTCATTATTCATGATACTTTACGGAAAAACCGGCTCGAAATCTTCCAATAAACGGATAAATCCGCAGGAATTTCAAGCCGGTAGGCCTTTAAAAGATTATCCTAACCATTTGTTTTGCGCTTTGAGCTTTGCTATTGTTTTTTGATGGTCTGCCAAAGAATTATTGTAATAGAATTTCATATCACTGTCGGTTACAAAATAGGTTGCAGCAAAATTAGGTGTGGGATTTACTGCCGCCTTAATTGCATTTTCGCTCGGAGCACAAAGCGGTCCGGGCGGAAGACCCTCCGTTTTATTTGTATCATACCGTCCGTTACCGTAGGGATATTTTGCTGTAGGAGAGGATCCTAAAAGCTTTGGTTCATCCCAATGCAAGCGGTTATAAAATACGGC
>CAKSDA010000112.1 GCA_934444895.1 uncultured Eubacteriales bacterium | reverse complement strand
AATCCTAACGGATTACCGAGTATTTTAACAAACGCCATGTGAAAAATTAGCGTTTAAAAAACAGATTCGGATTTATCCCTGTTTGCCTAAGCTCTTGACGATTATTTTTAATTATATTATAATAATTAAAAAATATAATTTTTAATCATAAAACGGCCTTATAATTATAAATTTATGCAACTGTAGGTGTTATAAATGAAAATTGCTGTAGAAGACATATGCCAATATCTTGACTTTCTTATAGGAAAACAAAGTCTTTATATAACATTGCACGGCAGCTTTGTAACCATACCGGAACTGATACGGTATAATTTTCACCTAAATCCCTATTGTTCATATATAAAAACCGCTTGCAAAAATTGGGATTTATGTGTAAAAAAACAAAGCCGCATTACTTTAAAATGCAGCGAAGGAGAATTTTTCGGCGTTTGCCACGCCGGTGTAGGAGAATATGTTTATCCTGTATGTTATGAAGAAGCGGTTATGGGCTTTATTTCGGTCAGCGGATATAAGGGGCAAGATGAAAGTACTGCAAAAAGCAAAGCGTTGCATTTTGCCGAAAAAAACAGCATATCAAAAGAGTGTTTGCTTCAAATGAGGGATTGCGCCCTGATTTCCGAAATTCCGCCAAAAAGCGAGCTCGACGCATTAATTCATCCACTTGTGTTTATGCTTGAAAGATATTTGGAGGAAGAAAAAAAATACTCTGAAAAAGAAGATCTCTATTCAAATCTTGTTCGCTACATAACTTCAAATCATACCTGCCGTCTTACAATGAAAGAACTCAGTCAGAGGTTCAATTACAGTGTTTCAACCCTAAGTCATCTTTTTAAAAAGCGTTCAGGAGTAAGCATTAACGATTATATTGAAAATTTGCGGATAGATGAAGCAAAATGGCTTTTAAAACATTCAGCATACTCTATTACCGAAATATCGGTAAACTTGGGCTTTTGTAATCCGGCTTATTTTTCATCGGTTTTTAAGAAAAAAATCGGAGTATCGCCTAAAGATTTTTCGCATAACAAACTCAAATAAATTTTTACCCCGGATAGAATTAGGTTAGCAAAAGCCTAATCTTATCCGGGGTATTTTCTCATTTTATGCTTTTATAACAGTTTAAACATTCTAAAACAATCCTGTTATCTTTCCGCTTTCATCTACATCGATTTTTTCGGCTGCAGGATGTTTTGGAAGTCCCGGCATTGTCATTATATTTCCGGTAAGAACCACAACAAACCCGGCTCCGGCCGAAACCTTAAGCTCTTTTACGGTAATTTCAAAATCTTCAGGAGCGCCGAGTTTCATCGGATCATCGGAAAAACTGTACTGGGTCTTTGCAATACATACCGGCAAATTGCCAAATCCCATATCTTCTATTTTCTTAAGCTGCTTTAACGCAGGAGCAGTAAATATAGCTCCATTGCCTCTGTAAACTTTTTTTACAACCGCATCGATTTTATCTCTTATGCTTAAATTATCTTCATATGCGAATGTAAAACTTCCCTTTTCCTCTTCGCAAAGTCTTACAACCTCTTTTGCAAGATTTTCGCCGCCCTTGCCGCCTTCTGCCCAAACGGTTGACAGCACAACATTTACGCCGAGTTTTTTACATTTTTCTATTATGAAATCAATTTCACTGTCGGTATCCGTTGGAAAACGATTTACAGCGACAACGCATGGAAGCTTATATACATTTTTAATATTGGAAACATGTCTTAAAAGATTGGGCACACCCTTTTCAAGCGCAGACAAATCTTCGGTTGAAAGCTCGGCTTTTGAAAGTCCGCCGTGCATTTTAAGTGCTCTTACAGTTGCAACAATAACCACTGCGTCCGGCGCAAGACCTGCCATGCGGCATTTAATATCCAAAAATTTTTCTGCTCCGAGATCAGCTCCGAATCCGGCTTCGGTAACCGCATAATCACCCATTTTAAGTGCGGTTTTTGTTGCAATTACGGAATTGCAACCGTGTGCTATATTGGCAAACGGTCCTCCATGCACAAATGCCGGAGTTCCCTCAAGAGTCTGCACTAAATTTGGTTTCAATGCATCCTTAAGAAGAGCGGTCATAGCACCCTCAGCTTTTAGATCACCGCAGGTTATAGGTTTATCATCATATGAATATCCTACAATTATTTTTGAAAGTCTGCTTTTCAAATCGGTTATGGATTCTGAAAGGCAGAGTATAGCCATTATTTCACTTGCAACCGTAATGTCGAATCCATCCTCACGAGGCGTTCCGTTCACCTTGCCGCCAAGACCGTCAACGATAAATCTAAGCTGTCTGTCGTTCATATCAACGCAACGCTTCCAGGTTATGCGGCAAGGATCTATTTTAAGCTCATTTCCCTGCTTTATATGATTATCAAGCATTGCCGCAAGCAGATTGTTTGCGGCTCCGATAGCATGAAAATCACCTGTAAAATGCAAATTAATATCTTCCATGGGCACAACCTGAGCATATCCTCCTCCGGCTGCTCCGCCCTTAATTCCGAAAACAGGTCCGAGTGACGGTTCTCTAAGCGCAACCGTAACATCCTTGCCTATTCTGCGAAGCCCGTCTGCAAGGCCTATTGTGGTGGTGGTTTTCCCCTCTCCCGCCGGGGTTGGAGTAATTGCGGTAACCAAAATCAGTTTACCGTTTTTCTTCTTTGTTTCCAAAGCCAAAGAAAGATCAATTTTTGCCTTATATTTACCGTACTGCTCAATATATTTTTCATCAACATGTGCGGTTTCGGCAATTTCGGTTATGGGTCTCATTTTGCATTTTTGCGCAATTTCAATATCTGATAAATAATCCATTTTAAACCTCAACAATCATTTTTAAATAATAATTCCCCCGGCATTTCGTTCCTACCGAACGCAACACTTTATTTAAAAGGAAATTTTTGATATGTCAAAAGTATAACATAAACCTTTTTAACTGTCAATTTCCGACGGTATTCCTCTTGAAATGGGTTAAACAATCTGTTATAATCTATCATATTTAGGCTGACTCCTATTAGTGCAGACAAGCCAAAGGGCACCTTTAGCGGTCCATTTCAAACCGGTTGATATGTGTAAGTTTTTTTAAACTTTGTCAGCCCAGACAAAATTTAAGCGGAGGAAAACTAAAATGAAGGTTATATCGTTTAATATAAGATATACAGACGATCCGAACGGCAATTCGATTAAAGAGCGTTCAAAAAGGCTTAAAAAGATTTTGGACAAGTATGATGCGGATATTGTAGGTTTTCAGGAAGCCGTTCCGGAATGGATGGAATATTTAAAAGAAAACTTTGGTGAAAAGTATAATATATATAATAAATACCGTGCATCCTACAGTTTGGAAAGCACACCGGTAATGTGGAAAAAAGATTCTTTTGAGTGCATACAAAAAGAGTATTTTTGGCTTTCCGATACGCCGAAAGTTGAATCCTGCGGATACGATTCATATGGATTACCCAGAATCGGCCTTTTTATTCATCTAAAAAGGAAGAGTGACGGCGCAGAATTCGGATATATTAACACCCACTTCGGATTCGGAGATAAGGGTCAGGTAAAAAGCTGTGTTCTTATTGATAAAATGATTAAAGAAAAAGGAATAAAAAAAGCAATAATAACCGCAGATTTTAACATGGAAATGGACAGCGCCGCATATAAAAAAATCACCGAAAATTATCTTGATGTTAACATGGCTACAATACGCGATTTGGGTACAACATTTCACGATTACAATCCTGCCGCACATGATGATCATATAGATTATTGTTTTATTACTCCAAATACTATTAAGCCGATTGATTTTAAGATTATTACCGACACTGTAAACGGGAAATTTCCTTCCGATCATTTTGGCATACTGTCGGAGCTTGATTTTTAAGTCTTGTTGTTTTAAAGCTTGTTTTTAAAGTGTTGTCTATCTTTATAATAATTCCTTCGAAATCGGTTATACTTTTATAAAACCATTCGGAGGGATTATTATGATTGAAAGTGATACTATAAAGCTGCTTCGTGAATGTGACGCCGGTATCAAGATGGGCACCGACGCAATAGACGAAGTTTATGATTCGGTTAAAAATGAAGATTTTAAAGGTCTATTAAACGCATGCAAGGACCGGCATATTACCCTTAAGCGGGAAATAAATTCTCTTCTGGATGAATACCACGATGATGGAAAAGATCCAAATCCGATAGCAAAAGGCATGTCCCGCATGAAAACCGAAATGAAATTAACCTTCAGCGGTTCGGATGAATCTATTGCAAGCCTTATTACCGACGGATGCAATATGGGAGTAAAATCCCTTAACATGTATCTTAATAAATATGAAGCGGCAGATGAAAAGTCTAAAGATATTACAAAAAGACTGATTGTTATTGAAGAAAACCTGACTTCTGATATCAG
>CAKSDA010000111.1 GCA_934444895.1 uncultured Eubacteriales bacterium | reverse complement strand
ATACTCTTCATATCCGAACATGCCAAACCGCATCTCCATTATTTGACGCTCTCTGGGCGGCAGCGCCATTACAAGTTTTTTCAGGATGTTATGTTCGTCCTCAATCTCTATTCCCCTTGAAATTTCATCATTATCGGTTCCCAAAACATCTGAAAGCAGAAGTTCATTTCCGTCCCAGTCGACATTTAAAGGTTCATCAAGAGAAATTTCGGTTTTAAGATTGTTTGTTTTTCTAAGGTACATAAGTATTTCATTTTCTATGCAGCGCGAAGCATATGTGGCAAGTTTAATTTTGCGCTCGGGACAAAATGTGCCTACAGCCTTTATCAGTCCTATAGTTCCGATGGATATAAGATCTTCTATTCCGGCGCCGACCGCATCAAATTTTTTTGCTATATAAACCACAAGTCTCAGGTTATGTGTTATAAGTTCACTTTTAACCCTTTCCGGATCCGTATTCATTTGCTTTAAAAGTTCTTCCTCTTCGCTTGTACTTAGCGGCGGCGGTAAAATGTCCGGGCCGTTTATATAATGTATCGGTTTTTTGCTGCATAAAAATATCTTAATATCAGCACAAATTTTTTTAAGAAAATTAATAATAGTCATTTTTATTTTCCTTTCTATATGCAAATTTCAGCAAGTTCCGGACTTATAATGGCCTTGTAGTCCTCCCCAAGCGGTTCGTTTGATACGGCAACAAGTACGGGCCCCGGACTTTTAGCAGTGCTGTTTAATATAATACTGACATTATCCGGCTTAAACGCCGGTAATAAACCATGACCGCCTACCGACGAAAATGGTATAAGTCTGAATTTTTCGGAATATGGAGTATCGGCTGCAATATTTTCAACCGATGGCACAAAGCCAAGCAGATTTTTGGCAACCGAGCCTTCTATTATAATAATCGGATAGTTTGTAATGCTGTCTGTCAGACTGTGACCGGTATCCAGCATTGTTTTAACATGCACGGTTTTTTGATTTTTTGTAATATCAATTTTACATCGTTTGGCGGAAAACGCCTGCTTTTTCGATATTCTTCTGATAAAAGCAAGTATTAAATAGCAAACAACGGTGGAAAGAATAAGCACCGGGGGCGAGATATTTATGTATACAATTCCATTGTTTATTGCAAGATTTTGCGGTTTTAATATCGCCCAAATTGCCATCATAAATCCGGCGTATATAAAACCTGATACGAAAAACACCGATATTCTTCTTAAAAAGGCTTTAATTGTGTCAAATCCAAAACCAATTAAAACTATAACGGCCGAGACCGACAATTTAAAAATAATTTCAATCGGCATAGACGATTCCGGCAAGAATATGTACATTGAAAACAAAGAACCAATAAAGGAAGCCGCAACTATACGGTGGGTTTTGCAACCGTCTTTGCAAATTTTTGCGGTTAACTCCAATATTAAAAAATTTATAAAAAAATTCACAAAAATCAGAACATCGGCATATACGGCCATATAATTCACCACCGATTTTTTAAGATTTTAATAATTATAATTAAGATATTTTAATTATAGTATTGCACTTACAAAAACACTGTCGAAAACGGCACGGCAATTTAAAATTTTTAATTCGTTGATTTTTAATACTGTAAAATAGCGGCATAATGCCGGCTTTAGCCGGTATTAGAAGACTTTTGTTGATTTTTATTTTGCTTTATGATAGTATTTATAAGGTGCTGCACACTATAGCAACCAAACTGCCGTTTATTGGAAGTTTGTCCCTGCAAAGTACAAGGTGTAACACAACAGTTACTACCGGAAATCGGTGGACTAAAATCAAAAAGGGTTTTGAGGTTTAACATAGACAAAAAATATAAGGGGTAAATCAGCAGCTTTCAAAACTGCTGTATGTAATGCTTTGTCTATACAAAAAGCCTTAAGATATTCAGGTTAGAACAGATGTGTGTTATAAAAAAGAACGACGATATTAAAGTTGAAATAACAGCGGTTTCTGTTACAGGTTCAGGCATTGGGCATGTAAACGGAATGGCGGTTTTTGTTGAGCAAACTGCCGTGGGTGATACTGTTACGGCACATATAATAAAGGTTAATAAAAAGTATGCAGTGGGCAAAATTAAAGAGATAATAATCCCCTCCAAAGACCGCAAATCGGTTGACTGCGGCGCCTTTAAAAGTTGCGGCGGTTGTTCCTTCAGACATTTAAAGTATGAGTGCGAACTTAAAATAAAATATACCGCCGTTTATGACGCTATGAAGCGTATCGGCGGTATTGATAAAAAACCGCTTGAAATAATTCCATCACCACTTACAAAAAGATACAGAAACAAAGCGCAATATCCTCTCTGTATGGGCGAAAACGGTTTGGAATACGGATTTTATGCAAAACATTCTCATAGAATTGTTAAAAGCGAAACATGTTTTTTGCAGCCTGAAATATTTGATAAAATTACGGCTGCATTTAAGGTTTGGGCGGATAAATACAAGGTTTCGGTTTATGATGAAACAAAAAATGAGGGCATTTTAAGACACCTTCTTATAAGAATTGGCGAAAACAGTGGGGAAATTATGGTGGTTGTGGTTGTCAACAATGATGATCTGCCATATAAAGAGGAACTCTTTGAAATTTTAAATAAAAGTACAAAAGGGAAAATAACAAGTCTGCAGTATAATATAAACAAGTCGGATACCAATGTGGTACTGGGCAATGTTAACAGAGTTGTAGCAGGAAGTAATAAAATATATGACAGTATTTGCGGTGTTAAGGTTGGTATTTTTCCGAATTCGTTTTACCAGGTCAATACCAAAGCAGCAGAAATACTATATGAAAAAGCACTGTCATATATAGATTCAAATGATAATATTATTTTGGATTTATTCTGCGGTATAGGCTCTATAGGCCTTTCGGCGCTTAAAATTTGCGGAAAGGAAAACAGAAAGCTTATAGGAGTCGAAATAGTTAACGAAGCGGTGGAAAATGCTAAAGAAAATGCTGCAATGGGAGGATATGATAACTGCGATTTTATTTGCGCTGACGCCAAAAAAGCGGCGGAAATATTATATAAGCACAGACTTAAACCGGATGTGGTAATAGTGGATCCTCCCAGAAAAGGTTGCGATAAAGGGCTGCTTGATACCCTGTGCAGCGGATTTTCTCCGAAAAAAATCATTTATATTTCATGTGATCCGGCGACACTGGCAAGAGACGCTAAAATACTTGAAGCTTATCAATATAAACTTGTTGAGTATACTCCGGTTGACTTATTCCCGGGCACCGCACATGTTGAGACGGTCTGTTTGCTGTCAAGAAAAGATAAATAAGAGCCAAAAAGTGGCGTATTTCCGGGCTTTTTGCGAGGTTAGCATCATCAGAGAAGCCTTGCGAAAAGCTCGGTTTTCTTGTATGGAAACATATCTACTTGTTAGCCTGACCGAAGAAAAAGTGGATGACCGAAAAAATGCGGTAGGGTTTAGGCTGTGGATTAGATGTCATAGGTTGTGGCACTGGGATTGTTGTCAGCGCCGACCGCAGTTTAAGCCACTCGATACTAAGAGGCAGACTTGGCAGTGGAATAGATGATATGGAAGGAGGCAGTATTGTCTATGGAAGAAAACTTAGTTCATAGCAGTTTGGAATTCTTAAAAGTACTTGAAAAGTTTACGCTTGAAAGTAAGCTGTTAGCTTGTCAACAGTTTTCAAGCAGGATAATGACCTGCTCTCAAGTGGATATGGTCAAGGCTTATAAAGAAAACATAATGCCTTGGGAGATCGAAGCGTTTGCTGCATATTCTATTGTATATGATAACGATGATGCCTCGGAGAAACTTGATGGTAAAACATTCGCTGACACCATCACTCTTATTAGAAATTATTGGCATAGTGGCTTAACTGCGGCTGAAGAGAGCGGTGAGTACCCTGAAGCCTTTATGATGATATCTGCATTACAGCAATTCCCTGTGCAAGGAGTGTTTCTACAGAAGCTATATAGATATCATTATTTCTTTACCTTTCAAAATGACAAATTAGATATGAAAAAAGTGTTCTTTGATAAGATGGGAGCCGATTATGAACGATTAGAGGAGTTTGCTTTTATGGTATTCCTCGGATTTAGTAAAGAAGCTCAAGATGTGATTCCACCGACTGAATTACAAATTTTTTTAACAAAAGCTTTTGCTGACAAAGATGCTTTACGTTTGTTATCTATTGAAAAAGAAGAATACAAAAAACAGTTATTTTCACTGTATAAAGATAATATAATTGACCAGTATTATGGATTGAAAATCCAGTATCTGTATCCGTTTATATCTGGGCAGGACTTCACCTACGTTCCGTCACCATATCTAGTGATTAATGCGGTAACGGAATCAATGTTAAATCGCATAACTTTGGGTGATGGTAAGCTTCGTAGAGCAATAGGCAAAGAAGTAATTGAAGGCTATTTGTATGATAT
>CAKSDA010000110.1 GCA_934444895.1 uncultured Eubacteriales bacterium | reverse complement strand
ATAGAATACAGTTTGAAACTCGATTCAAATCCGGAATTTACCGCAAATGTTTTAGTGGCCTTTGCCAGGGCTGTATGCCGCCTTAACGCCAGAGGTGATTTCGGCTGCAAAACCGTTTTTGACATTGCTCCTGCAGATTTAAGTATTATGAGCGGTGAAGAGCTTCGTTCCCACCTTCTGTAATTATTATTTAAAATTAACTGCTAATTTTTTATTGCAATTCCCACATTCAAATACAAAGCAAACAAAAGCCAGAGCGCATATACTGTAAAAAGGTATGCGCTTGTTTTATTTATTTTAGTTGATTTTAATATAAGCCATACCGTTAACGCCAGCATTATAATTATCAGTATCGACGAGATGGTATACGCATTAAACCTCCAGAAAAAAGCCGGCCATATTGCATTAACAACAAGTTGAATCCAATATACTTTTAGTATATTTTTAATATCGCCGAGTTTTTCAACAACTATTAAATAAATAGCTATACCAAGTAAAATATACAGTATTGTCCAAACTATCGGAAATACCGCTGCCGGAGGAGACAGTGGCGGTTTTGTTATATCCCCGTAAAACTTAGTGCTGCCTCCCAGTATTACTCCAATAAGCCCAAACCCCAGGGTTACTGCAATATAAATAATAAGTCTTTTTAAACTTATCGGTTTCAGTCCCATAAAATCATCTCCCAAATAATACTAAGTATATTTAAATTTGACCAATTCACTTTCGTATTTCAGGCTTTTAATCATCGAACACCATTTGGCTTCGCTTGCCGCCTTTTATATTTAAAAGCGAAAGATGAATATTGTAAATTCTATTATCAGTATATGCGATTTTTGTGGATTTAGAATAGCGGCGGCATAGCAAAAGCTATGCCGCCGCTTCATGATCTTAAAAATATTTTAAATCAGCAATATATTTTTACAAAATATATAAATATGTGTATATTTACTTATTAAATTATTTTTACAGTAACCCTGTTTTTCCCGTTCTTCTTTGATTCATAAAGTGCACTGTCAGCCAAATCAACCACATCATGAATTGAAACATTTAAAAGATTATCCGCAATGCAAACTCCCATACTGATTGTCACATAAACAGCCTCATCATTAAACATAAGCGGTGTATTTGCGACTTCGTTTCTGATTTTTTCCGCAACCGAAACCGGATCATGATCACACTGCATGATAATGAGGAATTCTTCTCCTCCCCATCTGCAGCAATGGCAATGCTTACACATTGTTCTAAGCGGTATTGATGAAACAAATTTCAAAACATCATCGCCGAACTCATGGCCATATTTATCATTAATATTTTTAAAATCATCAATATCAAAGAAAATTATAGAAGCGCGTTCACTGCCCTGTTCCTCAAATGCTTCCCTTATATATTCATTAATTCCATAACGATTATAAAGACCGGTCAGCGCATCATGTCTGTACAAATGTAAATAGCCCTGTTTGGCATTTTCAAGCTGATTCTGCGTTTCTTTTCGAATAAACTCAATAACCAGAGCAATGGTAAATACCGATAAATACAAAAACGGAAAACGAAGCATAAATTCATCTGTATAGTCATATCTTAAAATTTCGTTTCCCAAAGGCATCCAAAACAAAAAGATCATCATTGCGAAAGCAAAAAACGAAAACATGCTGCCTTTTTTTACACCAAAAATCAGCAAGGAAAAACTGGGAATTAAACAAATCCAAAGCGCACTGAAACCGTTTGGTATTCCGGTAACAAAAAAGAATAACAATAATAAAATAGACTCTATGCCGAATATGTAATACACAATAATTTCTTTTACTTTAAAATAATGAAGCAAGAGTATATTAATAAGACACAAAAGCGAAAATGAAAATGTTGATATTAAAAGAATATATTCAGCCGTAAAATAATTTATAATTGACATAACAAACGAGGTAACAGCTAATACAAAATTTAAAGTGCTGAATAAGACCCTACGGCGCGGTTCATCTGCTACAACTGCAGATTTGAAATTTTCAATAAAATTTTCAAATTTATTTGTAATCTTCATTATAAAAACCAAACTTTCAACATCTTAATACATTCATCGTAATTTATACTAAATTATAACACAAAATCACTGCAGTCGCAATACAAGCTATTTGCTGTTTTTACATTTTTCTATTGTTTTCCCATTTTTTCACAATCTTAAAAAATATTATACAGTATTCTGGTTTTATTTTTAGCGGGTAGTATACCGCCGCAGACAAAACAATCGCCGTGATGCAATAACTAAAAAAGCAAGGCAAAACCTTGCAGAATACTTTTTCACTTTTCACTATTGCTTATTACTTCCAAAGCCACAAAGGCGTTTTTTAGTGAATAGTGAATAGGTAAAAGTTAAAGTCCCAAAGACTTTCGCCTTTGGGACTTTGGCGCGCTTGGAGGGACTCGAACCCCCGACCCACTGCTTAGAAGGCAGTTGCTCTATCCACCTGAGCTACAAACGCATTATTTATTAAAAAGCGAAAAGACACTTGAGAAACTCAAAAGTCTTTTCGTTTTGGAGCGGGTGATGGGAATCGAACCCACACAGCCAGCTTGGAAGGCTGGAATTCTAGCCATTGAACTACACCCGCGTTTTTGAACAAGCAATATTCTATCATATTGCTTGTTCAAAGTCAATAGTTTTTAAGAAATTTCTTTAAAAGGATTACAAATATTTTGAATGTTATCGGACTTTTAATTGTCGAAAACGATGAAGTTTTGCATGCCACATATGGCTATTAAAAAATTTATCGGTTGTACTGCAATTTTACCTCACTGTCAAAATCACCGAAAACAGTTTTTAAATTACCTTCCCCATTTTCGATAATCTCGTTTATTATTTTGTCCTCGATATTCTTCCTTATGGAATTTCTGATATTTCTGGCGCCGTTCTTTCCTTCAAAACATTCGTTTGCAAAATGTTCCGATAGTTTTTCGGTAAAAGTGAAATCTATTCCCTTTTCCAAAAGAGCGCTTTTCAGCTCATTTAAGTTGAGCTCGGCAATTTCCTTTAAGGCGTTTTTATCCAGTTTTGAGAATACAACAATTTCATCGACCCTTGCAATAAACTCAGGCCTTAAAAACTCTTCAAGTGCTTTTATGGCTTTTTCCTTTGTCGCGTCATTAAGACTCTTTCCGAATCCCATGAGATTTTCGGTTCGCTCGCTTCCTGCGTTGGATGTCATAATAATTATTGTATTTTCGAAATTAACCGTTCTGCCCTGTGCGTCGGTAATGCGACCGTCGTCCAAAATCTGAAGCATTACATTCAAAACATCCGGATGTGCTTTTTCAATCTCATCAAACAAAATTACCGAGTAAGGTTTTCTCCTTACTTTTTCGGTAAGTTGTCCGGCTTCATCATATCCCACATATCCGGGAGGAGCTCCTATAAGGCGCGAAACCGAATGTTTTTCCATAAATTCCGACATATCAAAGCGTATCAGCGTTTCCGGAGTATTAAACAATCTGTCCGCCAAAACCTTTGCGAGTTCTGTTTTTCCTACTCCGGTAGGTCCTACAAAAATAAATGATGCAGGGCGCTTGTTGTTTGAAATTTTAAACTTTGAACGCTTAACTGCCGCCGAAACCAATTCTACCGCGTTATCCTGTCCCTTTATATGCATTTTCAGATCTTCGGTAAGGTTTACAAGCTTCAGTAAATCACTTTCCTTAACCTTAGAAGAAGGAATACCTGTCCATAGCTCAATTACTCTTGCTAAATCGTCATAGGTTACATTATTATCCGCAGCCGGCGCATAAAGCTTTTCCGCATTTGCCTTATGCACTGCAAGCTCGGATTTAACCTTCGCAAGTTCTTCGTAATCAACCTCGTCAACCTTTGACTCAAGCTCTTCCTCTTTAATAGAAAGCTCCTTAATTTTTTTGTTTTCCGTATACAATTCATCTATGGCTTTATTTCTGAGCCCTGCGCATGCGCAGGCTTCGTCAATAAGATCAATAGCCTTATCAGGCAAAAAGCGTTCTGTTATATATCTTTCGGAAAGTTTTATTGCTGTTTTTAAAATATCATCTGAAATTTTGACATTGTGATACCCCTCATAATAAGGCCTTACACATTCCATAATTTTCATGGTGTTTTCCAAAGAGGGTTCTTCAATAATAATCGGCTGGAAGCGGCGTTCCAGCGCTGCGTCTTTTTCTATATACTGTCTGTATTCATTGAGCGTTGTAGCTCCGATAACATGAATTTCTCCGCGTGACAGTGCCGGTTTTAAAATATTGCCTGCGTTCATAGCGCCGTCAGAGTTTCCTGCGCCCACGATATTGTGAACCTCATCAATAAACAAAATGATGTTTTTTTCACGCTTAATTTCATCCACAAGTCCCTTAACGCGGCTTTCAAACTGCCCTCTGAACTGAGTACCCGCAACAAGGCCGGTAAGATCAAGAAGATATATCTCCTTATCCGCAAGCCTGGCAGGAGCATTTCCGGAGGCGATTTTCATAGCAAGTCCTTCAACTATCGCAGTTTTACCTACTCCCGGTTCGCCTATAAGGCAGGGATTATTTTTAGAACGCCTGGACAAAATCTGTATCATTCGAT
>CAKSDA010000109.1 GCA_934444895.1 uncultured Eubacteriales bacterium | reverse complement strand
GCAGCAAGGCTGGCGCCTTGCAAGAATGAACGCAAAGCCGCAATCTAAAAGGCGGCGAGCGAAACCGCGGCCGGTTCGAGTCCTGTAACACTAGGAAAATATTTTATATATTATACTATATTATATATAAAAGGTCAACCCGTCAGAATTTTCATATGGCTTTTTTAAAAGTTAAAAATATCCGATTTTTCTGCATTTTTAAACCTTGTTCGACAATTATTTACATACAGCTTGTTTATCTGCATAACATTCACTTTTTACACGATTATTTGTTGTTTATATAGCCGGCGTTTATCTATATGTTTATAGATATATGGTTCGAATTTCCCCCGGTGTTTTGCCGGTTTCTTTTTTGAAAGCACGGCTGAAATGACTCATGTCGGTATACCCGGACTGTATTGCAGCCTCCGAAACCGAATACATACCTGATTCTATTAGCTTTTTTGCACTTAAAATTTTCAGCGAATTAATATATTTAAGCGGAGAGGTTTTATAAAATGACCTGAATATCTGTCTGAAATATTCAGGCGTTATGCCGCAAATATCTGCCAACTTTGCAATGCTTATCTGTTCGATTTTATACCGGCTTTGAATATATTCAACAGCCGGTTTAATCATTTCAAATTTACTGTTTGAAATATAGTCCGCAAAATATTCCTGCTGCATTGCAAAAATAATCTCATAAAGCTCCGCCTTGCATTTTGTTATGTATCCGTAATCATTTTTATCCCAAGTGTTTCTTGCCGTTTTAAAGTGTTCGGATACCGAAGATAAATTTTTCATTTTAATTTTGAATGGTTCAAATATTTTATTTTGAGAAATTTTAAAATTTATTGCATAACACTCCCCCTCGGCTATGCTTTCAACCCTGTAATCAGAGCCCTCCGGCATATAAATTATTTCGCCCGGATTTATTGTAATTGATTTGCCGTTTTTAAAATTATATACCCTTGTACCGCTTATGTGTAGCGCAATACCGTGACTCGGCCTGTTTTTGTGCAGCATTTCTCCCTGACCCTTTCCCACATAACAAACCAGCATAATTTTTTCTATACAAAAATCAAACTTCATAAATTCGTTCATATTGGTTATCCCCTTTATCATATGATATAATTTTGTTTTGAAATAGTCAAGTAGTTTTGAAATATCTATTTACTTTTTTAAAAAGCCTAACTACACTAATAATGCAAGGAAAAGCACCCTTACATCACACTTAAAACAAAAACTTAAATCTCTGCATATTAGGAGGGGAAACAATGTTTAAAACATTTGATAAAGACAGACAATTTATTGAAAGAAAATATCACAACCCAAACAAAGAATTCGATCCTTATAAAAGAATGCAATACCACGGAGAAGGATATGATGAAAACAGCGGCCTCGATGACAGTGAAATTATAAACGGTCTTAAAAGACTTAGTAAAACAATCGACAGTCTTCCTCACCCTGTGGCCAAAGCAGAGGCAATAAAATATGTTTTGGAAAATGAAAGGCTTTATATTAATGAACATGACTATTTTGTAGGATTTTATTCGCTGAATCGCCTTGCCGCTACCGTTACGAAAAATAAGTGGGACTCTCAGTCGGTACAAAAAAGAGATCCCGCACTTGTTGCCCTTTGTGATGATTTTAACCAATCCGGAGCAGTCGGCATATGGCCGGATTACGACCATGTTGTCCCGGACTGGCAATCGCTTATGGAGCTTGGCTTTAAAGGTATTTTAAACCGATCGGAAAACCGCAAAAGAGAAATGTGCAAAAACGGCTGTCTTACGGAAGATCAGCGCTCCTTTTTCGACGGTATTAGGATAGAGTACAGTGCAATTATAGCTGTAATTGACAGAATGTATAAATTGGCGCTGACAGAAAAACACAAAAAAGCTGCTGCAATTGCATCCTGCCTTAAAAATTTGCGCGACGGTGCTCCCACAAACATTTATGAAGCCATGCAGCTTATTTACATTTATTTTATAGTGTCGGAAAGTATAGACAACTATCAGGTTCGCTCTCTCGGAAACGGACTTGACAGCACCCTTTACAGGTTTTATAAAAATGATTTAAAAAACCACACCTTTACAAGAGATGAAATAAAAGAACTTCTTGCCTATTTTCTTATACAGTGGTCGGCAATAGGAAATTATTGGGGACAACCGTTTTATTTAGGCGGTACCGATGCCGCAGGAAACACAAAAATAAACGATCTTTCTAATGATATTATTGATGTTTATAAGAAACTTAAAATATATAATCCCAAAATACAAATAAAGTATAACAAGAATATTCCGCAGGACTTTTTAAATAAAGTGTTTGATATGATAAGAAGCGGTCAGAATTCCTTTGTATTCTGCTGCGAACCGGGAATGATCAAATCTGTTATGAGCTACGGTGCCACCTATGATGAGGCGCTTAACATGGATATAAGAGGCTGTTACGAAACCGGCGTGAGAGCAAATGAAGTATCAACCGCAACCGGTTATGTAAATGCCGCAAAAGCGGTTGAATATACCTTTTCAAACGGCTTTGATACAGGACTAAAAAAACAGATAGGCATTAAAACCGGAAATATTGAAGATTTTAAAAATTTCGAAGATTTCTACAACGCCGTTTTAAGCCAATGGAACTACCTGATAGAAAAATCCATTGCAATAGCAAATGATTTTGAAAAACATTTTGCATATGTAAATCCCTCATCAATGTACAGCGCAACAATAGAAACCAGTATTAATAAAGCATATGACGGTTATCAAGGCGGCGTTAAATTCAATAACTCATCTCTACTTAACTGCGGATTTGCAAGCCTTGTGGATTCGGTAATGGCTGTTAAAAAATTTGTATATGATAAAAATGAAATATCAATAACCGCCCTTAAATCCGCCCTTGATAATAACTTTAACGGATATGAACTTTTAAGGGAAAAACTCAGACATTGCCCGTATAAATACGGAAACGGAGAACCTGAAACCGATATTTATGCCGAAGCTATGGCAACATATTTTGCAAATAAGGTTAATAACAGGCCAAATTCCAGAGGCGGAAAATACAAATCCCTTATGCATTCCGCCATGATGTTCATATGGCAAGGCCAAAAAACATGTGCAACGCCGGACGGAAGATTGGCCGGCACAGAGCTTTCAAAAAACGGATCACCCACCCCCGGAATGGATAAAAACGGAGTTACCGCCCTTATAAATTCAGTGACAAAAGTAAATCCCTCGCTCTATTGCGAAAGCTTTTGCGTTGATGTTATGCTGCACCCCTCCGCAACCGAGGGCAAAGATGGTTTAACCGCCATGAAAGCACTTGTTGATACCTACATGAATAAAGGCGGAATGAGCATACAAATGAATGTTTTCAATGCTGAAATTTTAAAAGACGCACAGAAAAATCCGGATAAATACCAAAATCTGCAGGTTCGCGTTTGCGGCTGGAATGTACTCTGGAATAATCTTAGCCGCGCCGAACAGGACGCATATATCAAAAAAGCCGAAAACCTATTAATATAAAATTAATTTCTGATATGTTATGAAATTTATACAAATAGTATAAACAGTTCAAATCCGCCAAAGTAACAATATTCAAAGATTCAATAACAAAAGTTATACCGTAAAAATGGGAGGCGTTTTATGAAAGCCGAGATTTTTGATATAAAAAGATTTGCGGTGCATGACGGAAACGGCATAAGAACAACCGTGTTTTTTAAGGGCTGCCCGCTTAAGTGCATTTGGTGCCACAACCCTGAGGGTATTTGCTTTGAACCACAGCTGGCTTTTTATAAAAATAAATGTATTTCGTGCGGAGAATGCGTAAAAGCCTGCGACAAAAAAGCACATATAATAAAAGACGGCCTGCATAGCCTAGACCGGAAAAAATGTGTTTTATGCGGCAAATGCGAAAGCGTATGCATGCGCGACGCGCTTACCCTTTACGGAAAAGAGATTGAAATTAGCGATATTTTACCGGTGCTTTTGGAAGATAAAGATTTTTATATTTCATCCGGCGGCGGAGTTACACTTTCAGGAGGAGAATGTCTAATGCAGCCTGATTTTTGCGCCGATCTTATGCAAAAACTTAAATCTTTCAATATTAATATTGCAGTCGATACCTGTGGGTTTGTTTCAAAAAATGCCATTGATAAAGTTTTGCCATTTACGGATACTTTTTTATATGATATAAAGGCGTTTGATGAAGATGTTCATATAAAATGTACGGGACAATCAAATAAACAGATTTTAAAGAACTTAAAATACATAGATTCTTTGGGTAAATCGGTTGAAATACGCATACCTTATGTTCCCGGCTGCAACGACGACCAGATGGGCAAAATAGCAGAGTTTGTTAAATCGCTTAAAAATGTAACAGGGGTTAAAATTTTACCATATCATAACTATGCCGGATCGAAGTATTCCGCACTTAATATGCCTTGCACTCTGCCCGGCAAACTGCCCGGAGAATCGGAAATAAAATCGGCAAAATCAATATTTGAAAAATAAAAAATATAAATTAAAGAGCCGCTAAAATCTGCTGATATTACAAAAACCATGCCCCAATAGACAACTTTGTAGGTTTGTCAATGATGTGTTACAAAAATCAGAAAACCTCGCCGAAGGCTAAAAAGGAATTTAAATAATCGG
>CAKSDA010000108.1 GCA_934444895.1 uncultured Eubacteriales bacterium | reverse complement strand
AAAAAAGATCCTTAAAAGGATCTTTTTTTTATGCCTAACACAAACCGACAACCGATAAGCGCGCCACGCGCACAATAGCAAAAGAGCCTGCAAATATCGAATTCAAGCCCTACGGGAAACAAAATAGGCTTTTGTATAAAAATAAAGAAGGCATAAAAAAACAGCCTGCGGTTTTTTAACCGCAAGCTGTTTTAACTTTTTTAATCAGTCGCTTACATAAGGTAAAAGGGCTACCTGACGGGCTCTTTTAATAGCGCTGGTAAGTTCTCTTTGATGTTTTGCACAAGTTCCGGTAACTCTGCGCGGAAGAATTTTAGCTCTTTCCGAAACATACTTACGAAGTCTTGCAACATCTTTATAATCGATAACCTCTACACGATCAACGCAGAAATGGCAAACCTTTTTACGGCCTTTTCTGCGCATAGGTCTATCATTCTTTTCCATTTAGGAACGCATCCTTTCCGGTTTTACCCCTTAAAACGGGGAAAACAATTTATTAAAAGGGTAAATCGTCGTCTACATCATCTATAGACGCAAAATCACCCGCGCTTGCGTTTGAAAAACTTGCCGGAGTCTCCCCCGCATTAACAACGCCCTGATCTGCGTCGTTATCCCGCCTTGTAAAATCGGCAAACTGAACATTGTTTGCAACAACTTCAAAAGCAACGCGGTTTTTACCGTCTCTATCCTGATATTTTCTGGTCTGGATAGAGCCTTCAATCGCAATCATCTGACCTTTTTTGAAATACTTTGATACAAATTCTGCGGACGAACGCCAGGTAACTATGTTTATATAATCAACCTGCCTGTCCTCTCCGGATCTGTAGCGCCGCTCAACAGCAATAGAGAAACTGCAAACATGAATTCCGTTGTTTGTGGTTTTAAGCTCCGGATTATCGGTAAGCCTACCGGTTAAAACAACTACATTAAGCATATTTTTCCTCCTACTTTTTAACTGTCATAACACGAAGAACGCCTTCAGTGATCTTTGCCACACGCTCAAGCTCTGCCGGGAATTCCGGAGCAGACTCGAAAGAATAAATGGCATAGTAACCTTCCGGTTCATCATCGATCAAATAGGCAAGACGACGTTTGCCCCATTCGTCAACGCCTTCAACAGTACCGTTAGATCCAATAAGTTCTTTAAATTTTTCTACAAGTGCAGTAACAGCTTCGTCACCGTTCTTTACCGAGAAAATAAGAACTGCTTCATACTTGTTGGTCATTTCGTTGCACCTCCTTTTGGACTTATGGCCCTGTACATTTGTGCAGAGCAAGGAGCTATTTAAATTAATAGCTTTAGTATTATACCTTTTAAATGTGTTTTTGTCAAGGCTTTGGGGCAAAGATACCGATAGAAAAAGAGTTTTATAATATGTACTAAAGGCAAATGAGCAAAAGAGAGGGGCAAAAAGGATTTAAAGAGGGTTTACTTTTTATTTGTTATGAGGTTTATTTTTTATTTGTTGTGGGGTTTATTTTTTGTTTGCTGCGAGGTTTTTTTGCTTTTTGCGGGGAAACAGAATAACTGCTATTGTTTTGCTATTGTTTTTTTGCCGGGGGTATGTTATTATTAATTGAATGTAAATATAAACAGTTTAATGATTAAGCACTGATTAAACACCGATTAAACGGAATGTTTTAATAAATGTTTAAAAATTATATTAAATAAAAAACGGGGACAGATTAAATGGGTATAGCAAATGTAATTGCTTTATTAAGCGGAGTTTCGTTATTCCTTTTCGGCATGCTTTTAATGGGCGACGGTTTAAAAAATGTTGCCGGGAATCAGCTGGAAATGGTTTTGTACAAGCTTTCGGGAACTCCCATAAAGGGCGTATTACTCGGCACCGGAGTTACGGCTGTTATACAGTCTTCTTCGGCAACCTCGGTTATGGTTGTCGGATTTGTAAATTCAGGCATGATGAAGGTAAAACAGGCTATAGGCGTAATTTTGGGAGCAATTTTAGGAACAAGCATAACCGGCTGGATAATATGCCTGTCTTCTATTGACGGCGGATCTTCCACCTGGCTGCAGCTTTTGTCCACAGCAACCCTCACGGGTGTTATTGCGCTTGTGGGAATTTATTTAAGAATGTTTTGCAGAAGCAGATTAAAGCAGCATGTGGGCGATATTCTTATGGGTTTTGCAATTCTTATGACCGGAATGTCGGCCATGAGCAGCGCGGTTGAGCCGCTAAGAGAAAGTGAAACTTTTATAAATCTGCTAACTTCTTTTTCCAACCCATTTTTGGGAATAATAGCCGGCATGGCGATTACATGTATACTTCAAAGTGCTTCCGCGACGGTTGGTATTTTGCAGGCTTTGTCGGTTACCGGGGCCATAAGCTTTGAAGTTGCGTTGCCTATTATAATGGGTATTGCAATAGGCGCGGCGGTGCCGGTTTTACTGTCAGCGCTCGGAGCCGGCGTTTCAGGCAAAAGAACTGCCTTTGTATATTTGCTTATAGATGTTATCGGTGTTGTTTTTTGGGCGGTTGTTTTTTATTCGCTAAATGCTATTTTCCATTTCGACATAATGGACGCAACGGTAAACATGGTAAGCGTTTCGCTTATAAATACAATATTCCGCCTTTTAACGGTTATTCTTTTGGCCCCGTTCATAGGAATTTTGGAAAAAATCGTTGTATTTCTGTTCCGCGAAAATCCTGAGGACGCAGAAGAAACTGCCGAGATTGACCGTTTGGAAGAGCGGTTTATAGACCACCCTGCGATAGCTCTGGAACAGAGTCACAATGCGGTTTGTTCCATGGCCAGAAAGGCCAGAAAAAATCTTGCAAGGGCTATGGAAGTTGTTTATAACTATTCTGATGAAAGATACAAGGTTATTCAAACAAAGGAAGAGGTTATAGACAGGTATGAGGACAAGCTTGGTACATATCTTGTAAAGCTTACCGGTAAAGAGCTGTCAGACGATCAGAGCAGAGAAATTTCAAAAATACTTCATACCATAGGTGACTTTGAAAGAATCGGAGATCACGCGGTTAATATATCAAACGCTGCAAGAGAAATATTTGACAAAAAGCTTAAATTTTCAAAAATCGCAGAAAAAGAGCTGGGAATTATAACCGCTGCCGTCCAAAAGGTTGTTGCTCTTGCAACCGACGCATTTACAAACAATGATATTGAAACGGCAAAAGAAGTTGAGCCTTTAGAGCAGGTTATAGACAATCTTTGCGATGAAATTAAAATAAGGCATATTAAGCGAGTTCAAAACGGCGAATGTACATTGGATCACGGTTTTGTTTTTAACGATCTTCTTACAAATTTTGAAAGAATAGCGGATCACTGCTCTAATGTTGCGGTTGCGATGATAGAACTCAGCGTGGATTCCTTTGATACCCACGAATATCTGTCCAGGGTTAAGACCATTGCCACCGAAGCCTTCAGTAGAAAATATAATGAATATTGCAAAGAATTCAGCCTGTCGCAAGAAGAATTCAACCTATCCTAACAGGCCGGCATGCAGGCTGATTAACATGTTATTTGTACAGGTAGTAGTCTTTATTAATCCATATGCCTTCTTTGGCGGTGCAGTTAACATTTTCAAAACATCTGTTTATAAACTCAATGTTATCCAAAAAATCAACATAGCTGATGTCGGTAGCCCGGCACTGGTTCAAAAAAAAGACAAAGTCCTTTTTATTCATATTTAAGGAACATTTTTTAAACAGCTCGGCAGTCATTTTTGCGTAGTAGGACAGATGGGCAGTGGTTGGAGTTTCTTCGTATCCCAGCATTTTTTCAAAGCTTTCGCCATATACGGTGAGCTCTTCGTTTTCTTCAATAATCCTGCCGGATCCGGCAGCCGAGACCATTCCGTAAGGAGTATCTATTATAATCCCTCCGGCATGGTCGGTTAAATTTGTAAGGCCTTTGTTGTCTACAGTAATGTATTTTTCCGGTTTATATCCGAAAAAAAGCTGCGATGATTTTTTTATATCGTCAAACGAAAAATAAGTTCGGCTGTTTTTTATCGATGATGACGGCATAGCCGAAAACTCGCATGAGTTTGTTTTTGGAAAAAACAAGGCGGAAACAAGAAGATTTTTTTCTGAAAAGGAAATTATAAAGGAATAGTAATCTTTAAGCGGCGGACTTTTATAGGTCTGGTCGTTTATTTTTTTACCGGACTCATTTTTATCAGGCTCGGAATTTTGAGCCGACCTAGGCATTGCAGCGGCGGACAGGGCAATGCATAAAGAAAGGCATGCTGCCACCGAAACAAAAAATATTTTAATGTTTTTATTTAAAAATGAGTCTGCTCTCAAAAATTTTTTCATAATTATAACCTCTTAGTAACCATTTCTGCACAATTTACGCGGCACGGCCGCATATTGCAGTATGTTTAAAGCGCATATTTCCGTATGTTTGCCCAAGCAACAGATAAGCCGAATCAGCCTAAAGATTGATGTTTTGGGCAGGTTCGTGTTCTGCAACACTACAGATTTTTGAAATTTCTAAAACGGTTGGTTTATTAAATACCTTCGCCGGACGAAAAAACGGCAACCGTTTTTATAGTTTGCCCAAATTTAAAAACAAATAGCACGCGGCCGAATATTTCTTTTTATTTGTAGGTTTGTCAATGATGTGTTACAAAAATCAGAAAACCTCGCCGAAGGCTAAAAAGGAATTTAAATAATCGGC
>CAKSDA010000107.1 GCA_934444895.1 uncultured Eubacteriales bacterium | reverse complement strand
AGCTACCATACATACAATTGACGGTATCAGTATATAAATAAATCCGGAGCGTGACAAGAGCATTTCGCCAAAAATCTTTACAATGGAATCTCCGTTTCGGTTCATAGCAAAATCAATAATCGGAAACATAATGAGGAAAAGAATGCCGAAACCACAGTTTAACATATAATTTGGGCTTGAAATAAAACGCATGAATTCTTTTCCGAGGACTGCCGATCCCGGGCTTTTTGATTTTAGACTTAATGCTTTGCGCTTTATATTTGGGGCGGCGCTTACACTTGTGGCGGTTTTCAAAAAGCTATGTGAAATAACAGCCAAAACAACAAAAAGCGAAGCTGCAATTACAATGAAAAGCAAAGCGGTGGCGGCTGGGTCACCTGTAGCCGATTTTCCGAAAACATATATCGGATATGCGCTATTTTTTATCTTTGCGCCGTAAACGGCGGCATTCTGTATTATTTCGGATATAAGGGTTTGCGCTTTAAAATAGAAAAGATAATAAATACCAATAAACAAAAGTGCAATTATTACGGTTATAAAGCTCTTGTTTTTAAGCTTTTGGCTGATTTTTGCTACCGCAAATCCCAAAATGCATGAGAGGGTAAGCACAAAAAGCGAAATAAGAAAAACAAAAATCAGCGAGCAGATAAGCGTTAAAATTTTAAAAGGAACTACGCAAAGGTATACTATAATTGCCGGCAGAGAAACAATACCCGAATACATGAGTCCCATAATATAAACATTCAAAAGGCGTGCCGAAATAATGGTGTTCACCGGAATGGGAAGTGAAAACAAAAGATCGTTATCCTTGGCAAGGTAAAGACCGGAGTAGGTATTGAATACGCTTCCAAAAGTTCCGAGCAATATAGAAATAAGGCCCATTATTGCAAAATACAGCCAGCCGAATCCTACCGATTCAAGTGGAGAACAAAGGCTTATGGATAGGAGTGTGAACAGGCCGCCCATTAAAAAAATCATAAGCGCCGCAAACAACGCAAAATATAAAGCAGTGCCTGCTTTGGAACGGGCTTTGTTGGTCTTTGGATTATAAAAATAATTTTTAAATATTTCGCCTAATTGTTTTTTTAAAAGCGCTTTCAGCATGATTGTTCCTCCAGTTCAAGGAATACATCTTCAAGTGAATCGTCGCCCTTAACCTCTTCCATTGTACCGGAGCGTATAAGCTTTCCACCTTTAATTATTGCAACCTTGTCGCAAAGCTTTTCAGCCACTTCGAGCACATGAGTGGAAAACAGTATAGCGCTTCCTTCATCGCACATATCCCTCATAAGCTCTTTTAAAATGTGCGATGCTTTAGGGTCAAGGCCTACAAAAGGTTCATCCATTATAATAAGCTTAGGGGAATGAATGAGAGCTGAAATTATGGCAAGCTTTTGCTTCATTCCGTGGGAATAGGCCGATATAGGTTTAGATAAATCATTTCTGATCTCAAACATTTCAGAGTATTTGTTTATAAGCCCTTCGCGTTTTTCTGCGGTTATTTTAAAAATGTCCGCAATGAAATTCAAATATTTAATTCCGGTCATGTAATCATAAAGATCCGGATTGTCCGGAATATATGCAATTTCGCTTTTGCATGAAACAGGGTCGGTTTTAATAGATTTTCCGTCTATAAAGATTTCGCCGCTGTCAAACTTTAAAATACCGGCAACCGATTTAAGGGTTGTGGTTTTTCCTGCGCCGTTATGCCCTATAAAACCATAAATTTCTCCTGAATTTATGCTAAGACACAAATCGTCAACGGCTTTTTTGTCCCCGTATGTTTTTGTAAGGTGCTGTATTTGTAACATAAAAGCTTTCCCCTTATAAATAAATTTGAAAATAAGATATTTATATTATAGCTACCTACCGTTCGGTTGTCAATGCTTTTGTATAACAACTCACTACAATCAGCTAATGGCTGGTAATACTAATTTTTAGTTAATTTAAATACATATTAATTATAATATAAAATGAGTACAAAAACAGTATACTCGCATGCCACACCATAGTCAAGTAAGTGCACATACATATTGTTTTTCTATTATCAAGAGTAGGCTGCAACCGATATTTTATATTCTAAAAAAACTGCCGCTTATTCGGCAGTTGGTTGCTGCGAATTAAACAATTGTATTATTTTGTAAAAAAATGTTGTCTACAGCGTTTTTTTGCCTATGCTTTTGGAGCTTCAAATTCTCTTGCAAAAACACCCGTTATATGATAGAATTGAACTATATTTTAAAGTTTGGAGTGATAGTATGTTAAGAAAGGCAAAAGCGCTTATGTCAGTCACCATCGCACTTGTATTAATCCTTTCATTCGGCGTTTATGCTTCGGCCGAAGAACCTATTGCAATCTCCACTAAAGAACAGTTAAACGATATACGAAATAATCTGTCCGGGCATTATTATCTTACAAACAATATTGTTTTTACAAAGGAAGATTTTTTATACGGCGGCGATTTTTATAACGGAGGATACGGCTTTGTTCCGATAGGCGACGCTGATAATTGCTTCACCGGCACACTGGATGGCAGAGGATATGTAATATCCGGAATAAAGTCGGTTGTTTCCGGTGCGTCCAGCAAAATAGACAGCGGCATAGCTTCATCTTCAAATTTAGCTCTCCTTTCCGACTGGACAGGGGACTATGACATAGAGCCTGAACCTTCCAAAACCGTTTCCCCCGCGGTTGGAATGATAGGAGTAAACAAGGGAGTTATTAAAAACTTAACCCTGGCCAACTGCGAATTTGAAGGGGTTTCAAAGAATAAAAGATCCATGTATGTAGGCGCTGTCGCAGGATACAATGTGGGTGAAATATATTGCTGTGCAACATACAACAATACCGCAACCGCATACTTAAAAAGCTTTGTCGGTTCAATTGCAGGATTCAACAACGGCGGCAAAATTGAAAATTGTTACAGCCGCAGCAGGGTAAAATCGTCCGGCACCGGCGGCGGACTTGTAGGTGGCATAATTTCCGGAAATCTTTCAATGTGCTACAGTAACGATATTCTTGAGCAAATGTTTGACGGCAATTTAAATCCTATTGCAGGGGACGAGGTTCCGGGCACGGTTAGCAAATGCAACTTTATAGGCAATTCGGAAATTCCCGCGGAAAACGAAATTCCTTCGGATAAGGCACCCTTAAAAGAAAGCTTTGAAAATTTTGATTTTGATAATACCTGGCATGTTTCAAAGCTTTTAAAGGCACCGGTTTTAAATTCCCTTATATTGCCGGAACTTATGGATAAAACAATGGGCGACGCCGATAAAAGCGGTATTATTGATCTGGCGGATGTAGCAACAATGGCGCAGTATCTTGCAGGATGGGATATTTTGGCAGACCCCGGCGTTATGAATGTTAATTTTGACATTGACGAAAACGGAACCGATATTATTGATTTAAGCGATGTTTCATATTTAGCGCAATATTTGGCCGGTTGGGCAGATATATGGCTTTATTAAAAAAGCTTACGCAGTAAATTATAATTGTAAAGTCATAAAAATAAAAAGCTATAAAACAAATAGCTATAAAAACAAATAGCAAAACAGAGGATGTAACACAAATTATATAAAATATAAAGCGGTTTTTAGATGTAAAAAATCTATGCTTTTCACAGTTGTTTAGGAGTGTAGTTGTTGAAAATTTTAATTGTGTCTCAGCACTTTTTTCCTGATAATTTCAGAATCAACGAAATTGCAGAAGAACTTGTTAAAGAATCACATCAGGTGACGGTTATAACATCATTGCCGGATTATGCAACCGGAAGGGTGCCTAAAGACTGCAGAGGACTCAAAAACAGAAAATTTATGTATAACGGCGTATCGGTCATACGCTGTTTTTCCGTATCCAGAAGAAGCGGCGTTTTGTTCAGAGCGCTTAACTATGTTACATTTTGCTTGTCATCAACTTTAAAAGCATTATTTTTAAAGGAGAAGTTTGATATTGTAATGTGCTATCAAACCTCTCCTGTTCTTATGGCTAATGCGGCAAGGGCAGCGGCAAAAAAGCAAAAAATACCGTTTTTGCTTTATTGTCTGGATCTGTGGCCGGAAAGTATAAAGGCATGGCATGTGGGGGAAAGCAATCCGCTTTTTAAAATAATGCACAGATACAGTAAAGGTATTTATAACAGCGCCGACAAGGTCGCAGTTACTTCAAGACCGTTTATAGATTATTTATGCGATGTTAACAATGTGGATCGCGATAAAACGGTCTACCTGCCTCAACATTCCGAAAATATGAATCTCTCTATTAAAACGCTGAAAGAATCTTCAAAAGACAGCGATATTGTTTTTGCCTTCGGAGGAAATATAGGAAGCGTTCAGAATGTTGATTGCATAATAAAAGCGGTAAATGAAATTAAGGATATTCAAAATTTCAGGGTTGAAATATACGGCGACGGAAGTGAATATGAAAATTGTTTAAAACTCGCAGAGGATCTTAATGTCGGTGAAAAAATAAAGTTTTTCGGAAGGGTGGACAAGGCTTCTCTTTGGAAGGCCTATGATAATGTCGACGCATTTATATTAACCCTTAAATCCGAAGGAGTTATAGGGCAAACGGTGCCGGCAAAGCTTCAGGAATATATGTCGGGTGAGCGTCCTGTTTTTGCTTCGATAGATGGCGCGGCGGCAGAAATAATTAATGAATCCGGCTGCGGGGTCTGTGTTCGATCGGGCGATTATCGCGGACTTAGCGAAAAAATGGCTGATTTTATTCAAAATCCGCAAAATTATTCAAACTGCGGAAAAAATGGCAAGGATTATTTTGAAAATCATTTTACTATTGAACAATTTATAAAAAGCCTTGGGT
>CAKSDA010000106.1 GCA_934444895.1 uncultured Eubacteriales bacterium | reverse complement strand
ATAGCAAATGAGTTAGGGGTCAATTTCAGGGTTACATCCGGTCCGGCTATTGAAAAGGCAGGAGATCTGGCGGCTATATTATCCTCGCTTTCCGAGGGCGATGTACTTTTTATTGATGAAATTCACAGACTGCCAAGGGCGGTAGAAGAAATTTTATATCCAGCTATGGAAGATTTTACACTTGATATTATTATAGGCAAAGGGCCGGCGGCGCAATCCATACGGCTTAATCTGCCGCATTTTACTTTGGTCGGCGCTACAACAAGGTCAGGTCAGCTTACCGCTCCCTTGCGGGACAGGTTCGGAGTGCTTTTGCGTTTGGAGCTGTATACTCCGGAACAGTTGGCATTGATTGTTAAGCGATCAGCCAAAATACTGGGTATTGATATTAATGAAGACGGCGCACTGGAAATAGCTTCCCGCTCAAGAGGAACCCCAAGAATTGCCAACCGCCTTTTAAAAAGAGTAAGGGATATTGCTCAGATAGAATACAGCGGAGTTATTACCGAGGAAGTTGCAATTGATGCTCTTAAAAGGTTTGAAATCGACGAGCTGGGACTTGATGAGTTCGACAGAAAACTTTTAAAAACAATTATTAATAATTATAACGGCGGTCCGGTTGGAGTTGATACTCTGGCTGCGGCAGTTGGAGAGGAAAGCATAACTATTGAAGATGTTTATGAGCCTTATTTAATGCAGATCGGCTTTTTAATGAGAACCGGCCGCGGCAGATGCGTAACAGACGCAGCATATAATCATTTAAATATTGTAAAAACCGGGCAGCAAACAATGTAAATGCTTTAAATGTAAGTATAATTTATTACATGCTTGCTTTTGGGTTTGATGATAAAGGGTGGCAAGCGAAATCGTTCGAGGTTCGACCACTGCCAGCCTAGAATTGAGAGTTGAACAAATGAGATTTTGTGAAGATTTTACCGATTACGAACTTATAGACGCCAACAACGGCGAAAGGCTTGAAAGATGGGGAAGGGTTATTTTAAGAAGACCGGATCCTCAGGTGATATGGAATTTGCCAACCGACAAAAGCCTTTGGAACAAGGCAGACGCAGTATATCATCGTTCGAATTCCGGCGGCGGATATTGGGAAAAAATAAAAAAAGTTCCGGATGTCTGGACTATAGGATATAAAAATTTAAAATTCAATCTAAAACCAATGGGGTTTAAGCATACCGGTCTGTTTCCGGAGCAGGCAGTTAATTGGAATTTGGTTTCGGATTTAATAAAAAAAGCTAACCGAAAAGCCGACCGAAAGGTTAAGGTTTTAAATTTGTTTGCTTATACAGGCGGAGCAACCTTAGCCTGTCTTGCTGCAGGAGCGGAGGTTACGCATGTTGACGCTTCAAAGGGAATGGTTTTATGGGCAAAAGAAAATTCGGTTGTTTCAAATTTGGCCGACAGGCCGGTTCGCTGGCTTGTTGACGACTGTATAAAATTCTTAAAAAGAGAAATACGACGCGGTAATAAGTACGATGGAATAATTATGGACCCTCCGTCGTACGGAAGAGGCCCGGGCGGCGAGGTTTGGAAGTTTGAAACGGGAATAGGCGAACTTTTGGATTTGACATCAAAACTTTTAAGTGACGATGCAATTTTCCTTTTGATTAATTCATACACTACCGGAATGTCACCCACGGTTCTTAAGTATATTGTTTCGGAGTTTGTTGAAAAAAAGCTGGGCGGAACGGTAACTTCGGATGAAATAGGCCTTAAAGTTTCAAAAAGAAATATTATTATGCCGGCGGGCAATACCACGGTTTGGAAGTTGGATGAATAACATGCCTAGTTTAATTGAAATAAAAAATGTTACATTTGAATATGATTCGGAAGATTTTGAGCATGCCGCTTTAAAAAATATAAATCTTAATATCGAAAAGGGTTCGTTTAATGTGATTTTGGGGCATAACGGATCAGGCAAATCAACCCTTGCAAAACTGTTGAACGGACTTATAAAACCCACAAGAGGAAAGGTGCTTGTTGACGGAATAGATACTTCTGATGAATCAAAGGAGTTTGAAGTTCGCAAAAAACTCGGAATGGTTTTCCAAAATCCGGACAATCAGATAATCTGCACAGTTGTTGAAGAAGAAGTGGCGTTCGGCCCTGAAAATTTAGGCGTACCCTCCGAAGAAATAAGAAAAAGGGTGGATAATGCACTAAAACTTGTTAATATGAGCGAATTTAAAAAATCAGCCCCTCACCGCCTTTCGGGCGGCCAAAAGCAAAGGGTAGCGCTTGCCGGAATTTTGGCTATGGAACCGGAATGTATTGTTTTGGATGAATCCACGGCAATGCTTGATCCCATTGGAAGAAAAGAAGTTATAAATGCCGTTCACGATTTAAATAAAAATAAAGGCATAACAATAATACTTATAACTCATTTTATGGAAGAGGCTTTTAATTCCGACAGAGTTATTGTTATGAATGACGGAAATATTGTTGATGATGACACCCCTGAAAATATTTTTTCAAAGAAGCAGATGCTTGAAAACTGCGGTTTGGATCTGCCTCAAACAACAAATCTTTTGCACATGCTAAGTGAGAGCGGATACAAGGTTAATACCGGAAAATATTCTGTATCACAAACTGCGCTTGAAATCGCCGGACTTTTTAGGAGGGTAAAAAATATTGGATCTGATTAATGTTAATAATATATCTTTTACCTATCCCAGAACGGGACTTGTGTTTAATGCGGCAATAGATAATGTTTCTTTTTCGGTTAAAAGGGGAGAAACACTTGGAATTTTGGGCCGTACCGGATCCGGAAAATCAACCCTGCTTCAAACCCTTAACGGGCTTATCCGCCCAAAATCGGGATTTGTATTTTTAAATGGCAGAGACATTTGGGAAGATCCTAAAAAAATCAGTCAAAACAGATTTAAAGTTGGACTTGTTTTTCAATACCCGGAATATCAGCTTTTTGAAGAAACTGTATACCGTGATATTGCTTACGGCCCTAAAAATATGGGCCTTGATGAAGCGGAAGTTGACCGCAGGGTAAATAGATGTTCATCGCTTTTGGGACTTGATAACAGACTTTTACAAAAGTCACCTTTTGATTTATCAGGCGGAGAAAAAAAGCGCGCGGCTCTTGCAGGAATAATGGCAATGGAACCGGAAGTGTTGGTTCTTGATGAACCTACCGCCGGACTTGATCCGCAGGGTCGAAAAATGCTGTTTAAGGCAATATCGGAATATCAAAAGGATCTTAATGCCGCAATTATCATAGTGTCCCACAGCATGGAAGACCTTGCGTCTGTATGCGACAAACTTTTGGTTATGAATAACGGGCAGTCGGTTATGTTCGGCACAGTTTCGGAAATATTCTCAAAGGGCGATAAATTAAGAGAAATAGGCCTGGATGTACCGATGGTGACGAAGGTGCTTGATAAACTTAAAGAAGACGGGCTTATAGATTCCTGTGATGCATATACATTAGAATCGGCATTCGACCTAATTGTCAGCGCTTTGAATCAAAGAGGTGACAAGAATGCTTAGTAATTTTACATTGGGGCAGTACTTCCAAAGTGATTCGGTAATTCATAAACTGGATCCCAGATTTAAACTGACAGAGCTTATTGCTTTCATTGTATTTTTGTTTTTGGTAAACAATTTTATATCAATAGGAATGCTTGCGGCAGTTGTTGTAATTATTATTCTCGCGTCCAAGGTACCGGTTAAAATGTATCTTAGAAACTTTAAGGTGATTTTGCCTATAATTCTGTTAACTGCAATACTTAACGCATTTTATATTACCGATGGAACGGTTTTATTTAAATGGGGAATTATAAGCATTTCTTCAGGAGGAATAAGCAGAGCGGCTTTTGTTACTTTAAGAATTTTCCTTTTAATAGTTGTAAGCGCCGTGCTTACCTATACCACAACCCCCACCGAACTTACCGACGCGATTGAAAGTTTACTTTCACCGCTTAAATTCATAGGCCTTAGGGAAGCGGTTCATGTTTTGGCAATGATGATGACAATAACGCTAAGATTTATTCCTACCCTTACCGAGGAAACAGATAAAATTATTTCGGCACAAAAAGCTCGCGGAGCTGATATGGAAAGCGGCGGTATCATAAAGCGAGTTAAGTCGCTAATTCCGATTTTGATTCCAATGCTTATAATTTCGGTTCGCAGGGCTTATGAGCTCGCTGAAGCAATGGATTGCCGTTGCTACAGCGGAGGCAAGGGAAGAACAAGAATGAATAAATTAAAGTGCGGCTTAATAGATTATATTTCTGTTTTGATTATGGGCGTAATACTTGCAGGGATAATAATTTTAAATATGATTTAGTTTATTTATTGCTTTTATTAATTGCATCAGTTGTGCTGCAATTGATAGGGACAAATAGGTTTAGTCGGATAAATTACCTGTATCATTGTGGCAAGGCCTTGTAATAGGCAGTATTACTGCATTTTGACCACAACACTTAGTGTATAAACTACAAAAATACTATATCAGAAATTTTTGTAACATTTTTAAAAGGCAGATGTTGTTATGTCAAGAAAACTGCTGAAAATATCATATCTCGGTACCGATTATTGCGGTTGGCAGGTTCAGCCAAACGGCCTCAGCGTACAGGAAGTGCTGGAAAAACATCTTTCGGACCTGCTGGGTGAGGAGATCCGTATCACCGGGGCCAGCCGGACAGATGCGGGAGTCCATGCCCTGGGAAACGTGGCTGCTTTTAATACCAGCGCACGGATGGCGGCGGACAGGATCTCTTTTGCCATGAATACCCGTTTGCCGGCGGATATCCGTATTCAGGAATCCGCAGAGGTTCCGATGGAATTTCATCCACGCTTTGCCAATACGGTAAAAACGTATGAGTACCGGATCTTTAACCGGAAATTCCCGGATCCGACAAAGCGTCTCTATTCCTTTTTTTACCATTATCC
>CAKSDA010000105.1 GCA_934444895.1 uncultured Eubacteriales bacterium | reverse complement strand
GTCTTAATATAACTGCTTGCCTTATGACCCATGTTTTGGATTTCGATGATTACATGGCGGTAAAGGGTGAGATTGTACCGATAATTCAGGAAATTTTCAAAAAGTAAAATTACAAAAAATGAAATAAAAACCGGTCTTCAGCTTTAATTTGCCGAAGACCGGTTTTTGTTCCTAAATTCCGTTTAATTTTATTTTATTTTATTGTATTGTATGTAATAATACCTTTAATTTATTTTATATCTAAACTATCCTAATAATTTTTTGCGGACAAGCTTCAACGCATTTTCCGCACGCGGTGCATTTTTCCGCATCAACCTCGGCTAAAAAGTTTTTAACCGTAACTGCATCGTATTCACAAGAACGCACGCACGCCATACATCCGATGCATGCTGCCTTGCACTGTTTTCTGGCAACTGCACCCTTGTTTTTATTACTGCAGGGAATAAATGAAACTCTTTTGTAAGGAACAAGAGTAATAAGCTCTTTTGGACAGGTATTTGCACATTTGCCGCAACCGGTGCAAATTTCCTTGTTTACCATGGCAACTCCGTTTAGTACATCAAGAGCATTAAATTTGCAGGAACCCACACAATCCCCAAGGCCGATACAACCGTATTCGCATTGCATAGGTCCGCCGCCAAGAGCAGCGGCCGCAGCGCATGAATCAAGACCGTCATAATTATATTTAGTGTCGGTGTTTTCATGACATCCGTTGCAGTTAACCCTGGCAACTTTCTTTACAATGTCTATTTTTACTCCCATAATTTCCGAGATCGCTTTGGCTGCGGCGGCTCCGCCGGGAGCACAAAGACCGGGTTCTGCAGCATTTGCGTCCAACGCTTCAGCATATGAATCACAACCGGCAAATCCGCAAGCTCCGCAGTTTGCACCGGGAAGAGCCTCTTTCAATTTCGCAAGGCGCTCATTTTCTTCTTGTGTGCCGCAAATGGCTGATACAACCGAAAGCAATATTCCGCCGAGCAGGCCTATAGCACCGAGTATTGCAATGGCAATATATATTTGTGTCATATGATTTATCCTTTCTTATTTTGACAGGCGCAACTTTTAAATCGTACTTCGCATTGAGCGGGTTTATGCGCCTATTCCGGCAAATCCCAAAAATGATAGGGAAACAATAGAAGCCGATATAAGAGTGATAGGCAAGCCTTGTAAAAATTCAGGGATGTCGGATTTTTCAAGACGGCCTCTGACCCCTGTAAATAAAAGCATAGCAAGTAAAAATCCTGCTCCTGATCCGAGAGCATTCATAAGGCATACCAGGAAAAGTTTGGGGTTTGAATAGCCTCCCGGTAATGCTGCGGCGTAATCTATAATTTTCTGGTTTGTGAAATTTAAAAGGGTAATACCCAAAACGGCGCAATTTGTGGTAATAAGCGGAAGATATATTCCAAGCGCTTTGTAAAGCGGAGGAATGTAACGCTTCATTAAGAATTCAATAAGTTGAACCAGAATTGCAATTACCAAAATAAAAGCAATGGTCTGCAAATATTCAAGTCCGCTTGGGATAAGAAGAAAAACATAAATAGGAAATGTAACGGCAGTTGACAGGAACATAACGAGTATAACCGCCATGCCCATGGCAAATGCAGTATTAAGCTTTTTCGAAACACCTAAAAACGGGCATATTCCGAGAAACTTTGAAAGCACCATGTTATCGGTTAAGATACCGGAGAGTAATACCGAAATAATTATTGAGATTAAGGATGGATTATTCATCTAAATTTTCCTCCTTTGCATCTTTTTCCGTTTCTTTCGCTTTCCCTGCTTTTTTAGACTCTTCTGTTTCTTCTGTTTCTTCTGTTTTTTCAGACTTGTCAGCATTTTCAGCTTTTTCTGTCTCAATATCTTTAGATGCTTCTGTAACTTTTGCTTCTTTTAAATTTTCAACATTTTCTAAAGATTTTGGCTGCGGCTTTTTATCATCACATGCTATGGCATTTGCAAGACTGCATTCGCCACATTCCGCACAACCTGAACAACATGCCGTTTCTTTTACGGTACTTTTTTTGTCTTTGGAAGAAAGTTTATTTGAAACTGCAACTAAAATTCCGAATACAAAGAATCCTCCGGGAGGCAAAATCAGAATAAGCATTGGGTCTATAACACCCTTTAAAACAGGAACGGAGAAGAGGGTTCCTGCTCCCAAAAACTCGCGTATCATGCCCATTACAGTAAGTGTGCATGTAAACCCAATTCCCATGCCCAAACCGTCAAGAATAGAAGGCAGAACCTTGTTCTTGCTGGCAAACATTTCGGCACGGGCAAGGATTATGCAATTAACAACAATAAGTGGCAAAAATATTCCGAGAGCCTTATCTATCGCCGGTAAAAAGGCCTTTACAAGCATTTGAACGATTGTAACAAAACCGGCAATAATTGTTATAAATGCGGGGATTCGTATTTTTGACGGTATTATATTTCTCAGCATTGAAACAACGGCGCCTGAGCAAACAAGAACAAAGGTTGCGGCAAGCCCCATACCGATACCGTTTGAAGCGCATGAAGTTACTGCAAGTGTGGGGCATGTGCCCAGCACCAACCTTAAAACAGGATTTTCTTTAAGAATACCTTTAGAGAAGGTACTAAAATAATTATTTTTGCTCATTGCTCAACACCTTCTCCCTTACCACATACTTTTTCAAATATATCAAATGCTGAGTTTATCGCTTTGGTTACAGCATTTGATGTTATCGTGGCACCCGTTACTGCCTTGATTTCATTATCTCCGGGCGATGATTTTACAACCGAAACACCTTTGGTTTTACCTTTATAACCATCGTAAAAGCTTTTTTGTTTGGCGTTTTGGCCAAGGCCGGGAGTTTCTCCGGAAACATCCGTAATTTCAACTGCGGTTATTTTCCCGTTTGTATCAATGCCTACAACCGCGGTAACATTTCCGCCGTAACCGTATGCTGATACTGTAAAGGCGTAACCTATAATTTTGTTGTCGGTTTTATCTATGGCAGTAAAATATTTTTTTGAAACACCGTCAACAGATACTGTTTTTTCTTCATATTTTTCGGCAGGAATTACCTTGGAAACCGCTTCGGTTTCATTTTTCTTTGTCATAGCGGAGATTTTATCGCTTGTAAGCATGTTGGTAGCCGCTAAAAGGGCAGCCATTACAACCGAAATCAGGGTCAAAACAATAATTGGTTTTAATTTAGAAAAAGTGTTGTTACTTTTCATCGGAAATTCCCTCCGTTCCAAAGGGTTTTTGCCTTGTAAGTCTATCAATATGCGGCGTTAGAATATTCATAAGAAGAATTGAAAATGAAACTCCCTCAGGCATATTTCCAAAATGTCTGATAATAACGGTTATAACTCCGCAACCTATGCCGAATATGATTTTTCCTTTAAAACTTGTTGGGGATGTTACATAATCGGTCGCCATAAATATAGCTCCCAAAAGAAGTCCGCCTGAAAGAACAGCTCTTACAGGATCATCTCCCAAAATAAATGAAAGGGCAAATGCAGAAGTAATGAAGGAAAGTGGAATGGCAGGACTTATTATTCTGCAAACAACAAGATACACTCCTCCGGCAATAAGAAGCAGGGAGGAAGTTTCTCCAATACAACCGGCATAATTACCAATGAAAAGCCTTGTTATTTCAACAGGATTTTCACTTGAAAGCGGAGTAGCGGAGGCTATAGTATCGGTAAACGGAACAGTAAAAGTCGTCATAGCCGTGGGGAATGATACCATTAAAACAATCCTTGCGGTAATTGCAGGATTAGCAAAGTTTGAACCAAGGCCGCCAAACATCTGCTTTACAATAACAATCGCAACTGCACTTCCTACCATAGCCATCCAAAGCGGAAGAGTAGGTGGAAGATTTAAAGCAAGTATAAGCCCGGTAAGCACGGCACTGAAATCCCTTAGAGTGGTTTCTTTTTTTACGGCTTTGCACCACAAAAATTCCGCAGCTACTGCCGAAGCGATACATACCGCAATAATAAGCAGAGCATGGAATCCAAAAAAACATACGCCGCATATCGCAGCGGGAACAAGTGCAAGAATAACATCGAGCATGATACCGCCGGTGGTATCATTGTGAAATATATGCGGTGAGGATGTAACGGTCAGTTTGTCCATTATTTTTTACCTGCCTTTCGTAATTGTGTTTTTGCAAGACGCATTACAGAAGTAAGCGGCTGTCCGGCAGGGCAGACATATGAACAGCTGCCACATTCAATACAATTCATAACAGAAAGTTTTTCAAATTCCTCATACTTTGAAAATCTGTAAGCAGATTGGACAGAACCGGGGCAAAGGTGCATTGGGCAGGCTCTTTGGCATCGGCCGCATTTTATGCAGTTCGTTTCTTCTTTTTGTTCAAGGGTACTGTCAAACGCCAGCACTGCGTTAGTTTGCTTAAGAATAGGAAGAGAAGTATCATAAATCGCATTTCCCATCATGGGACCGCCTAAAATAACCTTTTTAGGCGATTCAACTTCACAAAAATCAAGTATGTGAGAAACCGGAGTTCCGATAGGTACAATTAAATTCTGGGGTCTTCCCACAGCGCTTCCGTCAACCGTAATGCGCTTTGAAATCAGCGGCATACCAGTCTTTATATATCGGCTTAAAACAGCAATACTTGTAACATTCATTACAATGCAACCTACATCCGAGGGTAGTTTCCCGTAGGGAAGTTTCCTTTTAGTTGCAGAATAAATAAGAACCTTTTCGGCACCCTGCGGATATCTTGATTTAAGCTTCATAAGGTGCACATTATTTTTAACATCGCGTGCGTCGGCGGCAACCTCAAAAAGCTTTTGAATTGCTTTCGGTTTGTTGTCTTCAACGCCGATTATAACATTTTCAATTCCTAAAATATCTTTAATAAGATATATACCGTTTAAAATATCGTCGGTGTTTTCAATACACTCGCGATAGTCCGCTGTTATGTAAGGCTCACATTCCGCAGCGTTTACAATAAGCGTGTCAATCGGTTTATCGTCCGATATGTTAAGCTTTATGTGTGAGGGAAATCCGGCGCCGCCAAGGCCAACGATACCGGCTGCTTTGATCGCATCCAGAATCTGCGGACCGCTCATTGAGG
>CAKSDA010000104.1 GCA_934444895.1 uncultured Eubacteriales bacterium | reverse complement strand
GTATAATATATATATCAAATATCGCGGAGTAGAGCAGCCTGGTAGCTCGTCGGGCTCATAACCCGGAGGTCGTTGGTTCAAATCCAGCCTCCGCAACCATGAAAAAAGCACTTAGCATAATGCTAAGTGCTTTTTTCAGTTATATTCGCCTTGCGGCGAGTGATATTGCTACGCAGTGATATTCAGCTTTTCGCTGAGTGATATTCGCTTCGCGAGTGTCAGTGCGAATATAATATCACTGTGAGCTTTAGCGAACAATATCACTTTTGGCATAAAGCTAAAAATATCACGCCGAGCACAGCTCGGCATATCACTGTCCCTTTACAAACAGGAAATAGTATGATATATTTCATTTAGGTGATGAATAATGTCAAACAGCATTTTGCGCTGTAAATCAAAAGACTTTGCAAAGCAAATTGTATTTTTTGCCGTGATACTAAAACTAAAATGAAAGAATCAGTATTAACGAATCAGCTTTTGCGCTCCAAGCGAGCATAGGCGACTATATTTTTGAGGGGCAAGCAAGGCGAAGCCTTGTGAGATACCCGGAAGTCGCCCTGCCAAATCCAGCCTTCGCAACCAAAAACCTTCCCGAACAGTATTCGGGAAGGTTTTACTTTTTCACTATTCACTAAGTCGTTTCGAGAAGTTTTTTGATAAGTAATAAGTAATAGTTAATAGTTAAGAAGTGTAGTGATTTTCAGCCTTGAGGCAAAAGCTATTTTAAGTAAAATATTATAATTTTTATTTGTTTTTTCAGTAATAGAGGGACTGCACATAAGGTCGCCGGTAAAAATAATTTCCGCCATGGTTACCCCTCCTAGTCAAAATTCAGTTTTCTGATTTCCTCCGGTTTTACATCTCTTAAATTTATCTTTTCCTTAACTGCGATAGCCGCCGCCGCACCGCATGCTTCGCCTATGCCGACGCATATTGGCATTGCCCTGAAACTGGAATGTGCCATATGCGTTCCTGAAATGTTTCTGCCGGTAAGCAGTAAACCGTCTGTTTTTACGGGCACCATACAGCCGTATGGAATCGTATATCCGTTTTGTTGCTTAAAGTGCTTTTGAACGCCTGTTTTATCAAGTCCGGCGCCTTTAATATTATGAACATCAAAATTAAACCATGCCCCGCGCACAACCATATCATCAAATTGACGAGCCTCGACTATATCATTTTCGGTAATTTGCTTCAGTCCGATAAAATGACGCGTTTCACGGATACCCATAAGCGACGCCGCGCTTACGATATAGCAGTTTTCATATCCCGGAACATATTCTCTTAAGAATTCAACAATCGGCTTCATTTGCGAGCGACATACGATTTCAGCACGGGTTAGATCCTCAGCCTTTGTACCGTCAATATCGGTGCAGTTTGTCATATTGCAGGTAACAATACCGGGTATGGGCGAAGAATACAGCAGGACATGGCCTGCCGGATATGGCAGCAGTTTTTTTGCAAGTGACTGCAGTTCGCCTCTATCGGTTTCAACCGTTGTTTCAAATGATGGCGGGAATACCGCGCGCGACATATCAACTCCGCCGACCTTAAACATAAGCGTTGCAGGCTGCATTTTTCCATCGCTTTCACGGCCCTTGAAATATTCTGCGCCTGTGTGGTATGCAAGATCGCCATCGCCGGTTCCGTCTATCAAAACATCCGCAAGATATGCTTTTCTGCCGCTTTTGCTTTCGGTAATAACTCCGCAAACACGATTGCCGTCTTTTATAACATCACAAGCGAGTGTGTAAAGCAGTATATCAACGCCGGCACATTCAAGCATTTCAAGATATGTGCTTTTTAAAAGTTCGGGGTCTATTTTTGTTTTATCATCGCAATCAAACAGGTCGCAGCTGTGGGAGCGGTCGAGAAGTTCACTGTATATACGGCTTTCA
Organism: uncultured Eubacteriales bacterium; assembly: GCA_934444895.1. Classification (GTDB taxonomy): domain Bacteria; phylum Bacillota; class Clostridia; order Oscillospirales; family Acutalibacteraceae; genus UMGS1279. The sequence goes on along the minus strand of CAKSDA010000104.1, from coordinate 3,424 downwards.
ACCCTGCCGGTAAAGTGACTCATAAGTCCGCTTGTTGATATGCCTCCGACGCTTGACTGCGATTCAATAAGCAGTGTTTTTGCTCCGTTTCTTGCCGCGGTTACGGCGGCCGCAAAGCCTGAGGGGCCGGAGCCCGCAACTATAACATCGTATTTTCCGCCTATTTCAGTATGCCGTTGTGCTTCTGTTATAAAGTTCTCTTTCATTTAAAACACCTCAAAATTAAAAATATTAAATGTTTCTGCTCCGTAGGTTTCAAGCGGTAACAGCTTAACGCTTAAAACCTTGTCTTTAATATCAAGCCTTAAAAATCTTGTATGAATATTACGGTAAGGACGGACCTCGGTACTGCCGTCGCTGTGTGTGAGGATAATATCAAAATCCTTTATCAAGGTTTTAGGCAGCTTAAACCGATTTTCATGCAGTCTGATACAACATGGCATATTTTGATAGTCACGGTTTAAATCGCTGTCAAAAACAATTCTTATGCCGGAAAGCTCAAACGGTTCGTCGCTGCTGTATTCAAGGTAATCGCCTTTTTTGCCGATCCAGCGGTTTTCATCGCCGCGTTCCTTTCCGTTTATTATAATATTATCGCTGCATTTTAATTTTAGAGAAAGCTCGGAAATGCTTCTGGCTTTCCCCGGCAGCCAACAGTCGTCTGCCATAAGGGCGTTTTGAAGCCTATTTATGTCTATACTATCGGTGTTTTCGCCGTACTGCACCATTTGAGCGGCGGCTGTTCCAACGGCCTGCCCTAACAGCGCACAGGTTGTCATAACGCGAGAGGAGGAAAGCGCGGCATGGGTTACACTTATATTTCTGCCGGCAAACAAAAGATTTTCAATGTTTTGCGAGCAAAGCGCCCTAAAAGGAATGCCCCAAGGTGACGGCGCCGGATGGTATACTGTCGGATATGACGATTTGTGTTTAATCCCCGCCGGAAAATGATCGTCCATTGTCCAGCCGCCGTAAGCTATGATATCGTCAAATTTTCCACCTGATTCAACATCGTTCTGCGTTACGGTGTATTTTCCGATATACCGCCTGCTCTCGCGTTTTCCGGGTAAAAGCCCAACCCATTCAAGCATATAATTTTCAGCGCCGTGATCGCCGTGATTTTTAATATGATCCCAAACGCCGTATGCAATTTTCAAAAGTTCGTCGCGGTATTTATCGGTATCGTGTATACAGTCTCCCTCTCCGCCGGTTTCTATCCACCAAAAGTTTGAAGACAAATCGTGTTCCCTGAACGGAATATCGTCATCGGTATAATATTTATACGCCCATTTGGGAGGAGTAAAGGGCTGCTGTATCTCTGTTTCGCGGACCTGAAAAAGGCAGCTCATTCCCATTGTTTTTTTATCAGCCTTTTCAGGTTCTATGCTCTCTTTGAACTCGGACGCCGCCTCTCTGCCGTAACGGAAATGTGCGCCGGTAAGTGTTGATAAAATACTGTCTCCCGAGCAATCGGCAAAAAAACGGGCTTTGACTGTATGCATGGTTTCACAAGGGGATTGCCATGCTTTTATGCTGACAATTCTTCCGCTTTTTGTTTTTGCGTCAAGACAGCTTGTATTAAGCAAGAGGGTAAGATTATCCTGCCGCGCCGTTTTATCAAATAAAACCATATCCCACAGCGGATAACTCAGCTGCGGATTTTGATAAAAATTTTCAAGCAATATTTCTTCAATTATACCGGTTTCCCTGTTATCCTTGCCATGAGCTCCGCATATCCACATTCTTATTTCGCTTGACGCATTTCCGCCGAGCACTCCGCGGTCTTGAACAAGAACAACCTTTATTCCATGCCTTGCGGCAGAAATTGCGGCGCAAATTCCTGCCATTCCACCGCCGACAACGCACAAATCGGCAGCATGTTCTATGCTTTTCATATCTGTCACCCCTTTGTTTAATTAACGGTTAAAAAACCGCGACCGATTATTTCACTGCTGGTCGTTATTACCATAAACGCCGATGGGTCGGTTTTACGGACAAATTTTTGGAGCTGGATTGCTTCATAGCGGCGGCAAACGGTATGTAACGCAGTTTTGTCATTATGTGTGAATGCGCCGGTTGCATTTACGAGAGTAGCGCTGTGCTTCATATGCGAAATTATATATTGTGAAATTTCATCCGGGTGTGTAGTAACTATCATAAAATATTTGCAACCGTTCATATTTTCAATTACGCCGTCAACTAAAAACGCTTTGCTGAAAAGTCCCAAAAGAGAATACATACCCACCGTAAAATCAAATACGAAAAACGAACTCACGGTTATTATCAGATCAACCGTAAACAGCGCTTTTCCGATACTTATTGAAAAATACTTTTTAATTATCAGGGCAAATATATCGTTTCCTCCGGTAGAACCGTTATATTTGAATATAACAGCCGCACCGGTCGAGGTGGTGAGAATGGCGTAGCAAAACTCCAGAAAAGGCTGTTCGGTAAGCGGTGATGAAAGCGGCACTATCCATTCAAGCAGCTGATTTATTCCTGAAAACAGCAGACTGCAATAAACCGTCCTCACTCCTGTTTCCTTAGGCAAGCAGGGATAAGCCGAACCTGCCCAAAACAGCGATCTTTAGGCATTTTTAGGCTTGTCGTCTTTGCGAGGCGTCAGCCTTGCGGCATCCTCCGCACCCAAAACTGCCTTAAATTTCATCCGTTTTGGGTCGAAGATTTTTTAAACTGATATATTTTTTACAGGGCGAGGCAAAAACACAGGTAATCCTAACGGATTACCGAGTATTTTAACAAACGCCATGTGAAAAATTAGCGTTTAAAAAACAGATTCGGATTTATACCTGCTTGCCTATCGAGGAAGGCAAACCCTATAAGCAGACAAAGGCAGGTCATTATAGATATCCATGTAGCAGGGGAGAGGTGGGCAATTTTAGATAAAATAGGAGCGGCACCGCTTATTCCGCCGAAAGAAAAATTGTTTGGAAGTTTGAAAAAATATGTGCCTGCGGAAAACAACAATGCTCCTGCCGTTAAATAGAAATACTCTTTTGCAATTTTAAATTTAAATGCCTTTGTTCTGTTCATAACTTAATAGTCCTTGATTTGTTTTGTTGATTGAATTATAATATAATAAACAAAAAAATTCATACAAATTTGCATTGTTTTTTTATAAAATCGTGCAAAATATAATAAATATGCAAGTAATTTCTCAAGACATCGGCATTAATACTCACGGAGCAAAATATAAAAATGGGGAAGAGCGGATTTTATCGCCAAATTGAAAACAGTACTAAAAGAATTAAACAAAACAAGATGGTATGCTTTAAAATCAAAAATGTTATGATTAGAGATTTTTATTTAAAAAACCTCCTGCCTGAATGAACAAGTCCGTAAAAAACGGACAATAGAAAAAAGAGCCCTCTTGATGTAAAATATACATCAGGAGGGAATTTTT
>CAKSDA010000103.1 GCA_934444895.1 uncultured Eubacteriales bacterium | reverse complement strand
CCAGTCATAAAGCGGACGATGATTTTCGAATTCCAAAGAGCAAAGTGAATGGGTCACTCCCTCGGCTGCATCTGACAGCGGATGTGCAAAATCATACATCGGATATACGCACCATTTGTCGCCTGTGCGATGGTGGCTGACCTTCATAATGCGGTAAATTATAGGATCGCGCATGTTGAGATTAGGCGACGCCATGTCTATTTTCGCTCTTAATACCTTTTCGCCGTTTTCAAATTCCCCTGCGGTCATTCTTTTAAATAAATCCAGGTTTTCTTCCACAGAACGGTTTCGATAAGGGCTTTCTTTTCCTGGCTCTGTAAGGGTACCTCTGTATTCCCTCATTTCATCAGCCGAAAGGTCACAAACAAAGGCCAAGCCTTTTTTTATAAGCTTAATTGCACATTCGTATATAAAATCAAAATAATCGGAGGCAAAGTACACATTATCCCAATGAAATCCAAGCCACTCAATATCCTGCTTTATTGCGTCAACATATTCCACATCTTCCTTAACGGGATTTGTGTCATCAAATCTTAAATTGCACTTTCCTTTAAATTTTTCCGCAGTGCCGAAATCTATGCAAATTGCTTTTGCATGACCTATATGCAAATAGCCGTTTGGCTCCGGAGGAAATCTGGTTTGAACATGATCGTAAACCTTATTTTTAAGATCCTCTTCAATAAAGTCGTGTATAAAATTGCCTCTGTCAACCGATGCTTCTTCGGTTTCAGAGATTTTCTCCTTTTTTTCCATTATAATTCTCCTTAGTGTAGACCGGCGATGATTGAAAACCTTACAGTTTTGCTCGCCGCTATTTTTATATGCCTTGTGTTTTAAATCAGTCTTAAATCGGTTTTAAACAGATGAAACCGAACTTATTATTCTTCTTCAAAAGCGGAAATCGCAGCGTCTATACGCCTGAAAGATTCTTCCCTGCCCAAATTTTTCATAATGCTGCAAAGATCCGGGGTATTGGTTCTTCCTGTAACGGCAATTCTTATTACCGTACTTGCATCTCCCGGATTTCCCCTGTAAGCGTCAGGATTTGCTTTGTATGTTTTTGTATCCGGAGCAAAGCCTATCTCAGGGCAAATGCTTTTTATCTTCTCAAACCACTCCGCCTGATCGTCTGATTCGCTGTATACATTCTTATATAGTTTTAATACTGCGGCAGCGTCCGATTTTGAAATTTTTTCAGGCAGATCGTAGCATGGAGTGTAAAGCTCGTTAAAGAAGTAACTGCAGTAATTTTTAGCTTCACTGTATTTTGAAATATCTTTTCTGGGCTTTGGAACATCCCTGTCAATTGCAAATATTTTTTTGGTGAAGTCCATGTCCCTCTTTAAAAGCTCCGCAAAGGGTTTATCAAACTCTTCAGCCCAATTTATTATTTCCTTTACCACTTCGTTTGATGTTTTTTTGCAAATAACATTTTTTGAAACATCGCTGAGCTTTGCGCCGTCAAACAAAGCGCCGGACAAACTCATTTTTTTAAGTGAAAATTTAAACTCTTTATAAGACGCTTCCTTGTTGGCTCTGCGCCATTGTTCAAATTCAGAACTTGCAATTGTCATTAAATATTCTATTACCGACTCCGGCGGATATCCCTGCTCAATAAAATATCTTACCGCCGCCTCAGGGTCTTTTCTCTTTGAAATTTTCCTTTTATTGCCACCATCAAGCTTCATAATCGGAGCAACATGGGAATATTTTGGAGGTTTAAATCCGAGCACCCTGAAAAGTTCTAAATGTTTAGGTACTGATGAAATCCATTCATCTCCCCTTATAACATTGGTTGTATGCATAAGATGGTCATCTATTGCATGGGCAAAATGATAGGTAGGTATGCCGTCCGACTTTAAAAGGACAAAATCTTCGTCATTTTCAGGCATTTCGATTTTTCCCTTTATACTGTCACTGAAAACTATTTGTTTTTCTTCGCTTCCGGAAGATTTAAGTCTTATAACATAAGGCTTTCCTTCTTCTATAAGAGCCTTTGCCTCGTCAAATGTAATATTTCTGTGTTTAGCCCATTTGCCGTGATACCCGGTTCGAATTTTCTGCTTTTCCTGTTCGCTTCTTACTGCCTCAAGCTCCTCTGCGGTGCAAAAGCATGGATATGCAAGACCTTTTTTAATAAGATCTTTCACATAACATTTATATATGTCCGCTCGTTGACTTTGCCTGTAGGGACCGTAATTACCGCACTCGCCGTTAACGGTAAACCCTTCGTCTATTGCTATTGAAAACTTGTAAAGTCCGTTTACTATGTCCTCAATACCGCCCTTTACCTCGCGTTTTTTGTCGGTATCCTCTATTCTTAAAAACATGGTTCCGTTTGAAGTGTCGGCCGTTATTCTGTTAATAAGAGCCATAAAAAGAACCCCCAGATGCAAATATCCGGTAGGACTGGGCGCTATTCTGGTTACCGCCGCTCCCTCCGGCAATGCTCTGCTCGGGAACATTTTTTCATAATATTCGGGCGAAGCCGTTATTGACGGCAATAATAGATCTGCCATTTTTTCAAACTCGGTCATTGCTGCACATCCTTAATTACATAAATTACATATAAAATCTCAGTATTATTATCGCAAATTTCACGGTAAATTACAACCTTATTTTTCTCTTTTTGTAAATATTTTTATTTTATTGATTTTAGCGGACTAATATGTTAAACTATTAAATATAAAATATGTTAAGGAAGTGACTGTTTTGGTTGATCTTCATAATAAGGAAAATGACTACTTTTTTAAGGCAATTTTGTCACTCAAAAGCATTGAAGAATGTTATAGTTTTTTTGAAGATGTATGCACTATAAAAGAAATTCAGGCATTTTCGCAAAGACTCGAAGTTGCCAAAATGCTTAAAGAAAAAAAAGTTTACAATGAAATTGTTGAAAAAACGGGTGCCAGCACCGCAACCATCAGCAGGGTTAATCGCTCGCTTACATACGGAAGCAGCGGATACGATCTTGTTTTTTCACGCATTGGCAAGGACTGACCGTCATATAAATTATTAACCGACATATTTAATTGACATCAGATTAAAAAATCAGTGTAAAAAAACTTTAACCCGTCATACCGGGCATAATATTATGTCTTATGTCAAGTAATGTCGGTAAAATATCTTTTATAATTACCGCCGATTTTTATCGGTGGTGAATTTATGTCTGACTATCGGTAATATTATTGTAAACTATCAGTTTGTGGAGGTATTTTTATGTCGTTTGTAAAAATTTCGGTAAATGATTTAAACGAAAACTTTTTTAACAGCATAGGGAAAGAGTGGATGCTTGTAACTGCCGGAGATAAAAGCAAATTCAATATGATGACTGCAAGCTGGGGCTTTACCGGAGTTATGTGGAACAAACCCTGTGCCATCGCCGCAATAAGACCGCAGAGATACACAAAACAATTTGTGGATGAAAGCGACTATTACACCCTTTCTTTTTACGGTGATAACAAAGAAATACACTCGGTATGCGGAAAACTGTCCGGCAGGGATGTTGACAAGGTTGCAAAAACCGGTCTTACTCCGGCTTTTGATGACGACACCGAAACGGTATTCTTCAAAGAAGCAAGGCTTGTGCTCATATGCAGAAAAATATGCGTTACAAAGCTGGAACCCGGTAATTTTTTGTCTTCGGATATTCCTAAAAGCATATATCCTTTAAACGACTACCACACAATGTATTACGGCGAAATTGTTTCGGTTTTAAAAAAGTGTTAAACTTGATAGGACGAACTGCCGTGTAAACGGCAATTTTTCCACCTAAATCAATTTGTCACTATTGATTGCAACACAATAGTGCTTACAACATCTAAATATCAAGATAATATTAATTACTGACTTAAAAATGTAACACACATGAGTCAGAATGCGTTTATAAGAATGTATCAAAATAAAAAATGAAAGAAGAATACCGATGTCAAAAGCCAAAACAGTTGATATGACTAATGGGCATTTAACGCGAAACATAATTCTATACTCGCTTCCGCTTATAGCCACAAACATTCTGCAAATTCTTTATAATGCAGCCGATGTTTTGGTAGTGGCAAAGTGGGCCGGCGGAACAGCAATGGCCGCTGTAGGAGCAACTACTTCGCTTGTACATCTGACAGTTAATCTGTTCTTGGGTATTTCAACCGGTGCCAATGTTGTTGTTGCAACCTGCCTTGGAAGCAAGGAAGAACAGGGCATTAAAAAGTCCGTACATACAGCAATGTTTCTTTCAATTATATGCGGAGTTATAACCGCAGTGCTTGGAATTTTAACCGCAAAGCCGCTTTTGCGTCTTATGTCTACGCCGGATGACATTATAAATCAATCAACCCTTTATATGCAGATATATTTTGTAGGCGTTCCGGCTTTTATGATTTATAATTTCGGTGCCGCCATACTCCGCGCGGCAGGAGATACAAAGCGTCCGTTTTACATACTAACCGCATCGGGTATTATAAATATACTTCTTAATTTATTGTTTGTTATTAAGTTTAATCTTTCGGTTGCCGGCGTTGCTATTGCAACTTCAATCTCGCAGATTTTTTCCGCCGTATGCATAATGATTCTTCTTATGCGGGCCGACAAGCAGCCCTATAAAGTAGAGCTTAAAAACTTTAAACTAAACAAAAAGTATGCGTTAAAGATACTGACAAGCGGTATTCCCATAGGAATACAAAGCGCATTATTTTCCTTTGCAAACATAAACATACAGTCGTCAATTAATTATTTCGGCTCTGCCGCCGTCTCAGGGAACACTGCCGCCCGTACAATAGATGATATGCTTAGTGCCACCACCGACGCAACCAACTTCGCCTGCATTTCATTTACTGCACAAAATGTCGGCGCAAAAAACTATAAAAATGTTAAAAAGGTATTTTTCAATTGCCTTATTATATCAATGGTTGTAACCGGCGTTTTAGGTACACTTATTACTGTTTTCAGCAAAGAAATTCTTTCGCTTTACGCCGCAACATCAAGCGCCGCCGGCACTGTTTCACTTGATGAAATAATACATTACGGAACAATAAGATTTTTCTTTATTGCGCTTTTCAATCCAATCTGTGCCGCAATGACAACTATGACCGGTTCTTCAAGGGGGCTTGGCTATTCCGTTTCCCCTACCGTTGTAACGCTGATTTCAGTATGTGTTTTCAGAATTACTTGGTTAATGACCGTATTTAAACACCTAAGCACCACCATTGAAGCGGTTTATATCACCTTCCCTCTTTCCTGGTTAATTTGCGTTTTATTGTTTGCTCCGTTTTTAATAAGGCACATGAAAAAGGCAAAAATAAAACTTTCTGGTAATAAAGATAAAGTTCACACAAATATCATCAATGAAGATGCTGTTGGCAAAAATATAATCAGTGAAGATAGAGTCAATACCGCCTTTGTTAATGAAGATTTAACTTATGAAAATATAATAGG
>CAKSDA010000102.1 GCA_934444895.1 uncultured Eubacteriales bacterium | reverse complement strand
GATATTTATATTCCGGATCTTTAATTTTTATAAAGCCGGTCTTGACATTTTTGTTTTTAAATTTGAAAAAAGCCTGCAATTACTTTTTAACCAAAAACTTTTTTAGAGCAACAAAAAACGGAATTCCGAACCCGTAACATACAATAAGCTCGCCTATTCCTATTTGAAGGGCGCTTATAGCGTATGCGGCAAAAGTTCCTGTGCCGGATGGCACGAAAAATGTTATTTCGGCTCCGACTATTAAAGCGTTTGCAAGCACCGGAAACAAAGGGCCCAAAACCGGAACTCCTTTGAATGTGATTTTTCTTGTATAATATGTAAGAATCGACGCTATAAGGGTTGCGGAAGTTCCCAAAATTATATCAACAAGCCCAAACGGACTTGACAAATTACTTATAATGCACCCTACCATAAGTCCCGGAATTGCCGTTTTTGTGATTGCCGGCAGGATTGTAAATATTTCCGACACTCTCAGCTGAATCGGCCCATATGAAATCGGTTGAAAAACATATGTCAAAACCACATAAGCGGCTGCGATAAGGCCTGACATAGCCAGAGATTTTGTTGTTTTGCTTTTAAACATCTTTTTCTCCTTTGGAAACTAAAAATACATAGCTTTCGGCGCCGAGTTTCAAAGTATCTACGCCTATTGCCTCTCCGAAAACCATATTATACTCCGAAAGATCTACTCCCGGATTAATATATTCGTCGCTGTGCCAGCGATTTACCCCTATAACGGCGGACGATTTGTCTGTCGTTCTTTTAAATACAACATATCCGAGGCCTATTGCCAAAAATTCCAGCTTTCCGTTTTTAAATGCGGAGCATCCTCTTCTGGCTGCGCCGAGCTTTTTATAAAACTCATAAAGCTCGGTATTTATATTTTTCCACGGAAAACAGCCCCTGCAAAACGGGTCGGAATATCCCTGCATACCGGCTTCATCACCATAATAAAGGGAGGGAATTCCCACTAAAGTATACTGCAAAACAGCTGCCATTTTAAGCCTCTTAACACCGAGACTGTATTCATCCTCCGAAAGGGTTTTGTTTGCCTGCCACTCGCGGTCCCGTCCGTTTAAATCTTCCCCTGCCAAAGCAGTAATGGCACGCACTGTATCATGCGTTCCTATATGATTCATTAAATTATTAAGCGCCTGCGGAGGATAATTTTCCAGTATCTGCATTATGCTTTCGGCAAAATCATATCCGTCGCCGCCCTTAATAAAATCGATAATTGCATTTTTAAAGGGATAGTTCATAACGCTGTCAAGCTGTCTGCCTCTTAAAAATCTGCGGCGTTTTGAATAGCTTATTTTGTTTGTGGCATCCTCCCATACCTCGCCTATGAGATATCCTTCCGGATTTTCAGCCTTAACTGCCAGTCTTATTTTATCCAAAAATTCGTCAGGCAGCTCATCAGCCACATCCAGTCTGAAGCCTGCCGCGCCCAATCTCATCCAATATCTTATTACGCCGTTTTCACCGGTAATAAATTCGGTAAACGACGGGTCGTTCTCATTCACTTCCGGCAATGATTTTATTCCCCACCAACTTGCATAATCATCTTTGGTGCTGCCGAAACTGTACCAGCTTCTGTATACTGAATCCTTTGAATTATAGGCGCCTATGCTGTCATACCGGCCCTTTGAATTAAAATAAATGCTATCGTCTCCGGTATGGGAAAATACGCCGTCGAGAATTATTATAATTCCCCGTTTTTTTGCTTTTCTGCAAAGGTTTGAAAAGTCCTCTTCCGACCCCAACATCGGGTCTATTTTAAAATAGTCTGCCGTATTGTATCTGTGATTTGAATGGGCTTCGAAAATAGGGTTTAAATATATAATGGAAACGCCGAGAGAGGCTATATAATCCAGTTTTTCGATAATACCGTTAATATTGCCCATAAAATAGTCGTTGCCGAGAGTTAGCGAAGTATTTGTTTGTCTGTATTCCGGAATACCGCCCCAATCGTTTCTTACAAAACGGTCGGAAGGATACTCAAGATTATTTTCGCCCTTATAAAATCTATCCGGAAAGATTTGATATATTATACCTCCGCCGGTTTCAGATGGGGTTTTAAAATTTTCTTCATACACCGTAAGCTGCCAGTTTTTACCGCTCGCAGGGTCAAATTCGCCAACGCCGTGCCCCATATCAAGCAGCCGCCTTTCACCGTTTACGGTGTACATTATAAAATAGTAAAAATACAGTCCCTCTTCAAGTGAAATGTCACAGCTTCTTGTATAAAACTTTCCCTCAAGCTCATTCAAATCGTCAAGGAGTTCAAAACGGCTTTGGGCTCCGCCGTCTTTTAAAAAAACGGCAACAACGCCTTTTACATATCCGTCACGCGGCAAAAGCACACGGAGTTTAAAAACTCTGTGTGCTTCAACACTGCCGAAAATCGACTTATAAAATACATCTCTGGAATTGTAAGGCATTGTTCTCATATATTTTAATCACCTTATTGCATTATCTAGGTATTAAGTCGCGGTATTAAAATGCTTTATTGCATTGCAATTTTCAAACCAAATCTGTATGTTTGGCTTTATGCAAGAGGCTTTATGTTCCAAATATTGTCGGCATACTGTTTAACTGCTCTGTCGGCAGCAAAAATTCCCGAAGCCGCAATATTTTCAAGGGACATGTTGTTCCATTTTTCTTTATTGTTATAAAGCTCTGTTGAAAGCCTTTGAGCCCTTGAATAATCATCAAAATCCGCAAGAGCCATATAAGAATCGGTTGAAAGCAAAAGGTCGGTTACATCCTTTATATCCCCTGACCCCATTGAGTTTGAAAGGAAATTAATAACTTCTTTAAGTTCCTCGTTATTATCATAATAAAAGCGAGGATTATATCCCGAAGCCTTCAGTCTGGCAACCTCTTCGGTTCTCATACCGAAAATAATAATGTTATCGTCTCCGACCGCCTTATGAATTTCAACATTTGCTCCGTCCTCGGTGCCAAGTGTTACGGCGCCGTTCATCATAAGTTTCATATTTCCGGTGCCGCTGGCTTCGGTTCCGGCTAAGGAAATCTGTTCGCTTATGTCAGCCGCCGGTATCATTAGTTCGGCAAGAGTTACTCTGTAATCCTCCAAGAACACAATTTTAAGCTTATCCTTAACTGCAGGATCGGAATCGATCTTTTCTCCCAAAGAATAAATCATATGAATTATTTTCTTTGCAAGCATATAGCCCGGAGCAGCCTTAGCACCGAAAATATATGTCTTAGGGGTAAAATCCATATTAGGATTATTTTTAATTTTAAGATACTGCGCTACTATATTAAGCGCATTAAGATGCTGGCGCTTATATTCATGCAACCTTTTAACCTGCATGTCAAAAATGGAATTGGGATCTACGATTATTCCGTTGTTTTCCTTTATATATTTTGCAAGCCTTTGTTTATTGCTGTATTTAATATCGGCCAATTTACCCAGCACGGTTTTATCGCCGGTAAACTTTTTAAGCTTTTCCAGTTCCTCTGCGTTATGCTTAAAACCGTCTCCTATAAGTTCGGTAATATAATCCGAAAGCTCTTTATTTGCCGAGCACAACCAGCGCCTATGCGCTATTCCGTTGGTTACATTTGTAAACCTTTCAGGGGTAAGCTTATAGTAATCGTTAAATAGATCGTTCTTTAAAATCTCGCTGTGAAGTTTTGAAACTCCGTTTACCGAGTGGCAGGAACTTGCGCAAAGATTTGCCATTTTTACAATTCCGCCTGAGATAATTGCAGTGCGTTCAACATAGTCGGCGTCATGGGTTTTATCCCATACCTTTGCTCTGAACCTATTATCAATCTCTTTTATTATCATATAAATGCGAGGTAAACGCTGCTTAAAGAGTTCACATTGCCAACACTCCAAAGCCTCGCTCATAACAGTGTGGTTTGTATATGCGGTTGTGCGGACAACAATATCCCATGCCGCATCCCAAGAATATCCGCATTCATCAAGCAAATACCTCATAAGTTCCGGTATTACCAGCGCAGGATGCGTATCATTAATGTGAATTGCAGCCTTTTCAGGCAAATTATTAAGTGTTCCGTATACCTTTAAATGGCGGCTTAAAATATCCTGAATGGAGGCGGAAACAAGAAAATACTGTTGTCTGAGTCTTAAAGATTTTCCCTCCATGTGATTATCCTCAGGATAAAGCACCTTGCTTATAACATCACTCATTGCCTGTTGTTCCAAGGCGCGTACATAATTTCCCTCATTAAATGCGGTCATATCAATGCTTGGCGATTCTGCGCTCCAAAGGCGAAGAACATTAACGGTTTTACCGTCGTTACCTGCAACCATAAGATCATACGGCACCGCATGAACCTTGTTGCAGTTTTTAATTTCAACATGGTGATAGTCTCCGTCCCACCATTCTTCGACATTGCCGTCAAACATAACATCAACCGCATGAGAATGATGTGCCTGAAGCCATACGCTTCCGCCCGGAAGCCAAAAATCAGGCATTTCGGTCTGCCAACCGTTAACGAGCTTTTGGCGGAATATTCCGAATTCATACCTTATGCAATAGCCCATTGCAGGATAGCTGCCTGTGGAAAGTGAATCCAAAAAGCATGCGGCAAGTCTGCCCAGACCGCCGTTTCCCAGTCCCGCATCCGGTTCCAGTTCATACAAATTTTCAAGCTTTACCCCAAAAGAGGCAAGAGCCTTAGACATTGTCCCTTCCAAATTTAAATTGTACAGATTGTTTTTCAGCGAGCGTCCCATTAAAAACTCCATACTTAGGTAATAAACGGTTTTCGCCTGTTTTTTTTCTGTTTCTTCGCGGAATGAGTTTCTGCGGTCTCTCATAATTTCCAAAAGAACCATTACCGAAGCCTTATAAAAAAATTCGTCGGACGCCTGCTCAGGCGAAACTCCGAAATTATGCGATAATACCGAAACTATACGCTCTCTGATTTTCTTTTCGTTATATTCCATTTTATAAATCTCCCAAAGTATGTTGCCCTCAAAGCGTAACGCCTTTATTGCTAATGTTACAGTTAATTGGCGCAACATTAATATTAATTAATACTTTTATTACTACAGTTATTTCTAATATATAATAATATTATATAACCGTCGTTTTTACAAGTATTCAGATATGGTATTCGAGGTAAAAATATCCGCATTTTTTAGGCACTTTGCACAAAACGCAAAGCAAAACCGCAGATTTTACGCTGTTTTTATAGCTAATATACATATATTTTACTGAATTTGCAATATATGTTTGCAATATACTCTATGTGTTTGCAAAATATGATATATGCCGAAATATATCGAAAAAATAATTAAATATAATTAAATACTCTAATTCAAGCATATCTCTTTTGCCGGGCAAAAGAGATATGCCGGCAAGCGGAACTTTTCGCCCTTACAAATAATGCAAATAATAACGCAAATAAAATTTAGATTTAGACAGGGTAAAGTCGAACCAAAGCCTTGCCTAGGCAAACAGGGATAAATCCGAATCTGTTTTTTAAACGCTAATTTTTCACATGGCGTTTGTTAAAATACTCGGTA
>CAKSDA010000101.1 GCA_934444895.1 uncultured Eubacteriales bacterium | reverse complement strand
AAAGAGCACTGAGTGATAGGGCAAATCCTATCACTCAGTGCTCTTAAATTTTACTTATTGTTTTTGGATTGTAATGTTTTATCACACTCAATAGAGCCAAATTTTCAGTGCAGAAACTTGTATTTAAAGGTTTAGCCTTCGTTCGCAACCGTATTTTCAAAATCCGATAAAATACGACTTTTTATATAATTATGCTTTTTAATAATTATTAAATTTAATTATGACACTGATTGTCAGGGTTATTATTTATAATGCTATTACCTAAGGCGGAAAAAGCGATATTTTTAAAATGCAATTTTCTTTTTTCGAACTTAGCATCACGCGGCCGCAAATACAATTACCTATTTCGGAGGTTAGAAAAATGATATCAATTTTAGACGAAATATATACGCTTAGAAAAAGCGATCCTATTATTGATTATAAAAACACCAGTCGCTACAGATTGGTGACACAGGAAAAAAACGGCAGCAAAACCGCCTATTATTTCAGCTGCCCTATTTATAATATCGATAGCAGAAAACTTATAGATCTTTGTTTTGAAAAAGACGGAGAAGCAATATACTTAAAGGGCAGTAATGCAAATATAACTGTGCTTGAAAATATACGCATGGGCAACTCCGACGGATTTTGCATTTTTGATGTAAACGAGCGCCCCGGATTTGTATCGGAAAATGAGCTTTCATATTCCGGTAATCGCATTTTCCCCACAACAAACGGCATAGCAATTAAGGCGGCGGTAAACGGCGAAGAACCGCTTAACTATACCATAGAGGTAGGAGAACCGTTCCTTGAAATAAGGGCAAACGATAAATATTTTTCGCTTATGAAGGAAACCTTTCGCCCGTTTGTAACTGTATCCTGTATAGGTTCGGCGGATGCTGACGACAATATCATCGCCCCGGCGCAAATTGTATATCAGCGAATTGCGGATAGAAAATATCAGCTGAGCATATCCGCAACCAATCCGTTTTGCCGCTATGTTTTCTTTGAAGTGAATTTGTATGAAAACAAACTGTTTCAGGACACTACTGTAGAAAGCATGAACCCTTCGGTTAACAATGCGTTCGGCGGTACCGGTTTTATAGGAAACACTTCAAAATACGGTGAGCAGTGGCTTTATTCCCGCCCGGATTATACAAAAATGTCGGATATAGAATACAAATTAATAAACAAAGCGATATTGCATATGCCTAAATTTAATAAAAACTCGGTTGACTTAAGTGCCGTTTATGTAAAGGCACGCTTTTGCAGCTTCGGAAGTAACTGGAACAATAAAATAGATGACGGAAACCTTATATCCGATTCTTATAAAAACGGAAGATACCAAAGCATAGATCTTACCCCGCTGCTTGTAGATAAGCGAACTTTTTCTTTAAGAAAATCAGACGGACTTATCATGAGATCAAAAATAAAGGGCAGTGGATTTTCGACAGTCTCTACAGGGGACAGCTGCTATGCTCCCCAAATACTTGAGGTAAACTATTCTTAAAGCGCTGAATATACTTCGGATTTATCCCTGCTTGGCCAAGCAGGGATAAATCCGAATCTGTTTTTAGGCTCTTGATAGTCGAGCCCTTTAACGCCTACAAATAATAATTTTGTCAGAAATCGGTACATTTTCGACAAATTACTATGGGCATATATGAAAAAATTTGTAAAAAATTGTAAAAAATGTTGACTTTGTAGACGGTTGAGAGTATAGTTATAATTATAAGGAAGGTGTTACTGTGCCGGTATATAATTATAAAATTAAAATGGCTGCCCTTTTTGTATTGATTGTATTTTTGTTTTTTGGCTTCTTTTTCTTCTTTAAAAATTTACTCACGCCTGAGGAAATGAATGTTGAACTGCTTAACCAAAAATCCGGTGGAATTTTTACCGAAATTTATTATGTAGGAGAGTTCGACAGTGGAAAAGGTGTTGTTTGCATTGCAAAATCGCAGTCCAAAGATCAATATTTAAAAGAGTTTCTTTATGGTGAAGGCGGCGGTGATGAATACGGTGAATATTACGAAGCCGACAATGCCCCTGAATCGTTAGAGCTGGTTTACTTTGTTAAGTCCAGATTTAAATATTCATACCGATCCAGGCAGACAATTCCCATAAGCCTGCTAACATCAGCGCCCAGCACTCCTATGAAGATTAGATCTTCCGCTTCCTATGGCAACCGTGATTTATACTATGTTGCCTGTCTGGATAATGAAGATGAAAATGCTGATATTGACGGAAAGAAAATTCCCCTTAATACATTTGATGTTGAATTGTCCGGCGACACAAAAACAATCAGCATTGCATACTATATTTCCGATAAAGGAGAAAATTAATTATGCGCGTTTCAAAATGGACATATAACAAATGCTTTAAAATCCTCTTTGCAGTATTTGCTGTTTGCTTTTCGGCGGAGTTTATATTCACTGCCCTGGGGATACCAATATCCGATATTAGGATTATCGGACTGGATTTGGATCAGGACCTTGTTTATATTTGGGCGCTGAGATCAGCGATTGCAGCCTCAACTATTTCAGGATTTGTTAATTACTTTCTTATTCTTAAAATACTGAAAGAAAAGTTAGGCATTTTAAGGTGGCCCGCCTTTGCGATAGTGCTTATGGTTATTTTCATACCGATTGAAATATTAATAAGCGATATTACGGTAATACCCTCGCTTATAATTTTCGGCATTTTGGGCAGAGTGCCGAAAGGCTTTGCAAAGCCTTAACCCTCTGTACTTTTTATAAATGAAATGTTTTTAGGCTTCTAATCATCTACCTGCCAATGTGTTCGATGATCAAGAGACTAAAACAAACATAATCTTACTCGGCAGTCGCATTGCAATCAGTGCGGCTGCTTTTTTCATTCCCTTATTTTTCATACCTTTATAAAGAATCCGGTTATTATGATTAAAAACCCTGCGTTTTTTAAAAACTGAATAAAATTAAATTTCTTAAATAACCCTGACGCTAACTGTCAGGGTTATTTTTTATACTGTTAGTGTTGAAACTGCGGTTAGTCCGATTATTGCGCATAAAATCGGTCTTTTACGGCAGTGCTCAACAAAATGCAGCTGCACTGAAACTTATTAAATTAAAACTTATTTTTGAAAGGATTAAAAATCATGAAAGACAAAAATAAAAACGAAATTTATTTAGCGCCTCAGGCAGAACAGATAAAATCAGATTCTGCTTTGGGCAGCGAAAGCAAAACAAAAAATCCCGTTAAATATGAAGAAATAACGGTTGAAGAAAAACCAAAAGCCAAATCCAGAATTGGCGAAATTTTTAACCTTAGAGACACAAACCGCAAGGTTTATCGCATGAGCGACGGAACTGAACAGGCAGTGTTTTTCCCTGAAGCAGTTCATGTATTCAATGAAAGAAAAAAGGTTTTTGAAGATGTAGACAATACCCTTACTCCCGAAAGTGACGGAAGACACTTCAAAAACAAAAAGGGCAATTTTACAGCCAGGTTCAGCCGCGAAGAGGATAATGATGAACTCTTCTCCATTGAAAGCGGAATACACGGCGTAAAGGTATTTGCCAAAAAGACCTTAACTGATAAAAACAGCGGTATAAAGCCATATATTAAAAAGCCGGACAAAGCTGCCGCTAAAAAATCCGATGTTCTTTGCTTTTCGGATATAGAATCCGGTGCGGACTATGAATATTCTCTGCACGGCAATGGCATTAAAGAGGATATTGTTATAAAAGAAAAAGCAGCGGTATACTGCTATCCCTTTATAATGAAATGCCAGAATGTAACCCCTGAATTTGACGAAAAAAATAAGCGCGTTACCTTCTGCTCAACCGAAACAGGAAAAGAAGTATTCTTCATTCCCGCTCCGTTTATGACAGACGCAAACGGCACAACTTCAGGCAATGTTGATTATGTTATGAGAACTGCTCAAAACGGCGATGTGCATTTTTCGGTAAATGCTGACAGCGAATGGATTAATTCCGACCAAAGAGCATTCCCCGTAACGATCGATCCGCAGATAAAGCTTTCCGGCAGCACAGATATGACAAGTTACAGCTGGAACAATGGACAAATGGATTCTGAAAATTCCCACAAAATAGGTATTGTAGGCAGCAAAATAGTTCTCCCATCAGGCACTACAGATGTCGGAACATGCGGCGGCACCTGCGACCCGGGCACATGTGATGTCTGCACCTCAACCGGAATGGCTTCTGCAACACCTGTTGAGGTTAACTCCTGGACAAGCGGAGTTATTTCGGCTCCCTGCAAATCGGTGTGGTTTAAATTTGTTACTTCCACCGAGGGCATTTATACAATTCATTCAAGCAGTATTATAGATACCGTCGGATACTTGTATGATCCAAGCGGAACACTGATTGCATGCAACGACGATTATTACAACAGAAACTTCAAGATTGAAAAATGCTTAAATGCCAATACCACATACTATATTATGGTTAAAGCATTCGGAAACGGCACCGGTAATTTTGATTTAAGAGTCGCCGGTGCAGACGCAGAAACCCCTGATCCCGATCCCTCGGAGCCTACCGTTAAAGGAACAATGCTTACAGTTAATATCCCCCTAAACGGATATATAACATGCGCTAACGAGGAAAATTGGTATACATTTAAAGCCACCGCCGGAAACGGAACATACACTATAACTACAACAGGCAATATGGATACAATGGGTTATCTTTATGATTCCAACGATGTGCTGATTGCCAGCAACGACGATACTACAAGCAGTCTTAACTTTAAAATCACCGCTTCGCTTGAAAACGGCAAAACATATTATTTAAAGGTAAGAGCATTTAGTGAAAAAACAGGTTCTTATGCGGTAGGTGTATATCCCAAGAACACCGTAATACCGACAGATCCTTCCGTATGCTTCTGTCCTAACAGAATGTATGTAAGTCTTAACATGCCTTCTCTTCCCCGCAGCCCCAGAATTAAAAAAGCAATGCTTAAACTTTATCAGAAGAGCAGCGCGTTAAACTGCAATATCGACACAAAAATAGGTCTTTATAAGGTAAACGAAGAAATATACCTCGGTCACTGTACACCTGCTTGTGATGAGAATCTCGTTGATTTTGCCGAAACAAAATCCGAATCCTGTCCAAATGGAGTTATAACAAGCTACAGCTTTGATATTACTTCAATTCTGGACGATTACAGCACAGGTGAAAACTTCGAAGCCAAATTCATGATTAAAACACTCAATGAATATGTAACCTACCAGAACTATATTGAACTGTACGGCAGTCAAAGCAGCAACTCACCTGAGATTGTTATAGATTATGAATCAGGATATGGAATAAACAATTCCTACCGTGTTCACACCCATGATCTCGGCCGTTTCGGTCAGGGCAGCATTGATCTTCAGCGCGGAAACCTTATGTTTGAATCTGAAGATTTTGAATGGTCCGGAAGCCGTATGCCGGTAACAATAAAGCATCTTTATAACAGTGCTTTAGCCGATTACCAATACACCGCAAACAGCCAGATAAAGCTCAATACGGCTGATTTTTCGGCAATGAAAATCGGTAAAGGATTTAAGCTTAACATTATGCAAAGCATGGTGCCTGCTTCCTTCACC
>CAKSDA010000100.1 GCA_934444895.1 uncultured Eubacteriales bacterium | reverse complement strand
ATATTGTGAGCTTCGGCATATTCTATTTCCTCTTCACGGGATTTAAAATCCCAATCCCTCCAGGGGGCAATAATTTTAATTCCGGGTGCAAAAGCCTTTATTGCGAGTTCAAACCTCACCTGATCATTTCCTTTACCGGTGCAGCCGTGGCATATAGCGTCGGCGCCTTCGGCAATGGCAATTTCCGCAAGCCTTTTACCGATAATGGGGCGGGCAAGGGCAGTGCCAAGCAGATATTCTTCATACTTTGCTCCTGCCATAACGGTGGGAACAACGATATCGTTAACAAATTCTTCTGTGAGATCTTCTACATAAAGTTTGGAAGCGCCGCTTTTAATGGCTTTTTCCTCAAGACCTTCAAGTTCGTCTGCCTGGCCTACATTTCCGGAAACCGCAATGATTTCGGGATTATTATAATTCTCCTTAAGCCAGGGGATTATTATTGATGTATCAAGACCGCCGGAATAGGCCAGTACTATTTTTTTGATTTCTTTTTCTGCCATTGTTTTTTCCTCCTAAAGGGTGTTTATGAATTAATATGCATAAATTATAGCACATATTGAATATTTATGCAACAGCAATATTAAAAAAATTTTTTAATTTTATATTTTGAATTTTATTCAACAGTTATAAATTTTCTTATAAAAGGTAATTTTTAAGAACCGGTTTGCGCTTATAAAACACAGTATTTCAGTAATAAATATGCAATATAAATAAAAGTACTGCGGCAAAAATCTGACGCAACACTTTTGAGCTAAAAAGGAACTTTTTGTAAACCGGGATTTTTTATAAACCGGGCTTGATATAAAAGCCAGATGTTTGACGATAAAGAACCTAACAAAAAGGACTGCATGAACAAAAAATTCACACAGTCCTTTTTAGGCATTTATTAAAGCCGTACAGTATTAGATTTATAAGTACGGATTTTAATATATGATATAAGCTTAATATAGTATCAGCCTGATATTTTATCAATTTTTCCCCTGAGCAAAAAAGCGGGAAAGAAATTCTTTGGTTTTCGGATTTTTAGGAGCCTCAAAAATTTCTTCAGATGTTCCGGATTCACAAATAACTCCGTCCGCCATAAATATTACATGGCTTGATACATCTTTGGCAAACGCCATTTCGTGGGTTACAACAATCATTGTAAGACCTTCATCGGCAAGAGAGCGCATAACACCTAAAACTTCACCGACCATTTGAGGGTCAAGAGCACTTGTAGGCTCGTCAAACAACAAAACTTCAGGTTCCATTGAAAGGGCCCTTGCAATGGCAACACGCTGTTTTTGCCCGCCGGATAACTGTTTTGGCTTTGCATTAATAAAGGGGAGCATTCCAACCTTTTCAAGATAATGCAGAGCAACCTGTTTAGCCTTTTCACGGTCTCTCTTTAAAACCGAAACCTGACCGGTTATACAGTTTTCAAGGGCAGTCATATTGTTAAAAAGATTAAAGCTTTGAAAAACCATTCCCACGCGGGCTCTGTACTGAGAAAGCTTTATATCGCTTGTTTGAATATTTTCGCCGTGAAATAATATCTTTCCGTTAGTGGGCTCTTCAAGAAGGTTTATGCAGCGCAGCATGGTGCTTTTACCGGAGCCGGAGGCTCCTATAACGCTGACGGTTTCTCCCTTGTTTACCGAAAGGTTTATATCACGAAGAACAACATGATCTCCGAACTGCTTTTGAAGATGCCTTATTTCTATTACATTGTTATTCTTCATGAATTATTCCCCCTTTGCATCAACATGAATCTCTGCGGCCGAGCTGGACTGAGAACCGAATACAGTATAATTATCTTTGCCGTCGAGCTTGCGTTCAACCATTCTTAAAAGACGCGTAATTGTAAATGTCATTATGAAATACAAAACGCAGACAACAAGATATGTTTGGAATGTCTGGAAATTTTGGCGTTTTATTATACCGGCAAAATAGTAAAGCTCGGTAACTCCGATAACATTCAAAACGGAGGTGTCTTTTATGTTGATTACAAACTCATTGCTGACAGAGGGCAATATGTTTCTTATAACCTGAGGTATTATTACTTTAAGCATGGTCTGAGAATGGGTCATGCCTATAGACATTGCGCCTTCAAACTGTCCGCGGTCAATAGAAATAATACCGCCTCTTACAATTTCAGCCATGTAAGCACCGGTGTTTATTGAAACAATAAGAATTCCGGAGGGAATAAGAGGAAGCGTTTTTCCGTTTGTTGCGAAGGCGTATCCCCAGTATATAACCATGGCCTGAACCATCATAGGTGTGCCCCTGAATATTTCAACATAAACCGAAATAATACCGTTTAAAATCTTATGCAGAACGCGCACAACAACATTTTTGGAAAGCGGCGCTGTACGCAAAATTCCGGTAAGCAGGCCTATTATAAGGCCTGCAACAGTACCGGTCAGAGATATTAGAAGAGTATTTCCTATACCGCTTAAAAGTTGCGGATAATACTTTTCAATTATTGTCAGAACATCTTGAAAAAACGAAATCATTTTTTTAAATCCTTACTTTTTAATAATTACAACGAGATTTGACTCATAATATGTATCTGTAAAGTCAATTTCCTTTTCGCGCTCTGCTGTAGGACTCATACCTGCGGCAATTGCATCGATAGTTCCGGATTCAAGAGCCGGAAGCAGCGAATCCCACTCAATAGCGTAAATTTCAAGTTTCATTCCGAGCTTGTTTGCTATATACTGAGCCATCTGCACATCATAACCGTTTGCATAACCGTTGTTTCCGGCGCTGCTTATCGGAACTGCTCCGTGGGTTTTAGCTTCTGTTTCTGTCCAGTTGAAAGGTCTGTAAGCACATTCCATACCAACTTTTAAAACGCCGTTGGTTGTTGCAGGGGTTTCACTTTTTAAAGCAAATTCTTTAATATCTTCGCCGGCTGCAATTTTAACCATTTGTTCCATAAGAGCCGATTTTGTTTCTTCCGGGATTTCGGAAAGAATTTTATTTATCTTATCGCGAAGAGCAGAGCCGGTTTTAAGACCTACGGCGATACCGGTATCTTCCTTGCTGGTTTTAAATCCGGTGTCATTATTCTTAAGCGGCAAATATGTAATTGAATTATCTGCCTGACATTCTGCAAGAGCTGTGGGTTCTTCGGCAATATATCCGTCAATTGCACCGCTTTTTAAAGCAGTAAGCAAATCGGCAAATTCCGGATATGTTGTACATTTTACATTTTCAATCTGCTTTGCCGCTTCGGCATGGAATGTACCTGTTTGGGCAGAGATTTTTGCACCTTTTAAATCCGCAATGGATTTTGCGTTTGATATATCTGTAGATCCGCTTTTTTCGCCGCACCCTGCAAAGCAAAGAACGATGCAGCACAGTGTGAGTAAACTGATGATTTTTCTCATAATTATTTCCCCTTTTATTTAAAAGTTATTTACAAGCGAAAAACCTTGATTTTCGCATTTGCAACAAAAAACAGACCATTGATGAAGCAATATCAATGGTCTGAAAATATTATAAATAAAAACCTATGATAGCGCTCCACAAAAAGTGACAGTATAACACATCTTATGAGTTATCCCAGCAACAAACAAACGGTAATTTGTTTGAAACTTCGGCAAATGTACCTTTCATAAACAGCTGCTTACCGGCATTGCTGAATATTACTCTTTGCATTTGCGCCTCTATCTGAAAACTTTTTAAATTTTGATTGTATTATATCTCTGCTTTATGTTTTTGTCAATACCTTTTTTAAAAAAACATTTTTTTAGGACTTTTATCACAATAAAAACGGACAACCGGGTTGGTTTTGACTGAAAGACATATGGTAGTGGTGTTTAATGCTTTTTAAATTACGCAAAAATCAGACAAAATTTTCAAAATCCTATTGACAGAAAACAAAATTGGGTGTATTCTAAATGCATAGTTAGCATATGCTAACTAATCGAAAAATACCCAAAAATTAAAAAGGTGTTTTATAGGGGGATAGGTTATGACAATTGTTGAATTTTCAAATGTAAGCAGAATATACAAAAGCGGAGATCATACTTTAAAGGCTTTGGATAATGTGAATTTAAAGCTTGAAGAAGGAAATTTTGTTGTAGTTTTGGGACCGAGCGGAGCAGGGAAAAGCACTCTTTTGAATCTTTTAGGAGGGCTTGACAGTCCCACATACGGAAAAATCACGGTGCAGGGAAAAGACATTTCTAAATTAAGTCCGAACGAACTTGCAGATTACCGCGCCGAAACTGTGGGATTTGTTTTTCAGTTTTACAATCTCGTTCCTACTCTTACGGTTCATGAAAATGTTTCCTTGGTTCGCCAAATTGCACCTAAGGCTTTATCCGCTTCCAAAATGTTGGATGAAGTGGGACTTTCGGATCATCTTAAAAACTTTCCGTCGGAGCTTTCCGGAGGCGAGCAGCAGAGGGTATCCATTGCCAGGGCTCTTGCAAAAAATCCTAAAATTCTTCTTTGCGACGAACCTACCGGGGCGCTTGATTCCGAAACCGGAGTAATGGTTTTAAAATTGCTTTTAAAAATGGCAAAGGAATACGGCAAGACAATTGTAATTGTTACGCACAATCAAAACATTGCCAAAATGGCCGATGTTGTTGTTAAGGTTAAAAACGGTAAAATCATTTCTGAGCAAAAACAGGAGCATCCCGTTTCGGCAGACGAAATAGATTGGTAGAGGGGTGAATGTATGTTATTCCGAAAACTTTGGAGAACCATGGGCCTTTTTAAAGCGCAGTTTATTTCCATGATTATTATGGTTGCGCTCGGAATAGGCATTTTTGTAGGGTTCAACATGGAATGGGTTAGTATACGGGAAAACACCGGCAGGTTTTTCGACGAAACCGGTCTGGCAGATTACAGCATAACATCGGACAGCGGGTTTTCATCGGAGCAGGTTGAAAAGGTAAAAAAGATTTCAGGTGTAGATTCAGCGTCGAGATATTTATCGGTTGTTGCCGATGTTAAGGAGAAAAAGGGCGACAGTGTTGCGCTTACGGTTACCGAGGATATGAGCATTTCAGGAATTATGGTAACACAGGGCGCCGAATATGATAAAAACAGCACCGACGGAATATGGCTCTCCGAAACCTATGCCAATGCAAACAATATAAAAACTGGCGATGATATTACCCTTGTTTATAAAAACATAGAAATTTCCGGCACAGTAAAAGGACTTGGAAAATCAGGAGAATACCTGGTTTGCGTAAGAGATGAAACGCAGCTAATGCCTGATCCTAAGACCTATGGATTCGCATATATTTCTCCTGCTGCATACAAAAAGGCGGCGGGTGTGGATTTTTATCCTATGATCAAAGTTTGTTCCGATCTTGAAAAAAAGGAATTCACAAATAAAGTGGACAAAGCGCTTGACAGCACAACAATGATTCTTACAAAAGATGAAAATAATTCATATGCTTCGGCAAAAGGAGAAGCTGAGGAAGGCCAAACTATGGGAGCGGTACTTCCGATATTGTTTTTGCTTATTGCGCTTCTTACTATGATTACAACAATGCACCGACTGACGGTTAAGGAAAAAACTCAAATAGGTACGCTTAAAGCGCTGGGATTCAAGGACAGCAGAATACTTATTC
>CAKSDA010000099.1 GCA_934444895.1 uncultured Eubacteriales bacterium | reverse complement strand
CCTTTATGTGGTGCAACGAATGTTTTGATCCGGAAAACCCTGATACTTTCTTCCTTAAAGTATAATATTTTATACAAATTGTATAAAACGACTTAAATGTTGTAATATATTAATACTAAAAAATCCTCTTGCGTTTGGCAAAGAATTATTAGAAAATATTATAAAAGGCTGTGCAAAAAGAATTCCTGTTTGCATGGCTTTTTTATTTTTACTGGGTTATTTTTTAAGTGCAAAAATAGGTGTTTGCAAAATTTTTAATGTTATGGCAAGCGGCAACTATGTGGCACTTGAAAATTTTATTAAACAAGGTTTTTATAAATATACTATCGCCGTTTTATAGCATAAAACGGAAGTACATTACATGGGTTATATCATCTGATAATTTAAAAATATTGCTTGACATTCTCAAAAATGAGAATATAATAAAAATATAGAATAATTTATATACAATAAAAATATATAATAAGAACTGACAGTAAAAACAGACAATATAAATAAGCAGTAAAAACAGGCAATATAATAGGTGATGATGAAAAATGGAAATGGCTGAAATTATAATGAATCCGGTTCGGCAAAGAATAATTCAATATTTTCTTGTTCACGAAACAGGTGCGGTAAAAGAAATCCGAAAGGCGTTGCCGGATATTCCAAGCGCAAGTTTGTATCGGCATATGAAAATTCTTACAGATAATTCCATACTTACCGTAGTTAGTGAAAATCGAATTCGCGGAACGGTTGAAAGCATTTATCAACTGAACAAAAATATGATGGATCTTGATGATACGGACGGTTCGGTTGTTCAAATGTCGCTTTTGAGTATTTGCGAGTCTTTTGCAAAATACTTTTCCGCAGGCCATGCAGACCCTAAAAAAGATATGCTTATGATGAGCACATGCACGCTCACCTTAACAGATGAAGAATTTATGGATTTCCTTTCAAAGATCAACCAAATTGCACTAAAATACATGAACGCCGAGGTAACCGAAAACAGTAAAATAAGGCAGGTCACTTTGATATCCTCACCGACAGAAGAGCAGGTTAAATAAATGATACAAAAAGAAAAAGGGAAGGTTTGTTATATATGAGCTATATTAGAATTACAAAAGAAAACGTCGACAAAGAACACATCTGCTGCGCCATGTCCGGCAAGCAGAGTATTGTAAAGAAGGAATGGCTCAAACAGCGTTTTGACGAGGGACTGGTATTTTTTAGAAGTGAGGAACGCGGCAAGTGCTTTATTGAATATATCCCGGCAGAAAACGCATGGGTGCCCATTGAAGCGAAGGGCTACTTCTACATAAACTGTCTATGGGTTTCCGGCTCAATGAAGGGCCATGGATATTCAAAGGATTTGCTTTCAGAGTGCATCCGCGATGCCAAAGCCCAGGGACGGAGGGGCCTTTGCATTTTATCCTCTGAGGGGAGGAAACGGGAATTTCTTGCAGATCCAAAATTCTTGACCTATCAGGGGTTTTCGGTTGCTGATGTGTCGGATTGCAAAATTAATCTTATGTATCTGCCCTTTGACCCGGCAGCAGAGCCGCCGAAATTCAAAGAATGTGCTAAACATCCTAAGGCCGATAAAGCAGGCTTTGTACTCTATTATACAGACCAGTGTCCCTTTACATATTATTGGGTGCCAAGGGTGGCGGAAGTCGCCAAAGAGCATAACATTCCATTTAAAGTTATTCACATTACCGACAGGGAAAGCGCACAGAATACACCTGCTCCGGTTACAACATATGCGCTTTTTAGGGATGGCAAATTTTTGACACAGGCCATTCAATCAGATAAAAAATTTTTGGCGCTTGCAGGCATTAAAAGCTAGTTTGCATTATAAAGAGCAGACGACAAAACTGCATTAAAAATAATGCTTTATTTAAAAATTGTGAGGGCTGTATGTGAGTAAATACGAAAAACTTTGGTGCTATATAAAAGACGGCGGCAAACCGCAATATGTATTGACTTTTGATGAAATTGAAAAAATTGCGGGCATATCGCTGGATCATTCCTTTTTGAGATATAAAAAGGAACTGTTGGAATATGGATATGAGGTTTTAAAAATCTCGATGAAAACAAAAACCGTACTTTTTATTAAAAAGGGAAATGGCTGATGCTTATTATGAATAAAAAATACTCAGTACATAAAGCAGTATAAAAATTGCCGTTTACCGGGTTGTTTTCTGTAATACGGCACAATAAAATACGGTGCAGTAAAGGAGAAATATTATGAAATCACTTAAAACGATTCAAACACTTTCCATTATAGGAAAGGTGCTAAGCAAAATAGCATTTATTTTTTCGGTTATCGGATTTTGTGGCTGCGTTGTGGGAATTATCAGTCTGAACTTCTCAAACGGCAGTATTATAAAAATCGGCGGCGTTACTCTGCATGGATTCATTTTTGATGATCTTGGCAGCAACATAAAAGGCGTTGCTTTAAAACTTTCCGTCTGGATGATTATATGTACCGGTGAGGCAGTGGTTGCAAAGTTTGCGGAGGTTTACTTCAAAAATGAGCTTAAAGCCGGAACACCGTTCACTCTTGCCGGAGCTAAAGAACTTATGCGGCTGGGTATTCTGACGCTTGCCATTCCCACCGGCTGTATGATTGTGGGAAGCATTATTGAGGAAATTCTTGCAGGCATTATGAATGCCGAAAAAGCCGTGAATATTGATATGTATTTTGATAATGAAGTCAGTATAGCACTGGGTATTATGTTTATTATCGGTTCTCTTTTATGCCGCTATGGGGCAGAGCTTAAAAAGGGTGAAGAAAATAAATGAGTACATCAAATGAATATATTCAATTTGTTTTAGAGCAGCTGGATGGAATCAGTGATGTTACTTATAAAAAAATGTTCGGTGAGTATCTTATCTATGTTCAAAAAAGGCCGGTACTGCTTGTTTGCGACAACAGCGTTATGGTTAAAAAAGTGCCGGAACTTGCAATGCTTATGAAGGACGCACCGGATGGTTTTCCATATGACGGAGCTAAAGCGCATTATATACTTGATATTGAAAATAGTGGGCTTGTAAGATCGGTTATTGAGATTTTGGTAAGAGTGACACCGGTTCCAAAAAAGAGAAATAAGAAAGTAAAAGAGTGAAATTATATGGAAAATAAAAGTAGTATTACTGCCCTTATGAGTTCGTTTGGGCGAGCGTTTCATGCAGAAAATGAAAAATATCCGGTATTTAGGGACTATCTTGCAAAAGAACTGATGACAGCAGAAGAATATGCGGCCGTTCAGGGTTATGTTCTCGGCGGCGCCCGTTTTTTTGAACCGGATATTGATCCTACAAAACAGAAACCCAATGAATTACTGCGAAAACTTGTTAATGTTCATATTGCTCCGTCGCCGCTGTGTCGCGCAGCCTATACGGAACAGTCACTGAAAACCGCCGTTCTTACCGGAACAATGCAATATGTTATTCTCGGAGCGGGACTTGATACCTTTGCTTTTAGGGAAAAAGATTTTTTGGCAAGATATAAAGTATTTGAAGTTGATCATCCTTCGACGCAGGCGGATAAAACACATCGAATTAATCGCGCAGGGTGGGCAATTCCGGATAATCTGTCATTTGTCCCCGTGGATTTCACAAAAGACAACCTAAAAGAATGCCTGACCGATTGTGGATTTAATAGATCTTTAAAATCATTTTTCTCTTGGCTGGGTGTTACATATTATCTTTCGTTCGAGGCAATAGATTCAATGCTGACTGCGCTTTCCGATCTTTCGGCGGAAGGCAGTACGATTGTGTTTGATTATCCTGATGAAAACTTTTTTAACGCCGACGAAAAGCGCGTGCAAAATACTATTATGATGGCAAAAGCAGGCGGTGAGCCGATGAAATCGGCATTTTCTTATTCAGAGCTTGAAATGCTGCTTCAAAAGCATGGATTTTTGATCTATGAATTATTGACACCGGGCGATATTCAAAAGGATATTATTGATAGATCCAAAGCAGACTTGAAAGCTTTTGAACATGTAAATTATTGCCTTGCGGTCAAAAAAGGATGAGACTTATAATAACGCAGAATGTTGAATAACTTTATTTGCATGGATTAAATTTACAGCCTAAAGAAAATCAGACCGTATGGATTTTTAAAAATGTGTATGGTTTTGCGTAGCGAAAAATCAAAGCGAAAAAGGCCTTGCATTAGCAGCTTGTTTTATAAATAAAAACCTTTTATTACAATTAGGCGTCGTGCAAAATAAAATTTTGCACGACGCCGTTTATATAGTAATACTTCATTTGTCTTTTTAAACCGGAACTCTGTTTCGAACATGCTTTAACTCTGTTTTAATCTTGCTTTATTACTGATATAATTTCGCTTTAAATTGCAACAGTATTTTTTGTTTATTTTAATTTCGGTCAGGATAATAAATGATAGGCCGGCAAAACTTAACAAAATTCTAAATAAAATAAAAATCGGTATCCCATGCCGGTATATATCTTGAATGACGAATGAAAAGCTTATAATCGTTTCTGATTTTCATTACTTCAAGAGGAATTTCAAATATATCTTCGGTTCTGTGATAACAAGCGATTTTCATTTTTGGTTTAAATTTTAAAATAGTGTTTTTGGCTCCCAAAATCGCCTCTTTCTCCGATCCTTCAATATCCATTTTAACAAGCGAAACAGGGGAGTCCTTTAATATACTGTCAATACTTCTGACCGGAACAATTTTTCCTTTCTTTACAACAGAATTGTTTCGTCCGCCTTCAAAAAGGAAATTCAGTTCGGTGTCGTGTGACCAAATTCCACAGTTAACGGCTTTAAAATTATAAGTACCGTTTGTGTTTTTTAACAACCAATTATAATTTTTTATATCCGGTTCAACCGCTGTTATGCTTTTATATTTTTTAACTGATTTTATAAATTCCAAAACTGTATCTCCGGTAAATGCGCCTAAATCCAAATAATTTTCCGAATCACCCGGATTTAACAGTTTAAAATTCTCCGATTTATCAGTTTCTGCTGCAAATAAATCAGAAAGTTTTCCACCGGCTTTAAAACTTATTATGCTGCCAAAAATTTCTTTTGAAAGTTCATCGCTCAGCATATTTTTAACCTTCTCAATTTTTTCAAGGTTTTCATTATAAAAATTTCTGTCAAAAATATTTTCCCCATATACCGGAACATCAGGAGAATAAAATTCACATTCTCCGCCGATTTTTATCATGTTGTTTATTACAGATTCTCTGGAGCTTCCGAAGGCAGACAACACTATCATATCGCCGTATTTATCTTTAAGCGTTTTGTAATTTGTTACTTTAAATCCTCTGAAATCCTGCCCCCTTACAAAATCATCGCTTGCGAAAACACCTGAGCAGGATATATTGAGCTTTTCCATTTGGTTTAAAATAATATCTCCGCCGTTTCCCATTCCGTAAAGAACTATCGGCTTTTTTGTGCTTTTTAAATGTTCCCATAGAAAAAACATTATAAATCATAAATCTCCTTTTGTATTTTACAAGTTGCGTTTCATAAATTCAAGTTTATCATATTTGCAAAAAAATATAAAGTATAAGGACAACTTTTTAATTATTGTATTTGTAGGTTTACAATAGATATGTTACAGAGAATAAAAAAAGAGTGACGAATGGAGCTTCCTGTGTTACAGTTAAGTTG
>CAKSDA010000098.1 GCA_934444895.1 uncultured Eubacteriales bacterium | reverse complement strand
CCGAGTATTTTAACAAATGCCATGTGAAAAATTAGCGTTTAAAAAACAGATTCGGATTTATCACTGTTTGCCTAGGGTGCAGCACTTAGGTTCAACCGAATTTTAAACATTTTAAATCAACCGAAAATTTTTCACGGAGGTGCCGTCATGACTTTAAAAGATGTAGCTGTTATAACGGGTTGTTCTGTGGCAACGGTATCAAAGGTTTTTAAAAACAGTCCGGAAATAAGCATCAATACAAAAAACCATGTTCTTGAAGCTGCAAAGAAATGCGGATACATAAACAAAGCAGTTTCGCATAATACGGTTTTGGGTGCGGAAAAGATTTTGATAATTGACGATCCCGAAGGGTTTATTTTTAATGAATTTAATTTGCTTTATGAGAATGCAAAAAAGCTGGGAATAGTTCTTTTATACACTGTTTGCGACACTAAAACAGCCAAAAAGCTGTTGCGCGAGACCGGAGCGATAGGACTTGTGATCAGAACAAACAAAAAGGACCATGACAGTAATAACAAAAATATTATGTATGCTTATGAAAATGATGTTTTTAAAATAAGCGAATTCTTTAAGTTTGCGGACAGTATACGACCGGTGCGGGCTGCAAGGAAGAATGAAAAGGCAAATGATTTAAAAGAAAAATCAGACAAAGAAACAGGCACATATAAGCCTAAACGAAGTGAAGAGATTTGGCTTTTGTAGCTTAGCTTTGCAAAGACGACAAGTCTAAAAGCACCTAAAGATCGCTGTTTTGGGCAGGTTCGTCTCTAGGCTATTGATAGTCGACTGCGTTATGCCTTATAAATGTCTGAAGTGAAACAATTTGATATTTGATAATATAATAAAACTCCCGCAGTATTGCAGGAGTTTTATTGTTTTATAGTACAGCTCTTCAGCTGAGTCCGAAACTAACAGATAAGGCCTTGTCAATTCTGCCCATAGAGTTCAAGTCCAAATTTCCCATTTTTTCACGCAGTCTTTGTTTATCAATTGTCCGTACCTGTTCCAAAAGCACAACTGAATTTTTTTGCAAACCTGACCCTTCAGCCGCCACGCTGATATGTGTAGGAAGCTTTGCTTTTTCTTGCTGGCTTGTAATGGCGGCGGCAATGACGGTTGGACTGTATCTGTTGCCTATGTCGTTTTGTATTATTAAAACAGGACGGATTCCACCCTGTTCCGAACCAATAACCGGACTGAGATCCGCATAGTATATTTCTCCCCGTTTAACAGTCACATTTTTCATTCCTTTCTGCGAAGTGTTGCACTCGGTAGGGACGAACTGCCGGGTAAGCTGCAATTTGTCCCTATCAAATGCAACACAAAATATAATGTAATTACAAACACATAATGTGTCTGTAAAAGTATTTTTACCCTTAAAACACAAATTTAATCAGTATAAATATTTTTGTTTATATTTTATTTTATGCTTTTACAAAGCAATAGGGTTACAAAGGTTAGAATTTTGTCATATTATTATGTGGAAATTTAATCCGAAAAAATTGCATAAAACTTAATAAACATGGAAACACTCCACTTAAGGGGAATTTTTACTGTGTTTTTATAATAAAAAAGTGAATTTTTAAGCAAAATGGACAGGTTGTTCACCACTTTTTTGAATTTATTGCTTTCATAAAACGGTAAAACAGCTAAAAATGCTTTGATTATGACAATATTATTCACAATCGTTGTGAATAATGACGAACACAAATTACTATTTTAGGAATAAAATGTAATAAAAATAAATAGTTACAGCTTTGTAACCACTGGTTTTGTAACATTTTATATTGCAAGTTTGGCTATTTTGCATACTAAAACCGCTCTTTATTTTCTTGACTAAAAGGATTCACGGGGATATACTTTTCAGGACGGTAATGATATTTGTCTGAATATATGTTATCGTCTGCCGCTTGATCGGTTTAATATTTGTGTTGTGTCTACTAAGCGCAGCGCCTTGTTATATGATATTAAACCGTAACGGATTATTTCACTTAATATGCAGCTTTGTTTTATATAGGTATTAAATGCTGTTAAATTTAATACTATTGGATTAATACCAATGTTGCAATTTTTAAAGGAGTTTTTTAATGAGGTTTAACAAAAGCATTGTTATCAAGTGCGCAATTGCCTTATCTTTGGTAATAGCCACGGTAACAGCCGTTGTTGCTTATGCCGCTGCTGATTCCTTGAATACGGTAACAATTAATGATAACGGTAAAACTTCAGAATTTAAAACATACGGCAATACGGTAGATGAAATATTAAACGATGTCGGTCTCATTCCGGCCGATATAGACGAGGTAACAGCTACTCTAAGCGCAAATGAAAAAATAATTACAATAAATCGCGGCTTTAAAGTTCATGTTACTATGAATAACGATGAGTTTGATATTACATCTACAAAAAATACGGTTTCCGAAATTTTAAAGTCTGCCGGAATTGTTTTAGGTGAACATGATGTTTGCAATAAGGATATGAATGAGGTTTTAACCGGTGAAAGTTATATAGATATCGTATGCGTGGATTACAAAACGGTTTCATACAACGAGACCATTCCGTTTAGCACAATTACCGGATATTCTGATAAAATACCGGCAGGTGAGAAAAAAATCACCGGCGGTGTTGAAGGAGTAAAAACAGTCACCCTTACTCAAAAAGTTGAAAACGGAAAAACGGTTTCAAGCAATATAGTATCTTCGGTTGTTACAAAAAATCCTGTAGACAAGAGAATTATAATAGGAACTAAGGGGAACAAAAAGGAAAGCAAGATAAATTCATATAACGCTATTCAGACAATTTCCGTGCTTACGCCTTCAGTCGATTTTGCGATGACGCAAAAGGGTATACCGGCTTCATACAAAAAGTTTCGTACTGCAAGAGCAACGGCCTATACAAGTGCGTCCGGAAGGTGCGCTACAGGTGTTAAGCCAAAGCCCGGATATATAGCTGTTAACCCAAAAGTTATCCCTTACGGAACCAGAATGTTTATAAGATCTAAAGACGGTAAATATATTTATGGGTATGCAATTGCCGCAGATACCGGCGGTTTTATAAAAAAGCACCCAACCGGTGTTGATCTTTATTTCAGCACTGAACAGGAATGTAGAAATTTCGGTGTAAGAGAAGTTGAAATATATATACTAAATTAAAATCCAACAGTAACAAATCAAATTAGCACTCTCTAGTCGAGAGTGCTAATTTTTACAATTTGTTCACATTTGTGTAACAAAATATATTAAAAGCAGGGATACAATATAATTGTTCAAAAGGAACAGAGAAAAAATAAAAAAGGGATGACAACCAATGTGGTGGTTAGGCAAGCAGGGATAGGCTCCTGATAGCAGGACCTGTCAGAACAAACCGGCGAGTGCCGATGCCGTTTACAAATTTTAAAAGTCGGCAAAACAAGCATTTTATTTGGAGGTATTTATTATGTTTGAACTTACTCGCAGAAATAATAATCATCAGGTTAACACATACAACCCATTCCGCGACATGGAAGAATTTGAAAAAACATTTTTTGCAAATCCGTTTGGATCGTTTTTCGGTAATAAGGAACTTGCGGAATTCAAAACCGATGTAACCGACGAAGGCGACCATTATTTGTTGGAAGCGGATTTACCGGGATTTGATAAGAAGGATATAAAGCTTGATATTTCAGGCGATGTTCTCACCGTTACTGCCGAAAGGCATTCAAAGGTTGAAGACAAGGATAAAAAGAACAAGGTTTTGCGCGTTGAGCGTTCATACGGTTCATACACCCGTCAGTTTGATGTTTCAGGCATTAAAACAGAGGATATTAAGGCAAAATATAATAACGGCGTTTTGGAATTAAAACTTCCTAAAAAGGAAGAAAAGGCTCCGGACACCAAACATCTTGAAATTGAATAAGATTTATGTCTTTTGAAATATGTGTTTTTAAGACAAAAAAGCAACCACAGGGAAGACCCTGCGGCTGCTTTTTTTGTTGAAATTCAATTTTTAGTTGAAATTTAATTTTTTGTTGAAAATTTGGTTTTTGGTTGCAGTTTTAGTGGAAATTTTAAATATAGTTTTATTATTTAATTGCAGCTGCATTCTATATTTGCAGCCTTTTTATTGCGGAAAGTTCTTTATATGCGGCAAACAGTTATAAAAATTTAAATAGGACATGAAAACAAAGAAAAATAAATACTAATAGGGGGAAATGTTCTAATGCCTTAAAGCTGTTAATGAAGGCTTTGCCATGTTTTTTTACATTCATCGTGTGCAGTATTAAAATATAAAATTGGTACAGTATTGACCAAAATCATTTGATTGTGGTATAATTTTGGAAATATTTAGGATGTAGAAAAGTCAAAGGAGGAGCCAAATGAGGCTTGAGCGCGTTTTCAGCGAACTTCACCCGATGTACCGCAAGACTCTTGAATTATATAAAGCAAGCTTTCCATATTGTGAAAGGCGGAGTGAGGCGGCACAGAGTAAAATAATGCTGTGCAATGATTATAATTTTTGTCTTATATATGACAGTCAAGTTTTTATAGGAGCAGTTTTGTTTTGGGAAACCGATAGTTTTATTTATATTGAGCACTTTTTTATCCATCCGGAAATGCGAAATAAACACTACGGAAGCAGGGTTTTAAATCTTTTGCAGGGGAAAAATAAAAAGATCATACTTGAGATTGATTTACCGCAGGATAATATATCTGCTAGAAGAAAAGGCTTTTATGAGCGTTGCGGATTTACGGAAAATTCCTATTTACATATTCAACCTCTTTATCACCCTTCGGACAAGGAGCAGGAACTTATTATAATGTCATATCCGGGGAAGATATCTGAGCGGGACTACATAAATTTTTATGGGTATTTAAAGAACAGGGTTATGAAGGACGCTTTTTGATTTTGCCGGCTGGCGATTGTAAAAGCAAACAGCAAAAGTACAAAAGCAAATTGTGGCAGGACAAGTACAAATGCTTGATTGACATAACTTTCTTAGTATGGTATAATTTGTAATATAAAATCTTTTTTTGGAGGAAGAATATTATGGATTATTCTGATAAGTCAACATTTTCAACCGCATCCGGTCACGATTTTCAGTATGTTGTTTTGCAGGTTACACTGAAAGAAAAATTTCTGGGAACAGGATCCGGAAATTTGTCCGCACTTGAAAAATGCATAAATGACCAGGCAAGCAAAGGCTACAGGTTACATACAATTGCCACATCTACCGGTGGAAGCAAAGGACTTCTCGGAGGAGATCGTATTCAGGCAACCATGGTTTTTGAAAAGGTTATTTAAGCGGTAAACGTAAACCGCGGCTGGTTCAAGTTCCTTAACACTAGTGTTAAAGGTGAACTGTAAAAATTATGAGTTTTGCTCCTGCATTATCCAAAACGAGCAGAAATCATTCTTTAAAATGAATGTCAATGTTAATGCTTAAAATGAATTCGTTGACAAAAAATGTAAAATGCTGTATTATATGAACAGGCGGGCGAGGAATGCTCCTCGCCCGCCGTTTGGCTTTAAAAAATAATACAAAGGTAGGCAGATAGGGTTAAACGATGCTAATTACTATATGTATCATACATCTGCTTATACCTTTCGGAATACTAACTGCACAAGTATAAACACTTTTAAGGAGTAAAAGTGATGAAAAAGATACTGGTATTGATGCTTTTGTTATTATTGCTTGTCGGATGTAGT
>CAKSDA010000097.1 GCA_934444895.1 uncultured Eubacteriales bacterium | reverse complement strand
GTATTAAATATGCTGAAGAAGGGCAGTGAATCTGCTAGACCGATTGCTGCAGAAACATTAAATAAATTAAAAGAAGTATTTAAGCGTATTGTTTCAGAGTGGTTACCTGCAAACTCTTATGAAATAAAAGATGCACCCGAAATATCTGTTTATCATTGGTTTCCTAAGTATGCTAAGGAAGAAAGATATATCGAGATATGGTTGCCGATAGAAAAAGCTGAAAGATAATAATAGGTGCCGTTTGCTATGGTGAACGGCATTTATAAAACGCACCAACTCAATCTGTGGTTGCATACAGGTAAACGGTTATGTTATACACATTTGAATTACTATGATTTATACTATAATCAGAAAGCGCTTTCGAGTAAATATTTGGAGTGAATGCTATGTTAAAGATTGGCGAAAAAATAAAGGAACTGCGTAAATCTCAGGATGTAACCCAGGAAAAGTTGGCTGATTATTTGAATATTTCCTATCAAGCCGTTTCTAAGTGGGAAAACGGTCTTGCCTTGCCTGATATAACGCTTATTCCCGCTTTGGCAAATTTTTTCGGCGTGACGGCAGACTGTTTATTAGGAATCAAAGCCGATGAAAATCAAGAAAAATTAAATGAATACTATAAAACAGCAATAGACTGTTCGCATACCGGCGAAATGGAAAAAGGTATAGAAACAGTAAAAGAAGGATTGACTATCTATCCAAATAATTCCAAACTATTATCGTTGCTTATCGGATTTCTTTTCGGTTCGTTTTGCGCTAACGGCAAAAAAGAGCTTTTGGAAGAAATAATTGCTAAATCTGAGTTGGTTTTACAAGATAGTACAAATGAAGAAGAACGAATTGATGTTTTGGAAAAACTGGCATATTCATATAACTATCTCGAAATTCAGAATAAGGCAATAGAAACGGCAAACCGTTTGCCGAATACGGTTGTGAATAGACAGGAGGTTCTCTCCAATATACTTATGCCAATGGATAAACGAAAAGAAAAGCAACAGGAATGTGTGTTTTGCAATTTTGAAGTGATGATAAATCATATCTTATGGCTTGGCGGACTTTCACTTGGAAGAAAAGAGTTTTCAAATGCTATTGATATATATAACAGAGCAATAGTTCTTATAAAAAGCATTGGAAATGAGGGCTTCTTTTTACTTAAATCTGCGGGTGCTCATAACGGTCTTGCTATGGCATATTCTTCAATAGGTGATGTTGACAAAGCATACGAGAGCATTGATGAGGTTATCAGATGTTATATAGAGTTTGAAAAAATATTGAAAATCGGAAAATACTCCTACAAATCACCTATCTTCGATATGCTTATTTTCAGCAAAAATAATTTGCACGCAAATTCAACAATAACGGAGTTTGAAGATTGGTATGCAAAAATGGGACACAATTATAAAAATTATTTTGAATCTGTAATAAATGACGAGCGTTTCCCAAAACTTCGCGAAAAAGTTGAAAAAGCATTAAGAGAAATAAAAGACGATAAAACTTACAATTAAATTTCCATAATCAGCCGTCTGCTAAAAAGCAGGCGGCAGCAAAATAAGTATCTTCCCAACATCAGGTTGGAAAAATCCAATATCTGCGTTATTGATAAAGCTAAAATCGGCATTTAAAATATAAGTGTAGCTACAATATAGAATTTTTAGGAGGGCGAAAATATGGAAAGCTTAAAGCTTTATGATACCATTTCGTTTTACAGAAAAAAGCAAGGCTTAACGCAGGAGGAACTTGCGAAGAAATTAGGCGTAACCAATCAATCGGTATCCAAATGGGAGTCGGCGCAATGCTGTCCCGATATTGGGTTAATACCGGCGCTTGCCGATGTTTTTGAAATCAGCATTGATGAGCTGTTCGGGCGCAAAAATGAAAAAGAGATCCACTATGACCTTTGCGCCGAGCTCCCTTGGAACGACGATAATACCATTCGGATTTTCAGAACCTTGGGAAAGAAAATTTTAGAGTCTACCGACAAAAACGGATGGATCAACATATCATTTCCAAAGGAATGCAACGAAAAGACCCGGCAATATTTTAAGGTCGAAGTCATGGGCAATATAAACTGTGACGCAAGCATTAACGGTGATGTTGTGTGCCAAGGAAACATTGAATGCAACGACATCAACGGCGATGTCAAAGAATGTCGCGGCAATATTTCCGCCGGCGGAGATATAAACGGTGAAGTTAATTGCGGAAACAATGTGGCTTGTGGCAATAATATTTCCGGCAATGTCAGCTGTGGGAATAATGTGACTTGCAGAAAAAACATTGAAGGCGATGCGGACTGCGGCGGCAGGGTCGAATGCCGGGAAATTAAGGGCAACGTGGAATGCCAAGGCGATATTATTTATAAATAAAATGCAATATTATACCTAACCAATCTTAAAAAATTCCGACTATATAAAGCATTATTATTTTTAAACCGAAAAATTTCGCAACAAAGCGCGGCGGGAAGTAATTTCCTGCCGCTAATTTTTTATATAACTAAATTATATTTTAAAACAGTTTCGGGAATTTGGAATTACAGATAAAGATATTTTTATCTTTTCATATCACGAACAATGTATGATTCAGATTACCCTGAACTTAAGTTCATATCGTGGGCGGCATTTTAAAACTTATCCTTTCAACCAACGGTTGCATAACGGTAAACTGATATGTTATACTCATTATAGTCAATAAATTATAAAAGATTTCCAACCTTTTCAAACTTCCGTGTCTATATAATTGAAAGCTTTCGAAAGGACGAAACAAATGAACGGAACCGATGCCGAAAAAATCATAACCGAATATTTAAAGCCTGTTTTCGGATTTGCGCTCAAGCGCTGCCACAGTATTCATGACGCGGAAGATTTGTCACAGGAAATTGCCGCCAAAGCGTTTAGAGCACTGCTTACAAAAGACGATGTAGGGGATGTAGGTAAATACATCTGGACGATAGCGCATAATGCTCTCAGCAATTATTACCGCGACACTGCAAAAAGCACAGCGACTGTCTCAATTGACGATGTTTCTGAGCGGCTGTCTGTTACGGATGATTTGCAAAGTGCGGATGAATCCGAAATTGTAATTTCCCGCTTACAGTCGGAAATCGCTTACCTTACAAAGCTGCAGCGGCACATTGTAATAGCCTATTATTTTGAAAAACGAAAACAGGCGGATATTGCAAGCGAACTGAATATTCCTATCGGCACGGTTAAGTGGCATTTGTTTGAAGCCAAGAAGGAATTGAAAAGAGGGGTAAATATGACGCGTAATTATGGGGAACGTAAATTTAATCCCATTAGACTCACAAGAATCTGCTGCAACGGCTCTGCCGGGACGAAGGGGAACAATGCCAACTTCTTTCGCAGCGCATTATCGCAAAACATAGCTTATTCTGTAAGAAACAGCTACAAATCGGTAAATGAAATAGCCGATGAACTCGGTGTATCACCCGTATACGTCGAAAGTGAAGCGGAATTTCTTTATGAATACGGTTTTCTTTTGAAAAAAGGCGACAAATTCATTTCTAACATTATCATAGATGAAGCGGATGAGGAAATTATTAGGCTCCACGATGAAATGTACGGGAAAGCAACCGCATTATTTGCCGATGAGCTGTTCGACACCTTATGCGGCAGCGAGCTGTTAAAGGACGACCGCATTATGGGCGGAAAATACGGTAATATTTCGATGACAGCCGATACCCCGAAGGATGAAAACTTTTTGCTTTGGTCGCTGATTCCGTATATTATAGCAAACAGCGGAGAGCATTTGTATAAGGAAAATGTTTCTTTTGAGGAAGCGGCAACAATCAGACCCGACGGCGGACATAATATTTGCTCTGCCGATGTGTTTCATCCTAATGCTCCGAAACCCAAATACGCCGACAGTATGAGTGAGTTTTGCGGTTGTTGTTGGAACAGCTATGAAAATCTGACGCTTTGGCAATGCGACAGCGAATGGTCTGAAAAGAGGATAGGCGAAGATTATCCGTCAAATTCAACACAAGATTTAATGCTCTTAAAACGCTGGCTGAACGATACCGAGTTATCTGCCGCCGAATATGCACGGCTCGCAGAACGGGGATATATTTCCGTGCTTAATAAAAACGGCGATACAAAAATTGTTCCGCAGGATGTTATTCTTGAAAACCGGGATATAGCGGGGGCTTTGTTTACGGTGGGCGAAAGAATTAAAGAAAAGCATTGGGAAGAAATGTGTCGGCTTAGGGATAAATTTATCAGTGCTGTTCTTGCCAAAACGCCGCCTCATCTGCATAAAGCCAGACTTTACGGTTTGCAGCACATTTTTTTTGCAGACCCGTGGTTTATTCTGCATGTATTAAAGCACTTAACGGAAAACGGAAAACTGAAATTACCGACAGAAGAGCA
Source organism: uncultured Eubacteriales bacterium (assembly GCA_934444895.1). Taxonomy (GTDB): domain Bacteria; phylum Bacillota; class Clostridia; order Oscillospirales; family Acutalibacteraceae; genus UMGS1279. Next base: position 1,348 of record CAKSDA010000097.1, on the reverse strand, counting down.
AAAAAAGACGCTTATGACTGTAATAACAATCAGTAAATAAAATTTTCATCAATCTTCTTCCTTATAGAAAGCATTATTATTTTAGAACCAAAAATTTCGCAACAAAATGCGGCGGGAAACTACTTCCTGCCGCTAATTTTTATATAACTAAATTATGTTTTAAAACAGTTTCATGATTCAAAATTACAGATAGAGGTATTTTTATCTTTTCATATCCCGAACAATAGCGTTTATGTGCTTAAGCTGCTCCGAATCTAAGCCTTTGAGATTTTCTATTGTTTCATTAAGGCAATTGGGCGCTTTAATTGATACGTTAAAAAACTCTGCGGGTTCAATGTTAAAGTATTCGCAGATATAAAAGAAAACGGTCATAGATGGCAGAGCGTCGGTAGTCTCAATTTTATTGATATACGATTCCGATTGCCCTAAGCTTAAACTCATATCACGGGCGGATACATTCTTTTGCTGTCTTAATTCTATAAGTCTTTTTTTAAACATTTCTTCATACATAGTATACATCACCGTATATAATTGTACTCTATACATATTTAAAAAATACAGAAAATAAATATACATTTATATTGACATATAGAATTATACTATATAAAATATAATATGGTAACGAACTGTATTATTATATCCGGAGGCATTTGTAGGTATGAAGAATATAAGCGGCGGGGAAATTTGTCTGTTCCCGTATAAATGGTTTGAAATAAATAATATAAGAATCAAGTTTAACAGTACATATGAAGAAGTGCATACTCTGCTTTCGTTTACAAAAACAGAGCTGCCGAACCGACTTCTAAAAAGTGATACAGGTGAGCAGAGCGGATTTTCGGAATACACAGGAAGTATTAAATTTATCTATACCGAAGACAAATTAAAATCGGTAGAAGTGTACGGCAGCGGGGCAGTAGTGCTGTCGAGTGAATACTGCTGCCTTGATTCAAAACGGCAGCATAAGAAAAAAGCGATAGAAAAAATTTATGATGAAATATGCGAAACGGCAGGAATATGTATTTTAGATAAATTCGGTATGATTATAATGTTGGGCGATCCGTCAGAGTATATTATCTCATGTGAAACGGATTTTAAAAACAGAACCGAAAAATATTGCAAGAATTATTTACCCTCCTGATATAATTAAGGTTGAAAATGACGGGTTCATATGATATAATTCTTTCTGTTGAAATAATAGCAATTTGTTTATGCAACCGTCTAAGCGGCGGTTGCTTTTGTGTGTATGTCGGGAATAAATATTTAGGGGAATACGAATATGCGGAAGATCTATGTTATGATAAATACAGGCTCTGAATATCAGCTGGCGGGCAGAAGCTCCTTTTGCACA
>CAKSDA010000096.1 GCA_934444895.1 uncultured Eubacteriales bacterium | reverse complement strand
GAAAGTACCGATCAGGTCACAGTTGCGCTTTGTGCTTTGGGAATAGATCCACTTACAGACAAACGGTTCATTAAAAACGGTAAAACTCTTTTGGACGGAATTCTTCGTTATCGCATTGCGGACGGAGGCTTTGCCCATTCATATACATACAGTTCTGAAAACCCCTCCTCTAAGCCCGGTAAATCGAACACTATGGCAGGCGAGCAAACCCTTTACACAATGGCTGCCATATATCGCAGGGAAAAAGGAATGAGAACCCTTTACGATTTTCGTCCGGAGCAAAGCGCTGCGCTTAAAAAGCGTATAGAAAATTTAAGCTTTAAAATTGCAAAGCAAACCACAAAATCTAAAAAGTCTGAAATCTGCAAACTTCTTAAGGATTTTTATTCAATTCCTGAAGATGAGCGCAGCTATGTATATAATTACAGAGCTTTGTCAAACATTGCAAAGAAATTGGGAATTGATATTGCGTACATTGAGAAAAACACAACCGTTTACAAGAGTGCTGAAGATTCAAGCAATGAAAATGAGTTGATATATTTTTCAGATTCGGACCGTAAATCGGTGGACAACCTTCCTACTAATCTTACAACACAGCAGTACGCACTTGTTACAACTCTGTTGGATAAGGTTTCAAAATCGAAGCATTTTGAAGGAAAAGAGATATATTATAAAAAGCTTTTCGCCGCAAAAGAGAAAATTGACAAAATACAAGCTGAAATAGACAGTATTAATTCGGACATAAAAAACAAGTTGTATCCATTTGAAAAACTTTCAATAAAGGATAAAAAGAACATAGACAATATAGTTTCAAGATACAATAAGCTAAGTGATTATGACAAAGCCAAAATTGAACGGTTTGAGGATGTAATTAAATCAAAAACAAAGGTAGACAATATGCTAAGAGCAATTATTATAGGGATCTTTCTTTGCATTGCAGTCATTTTTATAACCTTATGTTTAATAAAGCGCATAAAAAAGCGCCGCAGAAAAAAGCAAGAAGAAATGGAACAACTGGCAAGTTTATATTCAGGTGAAGATTAGCAATAAATGCATTTTGCCATTATCTTTGCGGATATGAAAACACAAAAAATATAAGACCTCATAAAATACAAAATAACTTTAAATATAGATAGCATAAAATATTTTATTGCTTAAAGATAATTGATTAAAGTATATTATTAAGCGAAATATAAAACTATGAAGATCTGAAATTACATAAATTTCAAATTTTGAGGGGGTGACGGCAATGAAAAAAGACATTTTGGCAGTGTTCGGCATTATTTTACTTATTGCCGTCATTATAAACGGTACAAATATCCAGTCGGTTGACGAATACTATCTTACCCATATCGATGATATAAAACCGGACAGCGAAACGGTGACCATAAGTATTCGCTGTGATACAATACTTAAAAACTATGATGATCTGGATTCGGCGCTGCGCTTTGAAAAATATGTTCCGCCGAGCGGCACAATACTTAAAACAACCGAATATGTACTGCGTCCCGGAGACACGGTTTATGATATACTGGACCGGGCGGTCAGGCATAATAAAATACAAATGGAATACCAGGGAGCTGACAAAAACAGCTATAAAAGCGTCTACATAAAAGGTATTAATTATTTATATGAGTTTTCATGCGGTCCCCTTTCCGGTTGGATGTACAAGGTTGACGGTGAATTTCCAAACTACGGATGTTCAAAATACAAACTTAAAGACGGCCAAAAAATAGAGTGGGTATACACCTGCGATCTTGGAAGGGATATAGGTTGTAAGTGGGAGGAGGAACAGCTTAAATGAAAGCCTTTGCAAAATACCACCCACTTTGCCTGTTTATATATTTTCTATCGGTTGTGTTGGTTGCAATGTTTGTAACCAATCCGGTTTTGCAATGTCTTGCCCTTTTTGGAGGGATTTTGTTTTGCCTCGCGCTTGCAAAAACAAGCGATATTCCGGGTGATTTAAAATTCTACATACCGATGTTTTTCCTTGTTGCGGTAACAAATCCTTTGTTTTCTCATAACGGTGTAACTCCCCTGTTTTTTTTAAACGGAAATCCTGTAACGCTGGAGGCCGTAATTTACGGGATTGCCATTGCGGTTATGATAATAGGCGTAATGCTTTGGTTTAAGTGTTATAACGAAATAATGACCGAAGACAAATTCTTATATTTGTTTGCAAGAATCACCCCCAAATTATCCCTTATTGTTTCAATGGCTCTTAGGTTTATCCCCATGTTCAAACGCCAGATGAAAAGGGTATCAGACGCTCAAAAGGCAATGGGAATTTACATATCCAAAAGCTATGTGGACAAGGCAAAAAGCGCTGTTAGAGTTTTCATGGCAACGGTGGCATGGGCATTTGAAAATTCTATTCAGATTTCAAATTCCATGAAGGCCAGGGGCTACGGTCTTAAAGGAAGAACAAATTTTTCTTTATTTAAATTCAGATTAAACGATGGTGTGCTTCTTTCAGTATGCATAACATTGCTTGGAATTACCTTAGCCGGAATCGCTGCGGGAGAAACCGTTTTTTATTATTATCCAACGATAAGTAATATTAATATGTCGGTTGCATCAATTTTTATATATACGGCTTTTGGAATTCTTTCGTTTTTACCGTTTGCAATAGAAGTAAGGGAGGCGCTTGCATGGAAATACTGCGTATCGAAGATTTAAGTTTTAAATATAACGGTTCAAAAGAATATGCTCTTAAAAACATTGATTTAAGTATTAAAGAAGGTGAATTTGTTGTAATATGCGGTGAATCCGGATGCGGAAAGACAACCCTGCTTACACTTCTTAAAAAGGAATTTACACCTGCAGGCGAAAAGGCCGGAAAAATATATTATAACGGGGTGGATTACAACAATCTTAAAGACAGAGAATCTGCCGCCTATATAGGGTATGTTCAGCAAAATCCGGACAATCAGATAGTAACCGACAAGGTATGGCACGAACTGGCTTTCGGTCTTGAAAATATCGGTGTGCCTACGGGAGTAATCCGCCGCAGAGTGGGCGAAATGGCAAGCTATTTCGGCATAACCGACTGGTTCAGAAAAAAAACAGACGAGCTTTCCGGCGGACAAAAGCAACTTTTGAACCTTGCCGCAGTAATGGTGATGCAGCCTAAGATTCTGCTTTTGGACGAGCCTACCGGGCAGCTTGATCCCATAGCCGCTTCGGAATTCATCTTCACCCTTCAAAAGCTGAATCGCGAGCTTGGCATTACTGTTATTATTGTTGAGCATAGACTGGAGGATGCTTTCCCTGCTGCCGACCGGGTTTTGGTTATGGAAAGTGGAAGCGTTATTATGTGCGACAGTCCTAAAAATATCGGAAAAAATTTTACCGAATATTCAAAAGATCACAAGGCATTTTATGGGTTCCCTGCCGCAGTCAGAATATTTTCGCAAATTAAAGGCGAAGGGGAGTGTCCGATTACGGTTAAAGAGGGCCGCGATTTTTTAATGCGGAATTTTAAAGAGTGTAAAGAACATAAAGGTTCTTATAATGCATGTGAAGAAAAAAGTTTTAGGCATAGCGAAGGTGGCATACCTGAATATAGCAAAAGCCCAACGCCTGAATATAACAAAATTTCAGTTGCGGAAAATAGCAAAGGTGTGGCTTTAGAGCTTAAAAATGTGTGGTTCAGATATGAAAAAGATCTGCCGGATATTCTGCGTGGAGTGTCTGTTAAGGTCTGTTACGGAGAAATTTTCTGTTTGCTTGGAGGAAACGGAACAGGAAAGACCACAATGCTAAATGTAATTTCAGGACTGAAAAAAGCGTACAGAGGGAAGACGCTTATAAAAAATATTCCTATAGGCAAATATAAGGGCAATTCCCTATACCGAAAAAATCTTGCATTTTTGCCGCAAAATCCCCAAACGGTGTTTATAAAAGACAGTGTAGGGGAAGACCTTAACGATATTCTTGAAATATTAAATGTCCCTAAAAAAGAGCAGGCAAAAAAGGTAAATTATGTGGCAGAAAAGCTTAAGATAACCGAACTTTTAAATCGCCATCCTTACGATATAAGCGGCGGAGAGCAGCAAAGGTGCGCACTTGCAAAGCTTTTATTGCTTGAACCCGAAATAATACTATTGGACGAACCCACAAAAGGTATTGACGCAGCGGCAAAAAAAGATCTTACAGAGATACTGAAGAAACTTAAAGCGGACGGGGTTGCGGTTTTTCTGGTTACGCACGATGTTGAGTTTGCCGCCGAATGTGCCGACAGGTGCGCCTTGTTTTTCGACGGTGAAATTATGTCGGAAGATACTCCGGAGGAATTTTTCTCTCAAAACAATTTTTATACTACCGCCGCCAGCCGCATGGCAAGAAATATATTTAAAAAGGCTGTGACCTGTGAGCAGGTTGTCGGGTGCATTGAAAGGATGTCGGCAAAATGAAAAGAAAACTGTCATATTTCATTTGCCTGTTTTTAATACCTTTAATTGTAATAGGCGGCGCGCAGATTTTTAAGGATAAGCAGTATGCGTGGATCTCATTATGCGTAGTAATTCTTTCCTGCCTTCCGTTTTTTATTGCCTTTGAAAATAAAAAAAGTAACGTAAAAACTCTTATTATAATATCGGTGATGATAGCGCTTTCGGTTGTCGGAAGGGTGCTATTTACTCCGATTCCCGGTTTTAAGCCTGTTACCGCCATGGTTGTGATAACCGCAATCTACTTTGGCTCAGAAGCCGGATTTATGACAGGTGCTTTATCGGCTCTTATATCAAACTTCTTTTTCGGACAGGGGCCGTGGACGCCTTTTCAAATGTTTACATGGGGAATTATAGGATTTATAGCCGGGATTTTGGCTTCGCCGATTAAGAAAAGCAAAATTATGCTCTCATTATACGGAATATTTTCAGGGGTTTTGTTTTCGCTTTTAATGGATATCTGGACTGTTATTTGGGCGGACGGATATTTTAATATTACAAGGTATCTTGCGGCAATAGTCACATCGGCGCAGTTTACGATTATATATGCGGTATCAAACCTTGTTTTTCTTTTGATCTTTGCAAAACCCATAGGCAAAATATTAAACAGAATTAAAACAAAATATGATATATAAAATATCGCTTCGCCTATTGAAAGATTTTGCAAGAATTTACCCCTGCCCACCTAGGCAAACAGGAATAAGCCGAACCTGCCCAAAACAGCTATCTTTAGGCGTTTTAAGGCTTGTTGTCTTTTGTGAGCGTCAGCCTTGCGACATCCTCTGCACCCAAAACAGCGATCTTTAGACATTTTTAGGCTCACCGTTTTTACAAAGCTTAACCTCGAAAACAATAGATAAAAAGTATTTTGTTTTTTGAGGTTTATGCTTTTATTTGTAGGCGTGGCGGGTTCAACGATCAAAAACCTAAAAACATTTACTTAGTATTTAAACTATATATTTAAAAGCAAAAGTTAGAATTAATATAAAATTCTCTGAAAATTCAAAGTTTGTTAATTTTTGTTGCTTTTTGCCCTACCGTATGATATAATTTTTTTATTTGAATTGGTAGGTGTTACAAATAATGACAAATTACGATTGGGTTATACTCTCTGCCATAATTGTATATATGATTATGATGGTCGGTATAGGTTTCGCCGTATCCGGGCGAAACAAATCATCGGATGATTTTTATTTGGGCGGACGAAAACTGGGTCCCCTTGTTACCGCAATGAGCGCCGAAGCGTCGGACATGAGCGGTTGGCTGCTTATGGGTCTGCCTGCGGTCGCA
>CAKSDA010000095.1 GCA_934444895.1 uncultured Eubacteriales bacterium | reverse complement strand
CAGTTTGTTTCTTAAAATTTAATTTGCTACATCAAGTAGGCTTTTTTGTACTGTCTGTACAACTTGGGGCAGTTCATATCTAAGACAGTTCTTTTAATACTATTAAATAATTATTATTTATTCAACGCTTCGTTAACTGCAACGGCGCATGCAACGGTCATACCAACCATGGGGTTGTTGCCCGCACCGATAAGTCCCATCATTTCTACATGAGCAGGAACGGAGGAAGAACCGGCAAACTGTGCGTCGGAATGCATACGGCCCATTGTATCTGTCATACCGTAAGAAGCCGGACCTGCAGCCATGTTATCAGGATGAAGTGTGCGTCCTGTACCGCCGCCGGAAGCAACAGAGAAGTATTTCTTACCCTGTTCGATACATTCCTTCTTATATGTACCTGCAACAGGATGCTGGAAGCGTGTAGGATTGGTTGAGTTACCTGTAATTGAAACATCAACACCCTCTTTATGCATTATGGCAACGCCCTCGCGAACATCGTCTGCACCATAGCAACGAACCTTTGCGCGTTCGCCCTTTGAATATGCAATTTCCTTTACAATGTTAAGTTTGCCTGTAAAATAGTCAAACTGTGTTTGAACATATGTGAATCCGTTGATTCTTGAAATGATTTGAGCCGCATCTTTGCCAAGGCCGTTAAGTATAACCCTTAAAGGTTCTTTACGCGCCTTATTTGCGCTGTTTGCAAGTCCTATAGCGCCTTCGGCAGCTGCAAAGGATTCATGTCCTGCAAGGAAAGCAAAACACTTTGTTTCTTCGCGAAGAAGCATTGCGCCGAGATTTCCATGTCCGAGTCCTACCTTGCGATCGTCCGCAACCGAACCGGGAATACAGAATGATTGTAATCCGAGACCGATTTTTTCAGCAGCTTCTGCAGCTGATGAAACTTTATCCTTAAGTGCTATTGCACAACCTACTGTATATGCCCAGCAGGCATTTTCAAAGCAAATAGGCTGAATTCCTTTAACAATATTATATGCGTCCACACCGGCGGCATCACAAATGTCTTTTGCCTCTTCAATAGAGGAAATGCCGTGTTTTGCAAGCTCTGCGTTTATCTGGTCGATTCTTCTTTCATAACTTTCAAATAAAGCCATATTCATACCCTCCCTTATTCTACGCGCGGGTCGATAAGCTTAACAGCATCATCAACACGGCCGTACTGTCCGCTGGCTTTCTCAAGAGCCTCATTAGCGTCCATGCCTTTGCGGATCATTTCCATCATCTTTCCGAGATGTACGAATTTATAACCGATAATGGTATCGTCCTCATCAACGGCAACCTTTGTAATATATCCCTCTGCGAGTTCAAGATAGCGCGGACCTTTAACCTTTGTTGCGTATGTTGTACCGCACTGTGAGCGAAGCCCCTTTCCGAGGTCTTCAAGACCGGCACCGATCGGCAGACCGTCTTCCGAAAAAGCTGTCTGTGTGCGGCCGTATACAATTTGAAGAAACAGTTCGCGCATTGCTGTGTTTATAGCGTCACAAACAAGGTCAGTGTTAAGTGCTTCAAGAATTGTTTTGCCAACAAGTATTTCAGAAGCCATAGCAGCGGAATGAGTCATTCCGGAACATCCGATAGTTTCTACCAATGCCTCTTCTATAACTCCGTTTTTAACATTAAGGGTGAGCTTGCAAGCGCCCTGCTGAGGTGCACACCAGCCGATACCGTGAGTAAGTCCTGAAATATCCTTAATTTCTTTTGCCTGGACCCATTTTCCCTCTTCCGGTATAGGAGCCGGACCATGATACGCGCCCTTGGCAAGAGGACACATGTTTTCTACTTCTTTTGAGATAATCATATATGTACTCCTTTCAAATTGTATAAAAGTATAAAATAATACTGTTTACAACATATATATTATAATTTCTTAAGGCAAAAAAGGCAAGAGGAAATAATTAATATTATGCGTTTTTTTATATGTTTTTTACCTTGAATAGGAACAAATTTGTTTTGGCAAGAAAGTAAAAATTAAAAACCAATCTGTTTTTCTGCGATGTAACTTAAAATCAGGCGACGCCGCTCTTGGCATCGCCTGATTTTCAAAAACTTATTATATCCGTAACGCCAAAGAGTTTCATATCGTCCTCAATATGCGTAACCAGCACCACAGGGCGGCCCTTATTATAATCCAGAATAGTTTTTACTGTCCTGTATTTTAAATCTGCGTCTAGCCCGTTAAGCGGCTCATCGAGCAACATTATATCATAATCACAAGCTATAGCCCTTGCAACGGCAACACGCCGCTTTTGACCACCGCTTAAATTTTTTACGGCAGTATTGGCATAATCACTGAGTTCAAGTCTTTTAAGTATGTTTTGTATATGTTCCGCGCCTTTGTTTGTAACCGGCAAAATGTTTGAAACAACCGAGAGGCTTTCTATAAGTCGATCTTCTTGAAATACTGCCGAAAACCTCGGCTGCCTGCCTGAATTTTTAAGCAGATTAAAAGTTATTTTACCTTTTAAAGGGGTTTCAAGACCGCATATAAGCCGCAAAAGGGTGGTTTTACCGGCACCTGACGGAGCTGAAACAGCTGTTACTCCGCCTTTAACATGAGCTGAAAAATTTGAAAGTACCGGAACTTCATTATAAGAAAAGCTGAGATTTTCAATATTGATCATATGTCATACCTTCCTACTTTCCTAATAAGCGTTCTTATTACGCGCTCAAGCACAAGACTCAAAACAACTATTGTAAAGGTTATTGCAAAGCACTCGTTCATTTCAAGATATAGCTTTGAAGTATACATACTTCCGCCCAGAGAATGGACGGGGCGGCATATTACCTCGGCAGCAACCGAAGATTTCCATGCAAAACCCAGTGCGGTTAAAGAGGATGACGCAACCTTTGAAAAGCAAAACGGCATGTATATTTTAAATATTTTATCCGCAATACCGAATCTGAACAGTTCGGACATTTCTATTATTTTTTTATCAACCGACTGTATTGCGTCGGATGTTGCAGACCAGACCAAAGGCATAACCATTAAAAGGGAAATGAAAATCGGAAGCACGGTTGTACTGAACCAGGCAAGTGCAAGAATTATAAAAGACGCTACCGGAACCGCTCGTATTATCTTGATAATCGGCGAGACAAGCGTATTTATTACCGGTACAAATGAAGTTGCAACGGCTAAGACAATCCCTAAAACAACCCCAAATAAAAAGCCTGTTACTATTCTGAGCATACTGCTCATACAGTCAAGCCAGAATTCGCTTTGTTGTACCATTTTAAATAATGCCGCCGCTGTTTTAAAAACCGACGGCAGCAATATTTCATTGTCTATCGCAAGGCTTAAAAACTGCCATACGGCAAGCCAGAAAACGGCAGTTAAAAAGCCTTTAATATACTTATTATTTTTTATAGTAGAAATCATCATCGGGCAGTTTTCCTCCCACAGATGTTTTATCCGCTTCGAATAATACATTCAAGTACTCACTGAGTTCCTTTTTCATGTTTTCACCGTCAATATATACTATATTGCAGGAAGGAATGGCCTTTTTGGCGATAGCGGCAGAAGCAAGAACCTTAAACTCTTCACAGTTTGCGGCAGTTAAATCAATATCCTTTGTAGTGTTTTCAATTGACTTTTTGTATTCCTTAAGGAATGTGTTTACGGCTTTTTTGTTATCCTTTGCAAAATCGCTTCTTACTATAACGCATCCCATCATAAGATTGTTTCCGTTTGATACCGACTTCCATTCGGCTGTCATATCAATAGCAGAGCGAACATTGGTGTTTTTAAGCATGATTGTTGTGGCAATTGGCTGCGGCACAAGAGCTACAGAAACCTTACCGGAGATCATTTTTGTGGCAAGTTCCTGATTTTCGGTGAGATAATTAACCTTAAGATCTTTTTTAGGATCTATGCCGTTTTTGCTCAGGGTATAATTTAATACATATTCGGGGTTTGCGCCCTGTCCTGTTGAATATATCTCTTTACCTTTAAGGTCAGCAATGCTTTTTATTGAGTTGCCGTTTTCCAAAATATATAAAACGCCGAGGGTGTTAACGGCAAGCACCTTAACTCCGCCTTTAAGCTTATTGTATAAAACCGATGCAAGATTTGTAGGAACCGCGGCAATATCACATTCGCCGTTAGAAATCTTTGCAACAATACTCTCAGGTGAGGTCACCACAGAGAAATTATAATTGTTTGCTGCCTTTTTATCGGCATTTTCCTTCATAAGATTTGCCATGCCGATACCGGTAGGACCGCTTATTGCAATTACATTAACATCTGTTTTTTCTGCATTATTTGCACAGCCGGTAAACATTGTTAAAAGCATGACCGCGCAAACAAAAACGCTGATTATTTTTTTCATTTTTCTGTCTCCTAAAATTTATTGTGAGTTTTTATATGACCCTCACTAGGTCAAATTAACACTATTCAATAACAACAAAATATTTTCCGTTTTTTTCAATTATTCTGCCGTCCGCCTTAAGCTCATCCAGCGCCCTGTAAAGACTGGTTCTGCCTATGGAAAGCGCCCTCGCCATTTCGCTTATTTTCTTTATTTGTACTTCATAGTCCGTCTGAGCCATGGCGGAAATATAGCTGAATACCCTCTCCTTTACCGATTTGCCGGCAAAGGATGAAATTCGCTGATTCAAAAACCGAATTCTGCTGCTTAAAAAGGAAATATAATTCAGTGAGACCGCCGGAAACAGAGTGAAAATTTTTTTAAGAGTATCCTCAGGTATAAAGATAACGCTTACATCGGTTTTAGCGGAAATAACGCTTACATAGCTTTCGGCATTGCAAAAAATTGAAGCTGCTCCAAAAACATCGCCGCTTTGCATTTTCCTCATAAGCGTGGGCTTTTCACTTTTTTCTCCCATTGTTACAATTACATTTCCACTCAGTATAAGAGCAAGCGCGCGTTCAAAATGTTTTTCACTGTATAAAATATTGCCCCTTTTTATAATTACCTCTTGCGGCAACATATTATATATTTCGGAAATTTCTTCCTCATTCAATCCTTTCCACAAAAACATATCGGAAAAAACAGCATAGTGAATTTTGTTCATTTAAAAACACCGCCTAAAACTGTACCATTTGGAACATGTTTGCATTATATCATATTATAGCCTAAAAAGTCAACATATGAAAGCGGAAAATTTCAAATCAGTATTTTTCCGGGGGTCTTAAAAATATAATTTGCAGATATTGCTTCAAAAAACAAAAAGTGAAAAATAAAATAATAAAAAAATAAAAAAATTTTAAAATTGTATTGACAAATATATAGAGTTGTGGTAATATAATTTCTGTCGCCGACAGAGACATAATCCGTAGTCGGTATTTCGTGGGAGCATAGCTCAGCTGGGAGAGCATCTGCCTTACAAGCAGAGGGTCATAGGTTCGAGCCCTATTGTTCCCACCACTTTTTGGCCTGGTAGTTCAGTTGGTTAGAACGCTAGCCTGTCACGCTAGAGGTCGTGGGTTCGAACCCCATCCAGGTCGCCACATATGCCTCTGTAGCTCAGTCGGTAGAGCAAGGGACTGAAAATCCCTGTGTCGTTGGTTCGATTCCGACCGGAGGCACCAGTTATTCGCGGATTTAGCTCATCTGGTAGAGCGCCACCTTGCCAAGGTGGAGGTAGCGAGTTCGAGCCTCGTAATCCGCTCCAAGGACGCTTAAATACTTTTTTTAAGCGTCTTTTTTAACAAAAAACTAAATTCGGCACCATAGCCAAGTGGTAAGGCAGAGGTCTGCAAAACCTTTATGCCCCGGTTCAAATCCGGGTGGTGCCTCCAAAGTCCCAAAGGCGTAAGTCTTTGGGACTTTAACTTTTACCTATTCACTATTCACTCTTCACTAAAAAACGCCTT
>CAKSDA010000094.1 GCA_934444895.1 uncultured Eubacteriales bacterium | reverse complement strand
CCCTGCAATTGGATGGATTGTATTGGGGTTTGGGTGTTTTCCGTCTTTCATCTTAACTACCTCTTCAAATTCCGATTTGTCGAAATTATTTTACCATAATGCAGCCCATCAAACAATAACAAAAAAGTCCACCGTAATTCTATCAAAATTACGGTGGCATTATGGTCCGAGTGACTGGAGTCGAACCAGCGGCCTCTTGAACCCCATTCAAGCGCTCTACCAAACTGAGCCACACCCGGATAAAAAGATAAAATTTTAAGCGAGCTTAAAAAAGCACCGAAAAATATATTACCATGAAATTTTACAAAAATCAATACTTTTTATAAAATATTTTAACAGGTTAGTTTCTTAGTATAGGCTAATTGCCGTTTAGAGCGTTCTCGGCAGTACTATTTACTTGACATGGAGAAAAAATTGCTATATATTTATATGTATAATTTATAAAGCGATATTATTTATAGAGCATATTAAAACGGCCGTAAATTGTCAAAATCGGGTTTAATTTTTTAGATGGGAGAAATATAAATGAATAACAATGAAAAAAATATGGATGCTATTGTAGCCCTTGCAAAGGGAAGAGGATTTGTTTACTCCGGATCCGAAATATACGGCGGACTTTCAAATACATGGGATTACGGCCCTCTCGGCGTTGAGTTTAAAAACAACATTAAAAAAGCCTGGTGGAAAAAATTTGTTCAGGAAAACAAATACAATGTAGGTTTAGACAGTGCAATTCTTATGAACCCCAGAGTATGGGTGGCTTCCGGCCATGTTGGCGGATTTTCCGATCCCCTTATGGATTGCAAGGACTGCAAAACCCGTCACCGCGCCGATAAGCTTATAGAAGATACCGGAGTTAATCCGGCCGGCTGGAGCTTTGAAAAAATGTCGGAATATATTAAAGAAAAACAAATTAAATGCCCTAACTGCGGAAAATGCAATTTTACAGACATACGCAAATTTAACCTTATGTTTAAAACATTCCAGGGCGTTACCGAGGATGCAAAAAACGAAATATACCTTCGTCCTGAAACGGCCCAGGGTATATTTGTTAACTTCGGAAATATTCAAAGAACTTCAAGGAGAAAGCTTCCATTCGGAGTATGTCAGATAGGAAAGTCTTTCAGAAATGAAATTACCCCCGGAAACTTTATTTTCCGAACCCGTGAATTCGAGCAAATGGAATTGGAATTTTTCTGTAAGCCCGGCACGGATTTGGATTGGTTCAACTACTGGAAAGAATATTGCAAAAACTGGCTTTTAAGCCTTGGAATTAAGAGTGATAATCTGCGTCTTCGCGATCACGAAAAGGAAGAACTTTCTCATTATTCCAATGCTACGACCGATTTTGAATTTTTGTTCCCGTTTGGTTGGGGTGAGCTTTGGGGAATTGCCGACAGAACCGACTATGATCTGAACGCCCATATGAAGGAGTCGACAAAGAGCCTTGAATATTTTGATCAGGAAACCGGTGAAAAGTTTGTTCCGTATGTTATCGAACCGTCACTTGGTGCCGACCGCGTTCTTTTAGCATTTTTGTGTGACGCATACGACGAGGAAAAAGACGACAAGGGAGAAGTAAGAACCGTTTTAAGGCTTCATCCTGCTCTTGCACCTTTCAAGGCTGCGGTGCTTCCGCTTAGCAAAAAGTTAAACGACGGCGCAACAGAAGTATATGATATGCTTAAAAAAGAGTATATGGTTGATTATGATGACGCCGGTTCAATAGGAAAGAGATATCGCAGAGAGGACGAAATCGGAACGCCGTTTTGCATTACCTATGATTTTGATTCTGCCGAGGACGGATGCGTTACCGTTCGTGATCGCGATACTATGGAACAGGAGCGTATTCCGATAGATAAATTAAACGAGTATATTAAATCTCGCCTTGAATTTTAAAATTACTTTTATTGATACTTTTATTATGAGGTTATTATATTTTGGATTTAAAAAGAATTGAAAAAGCGGTAAGGGAAATACTTATTGCAATAGGTGAAGACCCTGACAGAGAAGGTCTTGTTGAAACTCCGGCCAGGGTTGCCAGAATGTATGCGGAGGTATTCGGCGGACTTAGCACCGATCCCAAAACATTCATAAAGACATTTCACACAGGGCATGATGAGATGGTTGTGGTTAAGGATATACCGCTTTATTCCATGTGCGAGCACCATTTGCTGCCGTTTGTAGGCAAGGCGCATATTGCGTATATTCCGGGCGACGGTACGGTAATAGGACTTTCAAAACTTGCAAGAATAGTTGATTGCTTTGCAAAAAAGCCTCAGCTTCAGGAGAGGCTCACCGCGGACATTGCCGATTTTTTGGATAGGCAATTAAAACCTCAGGGGGTTGCAGTGGTTATTGAGGCAGAGCATTTGTGCATGACAATGCGCGGCGCTCGGGCTTTTGGCACTACTACCGAAACCTCGGCGCTCAGGGGTATAATGCGTTCGGATATAAGAACGAGAAACGAGGCTTTCAGTCTATTTAAATCCGGAAAGTAGGACGCGATGAAAAATGAATTCATTTTGTTTTAAAGGTAAAAAACTTCCGCTTGGTGAAAAAACCTACATAATGGGGATACTCAACATTACCCCGGATTCATTTTCGGACGGTGGAACCCACTTTTCAAAAGAGGACGCTGTTAAAGCCGCGGTTGATATGGAAAAGGCCGGCGCTGATATAATCGACATAGGCGGTCAGTCTACAAGACCCGGATTCAAGCAAATTTCAAAAGAGGAAGAATGGGCAAGGCTTTGTGACATTCTTCCTTTGGTTGTATCATCGGTCGGCGTACCTGTTTCGGTAGATACTTTTTATCCGTATGTTGCTGATAAGGCTCTTCAAAACGGAGCGTCGATTGTGAATTGTGTTAAAGACATAACTCCTGAAATGACAGCTGTTGTTTGCAAACACAATGCCGGAATTATTTTAATGCACCCCGGCGAAATAGAAAACAAAACCGATCCGGCGGTTTCGGTTCATGCAACCCTTGTGGATATGCTTAACCGTGCCGTTGCGCTTGGCATACCGCCTGAAAATATTTGTCTTGATCCCGGAATAGGTTTTGATAAGACAAATGCTCAATGTGTTGCCCTTATCAAAGAATGTGACAGGATTAAGGTTAAGGGTTTTGCGTTTTTGGTGGGTCTTTCAAGAAAGAGAGTGATAGGTGAGCTTGCCGGGCGGGACTTGCCCTTTATGGAGAGAGATATTGAAACCGCCGCAGCAAACCTTATATGTATTATGAAGGGCGCCGATATAATAAGAGTCCACAACTGCGAAATCTGTGCCAGAACGGCCGCAGTGGCGGACAAACTTTTAAGGGAGAAAAAAGGATGAATAAATTTTTAAAAATTCTTACGGTTGTTTCCGCCGCACTGCTGATAGGGTTTGATATTTTTACGATTTACAAGGCCTTTGGATATGACAACGCAGGGGACAGGGTAAATCTTATTTTGGAAAACATGGTACCGTGCGGCATTGTGCTCGGAACAGTTACATTTTTGAATATTTCAAATTCTCCGGCAAAAAAGTATTTTAATACATTTTCAGCTGTTGTTTTCTCTCTTATGTTTTTTATAAGAATTACGGGAATTATAGCCCAAATAATTTATATTGCAACCGGGCGCGGAATCATAGATATAAACGAATATCTTTTCATTACCATGTTTACAGGGCTTTCTGCCTTAACGGTTGCTGCCGTTTTCTTAGCGATATATTTAAATAAAAACAAGTTTAAAAATACAACCAAAGGCATAATAATTGCCGCAGACATAATTATTTATGTTTCATTCGTTGTTTACATAGTTATCGGAGCAAGGCAATATACCTTTGGAACAAACAGTGTATGGGATTTTATAAAGGACCGTTTTACCTTCAGCACAGTTTCATACATTGTCTATGCCGCTTTATATACATTTGTCTTCGGCCATTTTCTTGAAGCATGGAAAGAAAGCTCTCCAAAGTCTTTAAAAGCGAATAATTAGATTTTCAAAACTAAATATAAAACAGGAGAAAAAGTTGTGGATCAGATTATTATTAAAGGACTTAAGGTATTTGCCTATCACGGTGTAAATCCGTCCGAGACCGAAAACGGTCAGGAATTTGAGCTGGACATTGTCATCGACGCGAATTTAGACAAAGCAAGAAAAAGCGATGATATTAATGATACGGTGAATTATGCTGCTGTAAGAAAAACTGTTACCAGAGTTATGACCGAAAGGCCTTATAAGCTTATAGAAAGAGCGGCGGACGAGGTTGCAAAATCTATTTTAAAAGAATTTTGCGGCATTGAACATGTTGAAGTATTGCTTAAAAAGCCTAATGCGCCCATGTCATGCGAGTTTGATTATGTTGCGGTAAGGGTTAGAATTTAGATAAAAACGGGTGATGTTGTGGGTATTGCCTATATTGCGCTTGGAACTAATATGGGAGCCAGACTTAACAATATTAATGAAGCTATTGCGGCTTTAGAGAAGGTCCCTGCTGTAAAAGTAATTAAAACGGCAAGGATATACGAGACTGAGCCGTGGGGATATGAAAATCAAAATTGTTTTTTAAATACGGTTGTTTGTGTTGAGACCGAATTGTCTCCGGCGGCGCTTCTTGGAGTTTGTCTCGGAATTGAGGCGGGAATGGGAAGAATTCGCACTGTGAAAAACGGGCCCAGAATAATTGATCTGGATCTGATTTTATATGATGATGAAAAAATTAATACAAGCGAATTAAAATTGCCTCATCCGGCATTTAAAGAGAGGGCGTTTGTGCTGGCACCTCTTGTTGAACTGCTGCCTGATGATGAGTATTTAAATAATCTTAAAAAATGCGATCAAAATGCGGTATGGCTTTATGAAGAATAAGACAGTCAAAAAATCGGACATATACATTTTTATAGCTGCCGTTTTGGTTGTTGCGGTGACGGCTTTTGCTTTTTTAAAATGCCAAAAGCCAGGGAAAACGGTTGTGGTTTCGGTAGAAAACAAAGTGGTTTATACTGCGCCGCTTACAAAGGATGAAACTAAAACCATTGAAACACCGCTTGGAAAGAATATAATTGAAGTCAAAAACAAAAAATGTTCATGTACTTTCTCAAATTGCAGGGATGAAATTTGCATAGCAAAGGGAAAGATTGACAAAAAGGGACAAAGCATTGTTTGCCTGCCCCATAAGATGATTGTTGAGATTAAATGATTATGAAAAAATTTTCAGCAAGGAAGATTTGCATATACGCCGTATTTTCATGTTTGGCTTTAATTTTGGGATATGTTGAATCCTTAGTGGGTCTTGATTTTTTGGTTCCCGGAATGAAGATCGGAATTTCAAATGCAGTGGCTTTGTATTTAATAGGAAAAGAAAAGCCTTTAATGGGCTTTGTTATAAACACGGTAAGAATTCTTTTGTCCGCAGTGCTGTTTGGCAGTGCGATTTCGTTTGCCTTTTCTGTTGCAGCCGGAACGGCAAGTGTGCTTGTAATGATTGCTCTTTCAAAAATAAAAGGTATCGGAATAATAGGAATAAGCATTGTTGGCAGCATTGTTCACAATATAACCCAGCTTGCGGTTGCAATACTCATATTAGGTTTTTCGGTTATATCCTATCTTCCTTTTTTGTTGGTTGCGGCAACAGCAGCGGGTAGTTTAACCGGAATTTTAACGGCGGTTTTGACTGACAAAACCAAAAACATTAACTTTTAGATAGTTTTACTTTTAAAAATTCGGTTTATAGAAATTTTACCTTTTGACAATTCCGGATTTTAGAGATTTTACTTTCAGAAAAATTAAGTATTTTGCTGGTCGGAACCGTATTGGTTTCTGCTAGCAAATGACATAAAAGGGGCTGTAAAAAAACAGCCAAAAAAACCGAGATTCACTCTAAATTGAGCGGAACTCGGTTTTTTAATCTT
>CAKSDA010000093.1 GCA_934444895.1 uncultured Eubacteriales bacterium | reverse complement strand
CCCTGTAAAAAATATATCAGTTTAAAAAATCTTCGACCCAAAACGGATGAAATTTAAGGCAGTTTTGGGTGCGGAGGCTGACGCCTTGCAAATACGACAAGCCAAAAAATGCCTAAAGATTGCTATTTTGGGCAGGTTCGGCTTATCACTGTTTGCCTAGGTATAATAACATTTTCAGTATAACACATCAAAGCCCTAATTTCTAGTATCAACCATTATTTTTTCTTCGCTTGCTATATTCTTTTTTCCCTTAACTTCCGACTTTATTATCACCCGGTCGCCAAGCACCTTAACGCTGTCATTTCTGGAAATTATTTCAGAGGATTCAAACTCTTTTTCTATTAAATTATCAATACCCTTCTTTGCTCTTTTTTCGGCTTCATCACGCGACAAAACAATGTTTTCGGCAGATGTCAAACTGAATCTGCCTTTAATTATATTTATCGGTACATACGGTTTTCCGTTTGAAGGAGATCTGTTAATACATTCGCCTATGCAAGGCTTATTAACCTTTCCTAAAAAAAGCGGTATTTTTATACCATATAAATCAAGCACATTATGCTTTATTACGGTTCCTGTCTTTCTGTTTTCAACCACCTTTAAAGGCTGTTCATACGAAAATTCGCCGGTAACTTCAGCAATAATTTTACCGCGTGCCCTTACAAATGATGAAGTCATATCGCTGTATTCCACAAGACCGGAAACCAGCAAATCTCCCTTTTTAACCGCTTCTCCCACCTTAACTTCAGAAGAGCCGCTTATAGTTTCCACCTTTTTTATTACCCCGTCGCACGAAGCTATAAGATTAGACGGTGTGGTATCGGATACTATTCCGGGCTTTTTTTCGGAAACATCAACCGTAAGTTTCGAGCCTTCAATATTTATTGCGGCCCACGAAAGTTTATCACACTCAAGCAAAAGTTCGTTGCGCTTATCACCCGGGTGAATTTTGCTGATTTTGGTTCCCTCTTTTATTCCGATTTTTTCAAGTGCCTCAATTATCACTTCGTTTTTTACCGTTTCGTTTCCGCTTATACAAATGTTCCATACAAACCCAGACATAAACTTAAGTATAATAAAAAACAAAACCGCTCCCACTATAATACCGTAACGGTATTTATTTTTCATCAAAAAGAACGGTATTCCTACTTTTTTGGTAATATGTACTTTTCCGCTTGCATTTCGCTTGTAAATCCTGAGCTTTTTAAAGGATTTTATTCCTATTTTAAAATACAACTCGGATTTATATAACTTTACTCCCCATATACCTACGCTTTTTGCGTTGCACAAGTTAAGTAATTTTTCAGGATTTTTTGAATTCACTTTGACATAAAGATATCCGATAATATATCTGTATATAAATAAAAGCAACTTGTTTTACCTCCAAACCGGCAGAATTATTTAAGTCTTTTAGTCGGATTATTTTTAAAAAAATACCTTTTTTAATTATTCGAAACTTATATTTAAAATATTTCCCCTAACCGTTATGGAAGAGCATGTATAGTCGGATATATTAAAATCCACTCCGGAAAAAGCCAAGACCTTGTTTCCGATATTTATTTTCACAAGACTGTCAGAATATTCAATTATGCCGTAACACCCGTCTATTACCGCCTGAGTGTTTCCGTACAAAATAATCTGAGAATTGTTTTGAATTATATTCTCATCGAGGTCAACCGTTTTAAAAAAATAATTTATCTTTTTTTTGGTGGACTTTCTGCCAAGCCGTATTTTTTTAGACATTGTTATACCGCCTTTATAATAATTATTAATACAGACATTTAAACAGTTAAGATTATAATCTGCCATTAGGATATGCAGATATATTAACGGGCTATAAACTATTTATTTTAATAACCTATACTATTTAAATAATACTTATAAGGGACGAAATTTATGCAATTTTACAGTACCGAAAAGAAAAACCGAAAACCGGAAATTAAAAATCGAAAAACAAGTATTCCTGCCGTTATTACAATATTTTTCGGAATACTTCTGCTTTGCGAAGGTCCGGCTTCTGCAACAGGGGCAATAAGCGGAATTAAGCTTTGTTCATCTGTTGTTATTCCCTCGCTTTTTTCTTTTACAGCTCTTGTTCTTTTCTTTCAAAAAAGCGGAGCCATGTCTATTTTAGGGTTTAGAATAAGCAGATTTACAAAAAAAGTTTTCGGCGTAGACGGAAATGTTTTTGCAGCCTTTTTAATTTCCTATATCGGAGGATTTCCCGTAGGAGCAAAACTTGCGGACAATCTGTATTTAAGCGGAGAAACCGACAGAAAAACCGCCCTTAAAATAATAGACTTCGGAATAAATGCCTCCCCTTCATTTTATATAGCTGCAATAGGGAACGGAATTCTTAATGATCGATTTGTCGGAACAATACTGTTTCTAAGCAATTTCTTGGCCGGATTAATACTGTCGCTTTTAAATTTCAGATGGAATATATTTTGTCATAAATCCAAATTCCGAAAAAACATCTCGGTTGTATCAAAATGCGAGGCAAAAAACATATCCGAAAAATCATACACACAAAATATGAAAAATAAAAGTGCCGAAAACGCGTTTGTCGAAAGCATAGAAGACTCCGCATACATACTGATTAACATATGCGCTTTTGTTGTGTTTTTTTCCTCGATAATAGAGATTATCAAAGGCTTTGTGCAGGATAAAAGCGTCTTTGCATTGATTGTCTCAGCTTTTGAAATAACCCTGGGAGCGGCGAAAGCACATGAAGCAGGTTTTTCGGTTCCTATTATTGCATTTATAATTTCCTTCGGAGGTTTGTCGGTGCTATGTCAGGTAAAATCCTCATCTCAAAACCTAAATCCGTCAATTATAAGACTTTTATGTTTTCGCGCCGTTCATGCTCTTGTCTCTTCGGCATTATCCTACCTTATGCTTTTTTTCGGTACCAGAAACAAACCGGTAATAAGCAATCATATAAAACCTGTATTTACCGGATTCCCTTTGTCTATACCCTCGGTTTTGTTGTTTGCCATGGCAGTTGTTTTTGTCATTTATCTTAAAAAGTATAAAATCACCTTGAAAAAAAAGGCAAATTAAGGTATAATTATTCTCGGCGTTTTTTAATTATTTTGCTTGATTATAATTGGAGGCTCTTATTTAAATGTATTATGATTCTTTAAGCAAACCGGAATTGGAACGCGAGTTTGAAATCGTAAAAGCGCGTTACAATTCATTTAAAGAAAAAAATATTTCTCTTGATATGTCCAGGGGAAAACCAGGTCCGGAACAAATGGATATCAGCGATGAAATTTTTAATGTTGTTAACCATAAAACCGGATATAAAAATGAAACGGGCATAGATTGCAGAAACTACGGCGGTTTGGACGGACTTGACGAGCTTAAGCGTCTTTTCGGTGAAATATTGGGAGTTGATAGTTCTTCTGTAATTGTAGGGGGAAACTCTTCTCTTAATATGATGTTTGATACCGTTGCCCAGGCAATGACCCACGGTTTTGCAGGCAAACCCGGATGGGCTTATCAGGGAAAGGTTAAGTTTTTATGTCCCTGTCCCGGGTACGACCGTCACTTCTCCATTTGCGAATATTTCGGAATAGAAATGATATCAGTAAAAAATACTCCTAACGGCCCGGATATGGATGCGGTTGAAGAGTATGTTAAGGATCCGACCGTAAAAGGAATCTGGTGCGTTCCCAAATATTCAAATCCTGAGGGAATTGTTTATTCTGATGATACGGTTAGGCGTTTGGCAAATTTAAAACCCGCTGCAGAGGATTTCAGAATATTTTGGGATAATGCATATGCTATACATTCACTATATGAAGACGATTGCACGCTTTTAAACATCTATGATGAATGTAAAAAGGCCGGTAATGAAAATCTTGTTATATCTTTTGCATCAACATCAAAAGTTACCTTCCCCGGCGCCGGAGTTGCAGCTCAGGCTGCAGGCCCGGACGACATTAAACTCATAAAGAAAAGAATGTCTATTCAGACAATAGGTCCGGACAAGCTTAATCAGCTAAGACATGCAAGAATTTTCGGTTCTTTGGACGATATTAAAAATCATATGAAAAAACATGCTGATATTTTGCGTCCTAAGTTTGAAATTGTTATTAAAACACTGGAAAAAGAACTCGGCTCTCTTGGCATTGCTGAATGGACATATCCAAAAGGCGGATATTTTATAAGCCTTACATTAATGCCTCATACCGCTGCGAGAACCAATCTGCTTTGCAAGGAAGCAGGGCTTAAATTAACAGGTGCCGGAGCCGCATATCCTTATAAAAACGATGTTGAAGATGTTAATATAAGAATTGCGCCTTCATATCCGTCCGACAGTGAATTAGCTCTTGCCTCTGAGCTTCTCTGCATATCGGCTAAATATGCCGTGCTTGAAAAATTGTTAAATAAGTAAGTAAAAACGCACAGTTTGTAATAATTTATCCTAATTCAATTGACATTTTATACAAAAAAATATATAATTAGTTTTGTTAGGCTGTTGTTTTTTTAGCCGCAGCCTTAATTATTGTTATGGGGGATTCGCCTATGAAACACAAAAGAAAAGGTACCCGTAAATCGGCATTCTTTATAGTTGCAATACTGATTTTCGCCGCTACATATGTTTCCTTTTTCGGAATAAGCAATTATTACGGCGATAAAAAAACCGTTTATGTTAAAGGTGCAAAAGATATCCGCTGGGGTATCGATATAAGCGGCGGTGTTGAAGCAATTTTCATGCCGAACATTGAAACCGACAAGATAAGCGACAGCGATATGGCTTCCGCAAAAGAAATCATCGAAACTCGTTTATTAAGTCAGGGAATTACGGAAAGTGAAGTTCGCACCGACTCAAAGAATAAACAGGTTATTGTAAGGTTTCCGTGGCAGTCCGGTGAAAAAGACTTTGATCCGACTGTTGCAGTTAAGGAACTCGGCGAAACGGCAGTTTTAAAATTCTGCGAAGGAGATACTTCAGATAAGGTAATCCTTCAGGGTGCTGAGGACATTGACTATGCAAAGGCCGGTTACACACAGCAAGACGGCTATGTGGTTCAGCTAAAGCTTACCAAATCAGGCACCACAAAATTTGCAAACGCAACCGCCCGTCTTCATAATCAGGTTATTTCAATTTGGATGGACGATACACAGATTTCCGCCCCTACTGTTAACGAAACAATAACAAACGGTGAAGCAATCATCAAGGGTTCGGATTTCACATCGGAATCTTCAAACGCACTGGCAAACAAAATAAACGCAGGTTCCCTTCCGTTTGCCCTCACGGTTGATGATTCAAAACTTCAGATTATCAGTCCTACACTCGGTTCACAGGCGCTTCATGTTATGACAATAGCCGGAATAGTAGCATTTATAGTAATATGTATTGTAATGATTGTTATGTTCAGGCTTCCGGGAGTAATTACATCAATTGCTCTTTTAGGTCAGGTTACGGGTATGATAGCCTGCTCTTCCGGATTTTTCAGCGGAGCCAACGGCGTTACACTTACGATTCCCGGTATTGCCGGTATCATTCTTTCAATCGGTATGGGTGTTGACGCTAATGTTATCGCATCAGAGCGTATACGCGAAGAATTTGCAAAAGGCAAAACCATTGACGGAGCGATTGAAGCCGGTTTTGATAACAGTTTCAATGCCGTTTTAGACGGAAATGTTACCGTGTTCATAGTATCCGCCGTTATGATGGGAACCTTCGGTACCGCAGATACTTTAATGGGTAAAATCTTCTCACCTATTATGCAGTTCTTCGGTTCATCGGTTACAGGTTCAATTTACTCCTTCGGTTATACACTTCTTATAGGCGTTATTTTCAACATGATAATGGGTGTTTATTGCTCACGCACAATGTTAAGAGGTATCTCCCGTTTCAAATTCCTGCGCAAACCCTGGTTATATGGAGG
>CAKSDA010000092.1 GCA_934444895.1 uncultured Eubacteriales bacterium | reverse complement strand
TCAGTTTGTTGCTTGAAATTTTATTTTCTACTTTAGGTAGTCTTTTTTGTACTGTCTGCACAATCTGGGGCAGTTCAGCTTTTGCTCTGCTCTTTTTAACTCAGTGTATTTGTTGATTAAGATATATAATAAATTGTTTTTCGAATTAATTATCAAATAAAAAATAAAAATATAAGGAAAAATCCTGGTCATTAGCCCAGTTATCGTAAAACTCTCCCTTTTCCCCATTTATTTTGTATGGGTAAATATAGGCGCATGAGCCTTCGCCCTTTTCATTAAAAAGGCAAAAACAGTTTCTTATACATTCCAAAGCCGCCGCTTTGTATTTCGCATTACCGCTGACGCTATAGTAATCATAATAAGCTCTTGCGGTAAGGCTGCTCCAATAGTGCGGAAAGGTATCGCCCTGCTGTCTGCCCTCACCGAACCAGAAGTCATCCCAATATCTTATAGGTATTTCGTTCATATGGCAGCTCGGCTGATGCCCGTTAAACCTTTCAAGCGGTTTAATGTGCTTAGCCGCCTCTGACGCATAAAAATCATCACCTGATATGAGCGCAAATTCGGATAAAATAGTAACTGCCGGAGTAACAATTGTCTGCTCGTAATTAACCTCGTGCTTAGGATAACTCAATCCGTTTTTTACTATATTGTCCGTATGCTTTTTAAAATGCTTATATACTGTCTCGCATTTGTCCGTCATACTCGCATTTTTGAACGCATTGTAGGTGAGCAGCATTGAAAACCCGTTTGGATAAAATTTATAACCGCCGCCTCTGTAATAAAAATCAATGCTTTTAAAACAATATTCAAGGTATTCTTTATCGCCCGTAAGATTATACATTTCAGTAAAAAGCGTAATCAGCCAAGGAGCGTTGTATAATCTTATAAATTTTCTGTTTTTACCTATTCCGTCAAATACCTCTCCCGTTTCGGTATCATAAAACTCTCTTTTTACAAAATCTATAAACATGTTGAGAGAATTTCTCAGAAAAGGGTCATTGTTTTTTTGAAGATACCTACACATTAAAAGCGCCATACCTACCCTCTCGCGGCAGGCATTATGATCCCTTGTAACCGAACTGAAAATAGGATATTTTTTCAAATTATCATATGCGAGGTACGCCCCGTAAAGTGCGCTGTCCTCCCTTTTATATTGCTGATTTTCCGCTATAAAATACAGCCGCTTTTTTATAAGTTCATAAGGCTCGATACTGCGGTAAAATTCAGCATAAGTATGAATATCATCTGCTGATACCGTAAGCTTAATATCCCCAAAACGATCAGGCGAATATTCTATAAAATATCCATCGCTTCCTTCGGTTATCGGTATTTCCTTTCCGTCAATTAAGGCCTTTATTTTTTCAGGCTTAAAGCTTAATGCAATGCTGCATTTAATAGGCTCGTTTCCGAACACAGTGTATTTTTCCGCCTTGATATATATAGTATTGCGAAAGCCTGCTATTATCCTGTTAAATTCCTCACGGTCTTTAAACGGAAAAAGTTTTAAATTCCATGAGTATTCCTCACCCGGCAGCAGCTCTGTGTGCTCGCAATCCATAATAAACACTCCGCGGCGGCTATAGGTATCCGCATTGCACATACTGTAACTTGCAAATGCGCCTTCGGTTAAAACAAGACCCATATTAAAATCGGACTCACCCATTTTAACTGCACTTATGTAAGAGGTGCTGCCGCCACACCATATATGGGTATTACAGCGCTTTACCATACAGTCATCGGCGTAGGTGTAAATATCATTAAACGGCAGTGTTATTCCTATATCACCCTGCTCTAAAAACATATCGGCATCACGCAGGTTTTTTACTGTGTACCTTTCATTCAAAAAACCGTTTTCATCAAATCGGCGCTCTACAGTCAGCTTGAAATCCTCGTCACCGTAAACCGAAAAAGAAGTGTTTTCCCATTCGGTCAGCGAAATAAATGGAAGTATTTTTGTTCCTGTAACATATTGCACACCATTTTTTGCAATAAGCGGAAAATCGTCATATAACCTTATTTCGCCCCAGCCTGCAATGCCGCTGCACCAGTTCATTTCATAAGGATCGTGTTTAAGAATTATCGACGATAGTGTACCGTCATTTTCCGAAACTTTAATGTTGAACAAATTATTTTTCATTAAAAGACCTCCGATTTTAAAACCTTTAATTCAATATCTCCGATTATAAGGCAATTTTTAATAACATTATTAATGAACCCGCAGTACTTTTGAGCCGCTATGACGCGATTCCTCTGCAGCGATACCCATTAAATGGCTTTCAACCGATTCTTTAAGCGAAGTGCGGTTGGCCTTATTTTCGGCAAGCAGGCTGTACAAGTGCTCAACAAGCCGCATATCCCCGCCTCCGTGTGCATTGCCGTCTTCGGATAATGTTTTTAAATGTATAATTTCAGGCTCCTCTCCGAAACGCCTTATCTCCAGAGTATCGCTGCGTTCGTCAAGCAACAGTTCGCCGTATGTACCGAAAAGATTTATTCTTCTGCCCGCAGTTTGCGCGAATACCATTTTAAGCACTGCTGTAACACCGTTTTTAAATTGCATCTGCACAAGCTGATGATCAACAACCGTTGGGTTTTCTTCAACTCCGCAAAGAAAAGCACATTTACCAAAGCAGGTGGTTTTAAGCCCTTCATATAAATCCTTTTCAGTTGTGGGATTTTTAAGCGAAACTTTATTGTAGGGCCAAACAAATGAGGGACAATTATCCCGTTTCCAGCCGTCAATGTATATTCTTTTTGCACTGTATGCACAGGTTTCTGCGTGTGGGCAATCAAGACACCGCTCGGCAGCTCCTTTCGGAGCATTTTCTTTTCTGAAAAAGCTAAGCGCACCCACAGAAGAGAGTGTATCACACTCAGCACCGGCGTAGTGCTGAACAAGGTCAAGGTCATGACTGCATTTTGCAAGAATTGTGGGATATGAAACAGCATTACGCTCAGACTGTATTCTGACATATGCCTGTGCCTGATGCCAATATGCAACCCTTTCCATTGCGTCTATTGCTAAAAGTCTGCCGATTGTTCCTTTTTCCAACAACTCGGAGAGCTTTTCATATCCCGGTCCGTAACGCAGCTCGTGACAAACTGCCACCGTTCTGCCGGTTTCCTTTTGTGTTTGCAGCAAAAGCTCAATTTCTTCCCTTGAATCGCTTATGGGCTTTTCAAGCAGTATATGATAACCCATCTTCATAGCCCTTACACATTGACGGACATGCTCTTTATCAAAGGTTGCTATTACAAGCACATCGGCGCGTTTTTTAAAAAGAAACTTTCCTCATCTTTGAATAGACATTCGTCCTCTAATCCGAGCAGTTTTTTGAATTTTAATAATTGTTCAGGGTTTATATCGCATCCTGCCATAACCTTAAAGCCGCCGTGTTTTTGCATAAGCGTACCAAACAGGCTGCCTCTGGAACCTGTTCCGAGAATAGCTGCTGTTATCTGCTTTTCCATTTTAAAATCCCCTTTAAAATATTGATATCAGACCGATATCCGATATATACTATTTTATTAGCTATATTGGATGTAAACAATGTATATATTAAACCTAAAATTGGACTTTATCGTACTGAAACACATTACACGGTTTGATAATGAATCTGCGGCAGCGCATTTGTGCTTTAAGGGCATTTAAACGCATTAATTTGCTTTTGACCCGGTGTTATGATATTATAAGGTTAGGCTTATCCCTGTTTGCCTGGGCGGCAAGTAAATCGTATGGTGTTCGCTGATCAACAGCCTAAAAAACAGATTAACAAAAGATAAAGATTTTTTGCATTGTTTTTTAATTAGTTAATTAAGGAATAAAAGACCTACAAAGGAGGACAGATATGGAAAATATAAAAAAATTTTCGGGTATGATTTTGGCGCTTATTATCTGCCTGGCATCTGCCGCCTGCGGCGGCAGCCAAAACACGGAGACTGACGATGTGGCAGGAAATGACTGGCGCGTTACCGGGGTGGTAAGGGATAGCGGCACTATTACCCGCAACAATGAGGATACAAATGTGCTGGTATGTCTTAGCGATGACCGCGCCGAGTTCTACTATGACCGCGAGGAGCAGACTCTGTATAGCTTTGCGGAATACCCTGCTTCTTTTTCCGGTGATACCGCTGATGAATACCAAAGCATCGATTTTTCCGACCGCAACGGTGACGGCAACAGCGATGTGGCCATAATGTATAATATGGATGATGTAACGGTTCTTGTGGTATGGTATTGGAACACAGAGAAAAATACATATGAGTTCAGACCTTATGAATCCGCTCTGCCGGCAGACGGTCAGGAATAAAAATTATGGGCTTAATATTGCCAAATGATGTGAACTTTTGTCTGTCGTTTATCGGGCAGTTTGTTCCTATCAAGTGTAGCATTTATTTTTTGCAGAGCAAATATTATAAACAAGATTACAATAAATATCCGGGAGGACATAATCAATGAAGAAAAACACCGAAGCAACCGCAAAAATGGAAAAGATGACCGACGCAGAGCTTTCGAAAAAGCTGGGAAATTATCAAGCTATGGAAAGCATTGGCATGCTCGCAGGCATTGTATGCATTGTTGTTGATTGTATACTGGCGTTTATAATACATAATTTGATTGTTTTTTCAATTTTGTTTTTTGTCGGGGTAGGCTTTTTCCTTTTAATGGCGCTTCCGGCACAGAAAAAGAAAAAATCGCTTATAAAACAACAGTTGGGAGATTTTTTTCAAACCGAGTTTTTAAAGGAGTTTGGCCCGGAGTCGAAAACGCCGGAGCTTTCTATAGACAAAGCATATCTTAAAAACGCCGGGCTTTTGTCGCTTCCCTGGGAGGAATGCATCATTTCGGATTTTCATGAGGGAACATACAAAGGCGCAAAATTTTCCGCCGCCAATGTGGAGCAGCGCCATACTGTTGAAGAAAAATCCGGCCCAAATAATGATAACTGGATGACCCGCACCGAAACGGTTTTCAGGGGCATTGTTATCCGTTGCCGGAATGTCTGTCCGTCTGATGCCGATATTACCGTTAATGATCGTATGGAAAAGCGCGCGAGCGGTGAAATCAGCGACACAGCCGCGTTTAAAAAACATTTTGAGGCACATACTGCAGACGGGAAAGAAGCGAATGAAGCGGTAACAGAGGAACTGATCTTGCTTATGCAGGATTTTGAAAAGCTTGTCGGAGGGAAGGTCAGAGGCATTTCTCTTTTCAGCGGCGATTTGGCGCTTGCGGCGGAAACGAGGTATAGTTTTGCTAATATTCCGGATTCGCTTGACGCCAGGGACATAGAGGGCATGCGAAAATGGTATAAAGGTACACTTAAAGATATGGGCAGATTGCTGAATATTCTGCTTGAAAGTCCGGCGCTCTCGGCTCCGGCTGCAAAGGAAAAATAAAGCAGATTCGACGACCGGGAGCCTATCCCTGTCAGCCCGGAGACCGGTCCGTTATACCCCCGGGACAAAGTTTTGGGCGTAACTATAAAATAATCAGAATAATGAATTACAAGAGCCATGCGGTAACTGCGGTTATCTCATGGCTTTGCTATTTAGCAAATGTAATTTCGAAGGCAGATTATAAGGCAAAAAATTCTTTTGCAGGCAGGTTTTGGCGAACTGAACTTTTGAACGAACAGTTTTGTTCTATCAAGCGCAACACTTGATTTAAAGGAAAAACTTAGTTATAATAATCTTAATTATAGTATAGGTGGCGGTGAAAAGATGAAAGCACCTCTCGCAGACAGAATCAGGCCGGATTCTTTGAATTTGGTAGTGGGTCAACATCACCTTCTTGATGAGGGTAAAATACTTAGGAAAATTATCGAAAGCGGAGAAATTCCCAATATGATATTTTACGGGCCTTCCGGGGTTGGTAAAACCACTGTGGCAAATATCATTGCCAAAAAGAGCGGGAAAAGCCTTTATAGGCTTAACGCTACAACGGCCAAAACTGCCGACCTTAAGGAAATTATCGCATCCAGAAAGGATTTTTCCAATCAAAACGGGATACTTCTATATCTGGATGAAATTCAGTACTTCAATAAAAAGCAGCAGCAGACGCTGCTCGAATACATAGAAAACGGCGACATAACCATCATAGCTTCCACCACGGAAAACCCCTACTTTTATGTCTATGGGGCAGTTTTAAG
>CAKSDA010000091.1 GCA_934444895.1 uncultured Eubacteriales bacterium | reverse complement strand
GCAAGCAACGCCTTTTTGGGACAAACGGCAGACTGCAGGGATACTCCCAACCAAACAAAGGTTTCAGGAGTACTCCTGACAAGCGCTGTGGTAATCCATTTAAAGCCGAGGGTTACAATTAAGTCTTTGCGTGAGGAAACGGTTGGAGGGAACACCCTCCGACCGCCTCCCTCACGAAAGCCGTCCAAACGTGCTCTGTTGACGGTAATACCTTAATTTGGTAAAATGAAGATGACAAAAAACGACGTACACGTATAAGTCCTGGACGGTGCCTATACTTCAAGCTCCAGCTATTTCTATCCCTAAAGCAGAAGAAAAAGCTGAAGCAATACCTGCACCTCCGCCTACTCCAACAGTAATTTATAGATATGGAGGAACAAATCCGGGAAATCTAACACCGAAAGCCAAAGACAAATATACAGGCTTATCATTCTCTACTGTTCCGATGCCTGGTGTAGCAATGACAACAATTGAGGCACTTAATGCAACAGGTGTGGTTTATGTTGTTCAAGATGGATCTACCCACGTAAGTGGACGACCAGTAGGCGCACCAATGGAAGCTTGGATAAATGCAGGTTCCAGTTCAATTTGGACACAAGCTGTTAAATCGGTTGTCATTAAATGGGAAGGAGGGCATTAAGCATGGTAGATATTACAGAAATTATGGATATGCTCGATTGGCACATGTCCTCTGAAATTCAAATCGAAGGAATATCTCTAGCAAGAAATATAGAAACAATTATTCCGTTTATACAACCGCTAACACCAAAACACAATAAAAACGTATGGGAAAATTGTGCTGTTATCATTTCAGAAAGAAGCGACGAAGAAATTAAGCCTCATTTACCTGAAGTGTTAGAATGGTTGCAAGATATGAATTGGCCGGGGGCTTTTTGTATCCTAGACAGGTTAAAAAATTACTCGGACAAGAATTCTATTCTTAGCGCAATAAGCATTTGCATTCAAAAGGCAAAGGATTGCAATGATGAAATTTGGGAAGGTAATTTATTAACGCTTCAACGGATGCTTTTATAATTGAGTATTGATGTTTTTGTGGAATCGTATAAATGATTACAAGGAGAATGTTATGATAAGTCAAAACGATTTATATGATATTACATCCGCGTTGGTCGCCATACGAAATGATATCCGGAATAAATTTAATTTCGAAATATTGTCCAAAATCATACAGGTGTTGAGATATACCGAAAAAGAGTATGAGGATAATCAAGTCCGAAAGGCACTGGCGGATGTGCAAGGTTTAGATCAAGAGCGGTGGTACTATATTTATCACAATAATGTTTATGTAAACCGGCGATTTTTAAAAAACAAATATGCATACGAAATACTTATAAAATTGTGTGAAGAATCAATTTATGCTTTAAAAAACCAGAATTTTGAAAGGGCGTATGATTTGATTGATTGCTATCATTGTTTACCGGATATTATGGCGGATAACCATTTTCGTATCCCTAAAAACTATTGGAAAACTTATATAAAACCATACCGTGATAAATGGGATAAAACATTCTTGGTTGCGGAACAAAAAAATTGTTAGAGTAATTTCATATTCTTAAAGGTTTCAGGAGTACTCCTGACAAGGTTGCGGTAGTCCATTTAAAGCCGAGGGTTACAATTAGGTCTTTGCGTGAGGTAAAAAGTTTTTAGATATGCAGAAAGCAATTGTCGAAGCCGGCTATACAAGCTATGATTTATCTTAAGTGGACGCTTTTGTAAGGACAAATAGCTAAGACAACGATACAGAGATACGAGCAGCGGGGTGATGAAGATGAGTGACAGGACAAAAGAGTTGATTCTTAAGACGCTGATGGTCATCGAAATGATTTTAATGTGTAGTCTTTTTCCAGGTGGTATTTTATTGGGTATGCTTATACCGAATGAAGAAACTGCAATTTTCGTGAGTCATATAATCATATTCGCATTTTTTGGTGTGGGCATTCTGTTTGTAATATTACTACCGATATTTGGCGGGCTGAAGCAAAAGCCTGTCAACGCAGAAAAAGTACCGCTTGCATTTGCTTCCTATCAAGAGTTTTTGGACTTCTTGCATGGGCGACTTTTGGAGAATGAATACCAAATGCAAAAGAATGTCCCTATTCCGCTTAACGGAGAAGTAACGCTGTATTTAAAGAAATCAAAATTGTGGACATTAGAGTGCTTTACAATCATTCGTGTTCCTGAGTTATTGGACGAAATAATAGGTAATGTTGACGAAAGCGTCGCGAATATATTAGATGAATACTATGATTATGAAACTATAAGAGACTCAATTAATATGATCTTTGTATTTTGTGTAGATCGAATAACGCCTACTTTTCTGCGGATAGTTAATGGCAATGTGCAGCAAGGCTTAAAAAACGGTAGGCTTCCTGTCGGCGTTTCGTTTGGTGACAAAAATATTTACATTGCAAAGCAAAAAGACGGTTTTGCTATCATGAAATACAAACAATTAAGAAGAAAATTTATAAATATTATGGATTTGCAAAACATCAAAAAATAATCGTCACAGCGATTATACGGCGGAGTACACCTACGATCCCTACGGCATGGTACTAAACATCCGCAACGCCTAATACATTGGGGGCAATACAATAACCGACCCGGGAAATTGCAACAGAGGTATTTATGATGGCTTTTCAGGATATTATGAAGTTGGCCCAAATGGAGGAGGAACGGTTATGAAAAAAATTATAATTGTATTGCTGCTGACAGCATTAACTTTGTCGGGATGCAAAAATAATTCTAATATACGAATAGGTGATTCAATATCCGGGATAAATGACCAACAAACGCCATTTATATTTCTTAACTCTTTGTCCGTTTTTCGAACAAACAATACATACACAATCGTTGTGGAGAAAAACGGAATGGCTCAAAAGATAGCAGAGTTTTCTTCTGACCGAAAATGTCGTACTGCTCAGGGAGTAGTTTTAGTGAAGGATGAAGATATAAACCGGTATTTAGATAAGAGCCTACATGAAGTAAAAGAAAAAATCGGAGAAGTACATGCTGATATCGGTAGCGGCTTTTATATTCCTGCCTATATTACCGAGAATGGGTATCTTATTTATTTTGAAGTGGAAAATGATATCGTTTATGAAGTTATGAAACTGGATCTTTTAACCAATGTGATAGTAGAGCGCCTACCTCAATAACATTTTCGGTTATCATATTCCCTCTGCAAACCGCTACACAGTACCGGATGCATTTGCTGCTTATACGTGGTGTAAGACAACAATATCTATCTTTAGCGGTGATCTTATACAAAGAGCAGCGCAAAGGGGATATTAAAAATATTTGGAGAGTGAGATATGAACAGAAATGAATTTATCGCACGTCTGAAAGAAAATGGGATACCACCAGAAATCGTTTCTTTTGATAGCAGTACTAACGATGGCTATAACATTCGAAAAAACAAACTCCGCTGGGAAACGTTCACAAGGGAGAGAGGAAAAGAGTATGATTGCATTGGATTTCCTTCGGAAAGCGATGCATTGCAGCATGTGTTTAATGAACTCGTCGCTATATATGCAAGGGACATCCAAAATCCTTAAAGGTGTCCTGACAAGTGCCATGGTAATCCATTTAAAGCCGAGGGTTACAATTAAGTCTTTCTCACGAAAGCCGGCCAAACGTGTTGCATTGATGGTAATGCCGAAATTTGGTAAAATTAAAATGTCAAAAAAACGACATATACGTATAAGGTCCGGATGGATACGGCACGGTGCAAAGCCGGACATATACTTATGCGGCAAATGAAAACTTGAAATGCATTTGTATACTAACGCCCACTTAACTGGTCCATTGCAGCAGGCGGTAGATAGCGGGTTGATACAAGTATTTCCTTTGAAGTAGAAGAGGTGATATAGTGAGTAACTATGATATTAACAGCAATCCTGATTTAGTGAAACACATGTTAGAACAGTATAAGGCAAGAGAAGAGCAACTGGAAAAAAATTCAGACAGCATATTGCTAGCTTTTAAACAGGAACTACTGAATTTAGGGTTCAACTTTCAAGTTTTAAATCAGGCAGAAAGTTTACTACCAAAGTATAAAGATACAGTTCTCCCGGTTGTGATTAAATATTATAAAATGGCAAAATTGAAAAATGAAAAACGATATCTGCTAGGTTGGTTTCACCATAAAGAGTTAGAAGAAGTAGTACCTATGCTCTTGAAAGATTACTGCTCTAATAATTCTAATATTGACAAATGGGCGATCGGTGATCGGCTATATCAAATCCGTTCAAAAAAATATATCGATGACTATTTAAAAATAATATCCGATTCGTCATACGGACAAGACAGGCAAATGATTATTTTACTTGTTGGAAAATTAAAAGTGGAAGCAGCAATTCCTATTCTAATTGATTTGCTGGAAGATGAAGGAGTAAGATTACATGCGATTGTTGCCTTGGGAGATTTTAAACGGAAGGATCTGCGTCCATATTTTGAACGATTTCAAAACTCGAAACATCCCGGTTGGCGAAAATATGCAAAAGCTGCTTTGAAAAAGATAGAATAACCTCATCTAAATGGTTTTAGGAATGTTCCTGACAAGTTTCGTCTTTGTGGTATCACAACGGCGATGCCATCGCCGAACCAGCTGATATGCCAGGACTACATCTACGACTCCGACACCGGCCGGTACTATCTCCAGTCCCGCCACTATGATCGATTTATTAATGTGGATGGCGTCGCAAACGTTCAATATGTGTGGCACCGAAATATTGGGGCGCGTTTAAAGAGCTGGCTTTAGGTACTTTAAATTACGGCCGGAACCAAATGTCTAACGAGATTTTGTATTGGACCGGAAATCGATTTGCAGGTGATATAAATGGGAATGTGGGGATTTGAGTTATATCAAAATGATACATCACTGGATGTGAAAGATAAATTTGAAGAATTGTATAATGCCGGAGAAACTGTTCAGGATATCACTAATAAATTAACACAGGACTATAAAAGTATAGGTGATATTGGAGAGGAATCATTGTTTTGGTTGGCATTGGCAGATACGCAATGGAATTTGGGGGTACTCCTGCCGATTGTTAAAGGAAAAGCTCTTTATTGGATTGAAAAATCCGATGATATGCTTAATCGTCAAACAATAGATATATCCGCAAAAGCGAAAAAAAAGAAATCTCTGGAAGATTTGCGAGCAAAACTGCTTTCTCCCCAACCTCCGGCAAAAAAACCAACGAAAAGAAGAATGTATAAATGTCAATGGAATTTCGGAGATGTCTTTGCTTACCAATTGGAAAGCGACTTGGCAAAAGAAAGAGGTCTTTATGGTCGGTATTTTTTAATCCAAAAGGTTGATGAGGCTACATGGGATTCTGGAATCATTGTACCGATCGTATATGTGAAAATAACTAGTGATGTCAATCTTCCATCAAATGTAGAAGAGTATAACAAATTGGAATATGTTCAGACATGGTTCACAAAGTACGAGGATCGCTTTTTACCAATTGATATGAGTCGTCCGCAAGAAGATATTGCCGAAAAATCTAAAATAAACTATCATGTAGATGAATATGGATTTTTGCCGCAGTACAGGGCAAAATTGCTTAACACTTCAAAAAGGATCATTCCTACAAAATTGATCTATGTAGGTAATTTTGTTGATGCTGTTCGTCCACAAAAAGAATTTATTCCTCATTCAAAAGAAAATGTTGTGACTGTGGCATGGAAACAATTTAATGAAACATTCGAAACAAAAATGATTAAGCGGTATTGCGGACACAATCTAAGAGAACTCAGTATTTACCAAAGATAAAAGAAAGCATCGTTGCCCGGATAACATGGCGCAAAGCGGGACATATACCTGTAGCGGGAACGCCTGTTCTTGCAGAAACTGGATATATTACTATAGAATATGTTAAAGCCGGCGATATGGTTTGGTCTGAGAATCCTGAAACCGGAGAGAAAAAATTAAAGGAGGTTAATCTTGTGAAAATTTATAATGGAAACACAAAAGATAGTGTTGAGGTATTACTCAACTATCAGGAATTAAAAAAGACGATAAATTCTTTGAAGGAATTTGAAGATAAAATCTATCAATTTAAAACAAAAAATAAAGGAGTGAAGGATTTGGGTTATACGCATATACATTTAAAGGATTGTGGGCTAATAAATCAAAATAGCAAATCAGATCTTGTCTTTTATATAAATTTAGACCATATA
>CAKSDA010000090.1 GCA_934444895.1 uncultured Eubacteriales bacterium | reverse complement strand
AAATACAAGGCATTGCTTTATTCGATTGATGATCATTTTGAGGCAGAACCCCTTATAATCTCATTTGGCAATGGTCTTAAAGTAAAATGTAATTCTATCACGGGAATTTATGAGACAGACACCGAGCCCGGTGATGAAAATTATATCGGTGAATATGCAGCTGCGGTCGGTGATGTAAAAATATTGCAGCAAGGTACAGATAATAGTGTTGAGATATATAATGATTGTATTGAAATATCCTTAAAATGTATTCCACAAAAAGTGTCATTGGAAGACGGCACTGTATTATGGGAAAATGATGATTTAGTTTAAAAAAACGCACAGAAAATAAATTCTGTGCGTTTTTTTATTATGGCTTATTTTTAAAGTGATTTTTCTATTCGGCAAATTTATACTGCTATTATAATCAGTGATAAAATTTGTAAATATTTTCACACACTTTTATCGGTATATGCGTTTTGTTTGATATTTCCTGCGGCGTTGCTGACTTTATTAAAGAAATACTTTTAAATTCCTTAAGCAGTGTTTTAACCCTTGCCGGCCCCATTCCTTCAATGTTGCTAAGTTCGCTTGTAAGGCCTTTTTTTCGGCTGCGGCTTCTATGATATCCGATTGCAAACCTATGGGTTTCCTCTTGAATTGTGGATATAAGGGTAAATACGCGGCGATTTGACTTAATTGATATATCTCCCCCATCGGCGGAAATGGCTCGCGTTTTGTGCTTTGAATCCTTTACCATTCCGAAAACCGGAACAGTAATATTATGCTTTTCCAGAATTGGCAAAACTGCGCTAATCTGTCCCCGTCCGCCGTCTAGCAGAATTAAATCCGGCAACCGACCGAATCCATCGCCCTTTTCGGCCTTTTCATACTCGCAGAATCTACGATCCAGCACTTCAGCCATTGAACGGTAATCATCCTGACCTACAAAGCCCTTTATTTTAAACTTTTTATATGCGCTTTTAAGCGGTCTGCCATTTTCAAAAACCGTCATTCCGGCGACATTTTCACTGCCTGCGGTATTTGAAATATCATAAGCCTCTATATAAGCCGGAGGCACCGGTAAGTTAAGCAATCTGGCAAGTTCATCCAATGCAGCGGTTTTTGCTGTTTCACGCTGTTTAATTTTTGCTATATGTTCTGCCGCATTAAGGGCGCACATGCGAACAAGGTCCATTTGTTCACCCTTTTTCGGTATAATTAAATCCACTGTTTTACCTGCAACCGATGAAAGCCACTGTTTCATAAGATCTATATCCGAAACTTCTCCGTCCAACAAAATACGCTTTGGAACCGACTTTTTACTGCTGTAATATCTTTCAAGAAATTCCGTTCGGTCCTCAATCAGTCTGTCCGGATTATTGAAAAGAAAGCACTGGAGATCGGTTAAATGTCCTCCCACAAAGGACATAACAGCAAAGCATACGCTGTCTTCCGTTCTGGAAGATGCTATAACATCCTGCTCCTTAGCGGACGATGTCACAACCTTTTGGCGTTGGGTTGATTTTTCCAATGCCCTTATTCTGTCGCGGAGTTTTGCAGCAGTTTCAAAGTCCAAATTTTCCGCGGCAATTTTCATTTGTCTTTCAAGTTCGCCTGCGGCATTCACTGCGCCGCCTTTAATAAATGCAACTGCCTGTTCAACCGCCTCCACATACTCTTTGTGCGATATTTTTCCGCTGCAAGGAGCCATACACAAACCAATATGGAAGTTAAGGCATGGTCTTGATTTTCCTATATCTCTCGGAAATTTTAGAGAACACCTAGGTAATTTATATATTTTCTGTGCCTCGTCAATGGTTTGCTTAAGTATCCAGCCTGAGGTAAAGGGCCCTATATATTCTGCTTTATCGTTAAGTTTTTGCTTAACCTCTTTTATTGTCGGCCATTCGTCTTTTGTGATTTTTATATAATGATATCCCTTGTCATCTTTTAAAAGGATGTTATATTTAGGGCTGTGTTGCTTTATCATGGAACATTCAAGCACCAGTGCTTCAAATTCACTGTCGCATAAAATGTAGTCAAAATCGTATACGCAGCTAACCATTTTTTTAACCTTTTCGGTATGCTGTTTATTGCTTCCGAAATATGAACTGACTCTGTTTTTTAACTTTTTTGCCTTACCTATATAAATAATAGCGCCGGATTTATTTTTCATTATATAAACCCCGGGCTGAAGCGGCAATGACATTGATTTTTTTCGTAATTCCCGAAGTCTCTCGTTCATTTTATTGCCTCATTTTAAAAATTTTGAATTAATATGACACATACGAACAAACAATCTATAAGCGGAGCACTATATAACAAATCCGCCGTTTGTTCCCAGTATCTGCCCTGTAATAAAGGTTCCGTTTTCTGCCAAAAAATATATTGCCTCGGCGACTTCTTCTGCTGTTCCTATTCTTTGCAACGGGGTTTCCTCTGCTAAACACTTCATTGTTTCACTGTCGATAAACTTATTCATATCTGTATCAATCACCCCGGGAGCAATACAATTAACTCGTATATTACTGGGGCCGAGTTCCTTTGCAAGGGCTTTGGTAAATCCGATTATTCCTGCCTTTGCTGCGGAATAATGTACTTCGCACGAAGCGCCGCAGACACCCCACATTGAGGAAATGTTAATAATACTTCCTGCTTTATTATGCACCATTATCGGTGTAATTTCCCGACTGCAATAAAATGTTCCGCTTAAATTGACCTCTATCATTTTGTGCCAATCTCCATCTGTAATGTCGGTTATCATCTTTTGTTGAGCTATTCCGGCATTGTTTACCAAAACATCAATATTTCCGAAATAATCCATTACCTGCTCAACCAGATTTTTAACATCATTTGAGTTTGAAACATCACAACGAAAGGCAGCCGCATCAGTACCGCCGGTTTTCATCAGCTCCGCCGTTTTTTCTGCCAGAGCCTCTTCTTTATTAAAGGTTAAAGCCACCTTATATCCTTTTTTAGAAAAATATGCGGCAGTTGCTGCCCCTATTCCCCTTGAACCGCCGGTTATAAGCACCGTTTTGGACATAGTATTTTCCTCCGAAAGCACAATATATAATCAGTATATCATAGCCTAAAAATGTTGTCAATTTAATGGATAATATAATAGTGTTACAATAAAAAGCAGACGCGGGAAGGTTTTCCTGCGTCTGCAAAATATAATATAACATTAATATAAACTTTTACTTATTTTTTAGGTATTCATCAATAGCCTTTGCGGCGTGCTTGCCCGCACCCATTGCCAAAATAACTGTTGCCGCTCCGGTTACTGCGTCGCCTCCGGCATATACCGCACTGCGGCTTGTAAGTCCATCATCTCCGTTTGTAACAATGCAACCACGGCGATTGGTTTCAAGCCCGGGTGTAGTTGATGTTATAAGGCTTCCCGGAGTGGTTCCGATAGACATTATAACTCCGTCTACCTCAAGTTCAAACTCACTGCCCTCTATCGGAACAGGTCTTCTACGGCCGCTTTCATCCGGCTCTGTAAGCTCCATTTTAATACATTTAATCGCCCGCACATATTCTTTTTCATCCGAAAGAACTTCAACCGGGTTTATAAGCGTTTTGAATACAATTCCTTCCTCCATTGCATGCTCAACTTCTTCTTTACGCGCCGGTAATTCTTCCATGCTTCTGCGATAAACGATATATACTTCCTCGGCTCCCATTCTCTTAGCACAGCGGGCCGCATCCATAGCCACATTACCGCCGCCCACAACAGCAACCTTTTTATTTTTCATGATAGGCGTTTTGCTTTCTTTTTCATAAGCCTTCATTAAATTTATTCTGGTTAAATACTCATTTGCAGATGAAACTCCGTTTAAATTTTCGCCCTTAATTCCCATAAATCTGGGAAGCCCGGCACCGGTGCCTATGAAAACCGCCTCAAATCCGTCTTCCATAAGCTCATCTATTGTAAGGGTTTTACCGATTATTACATTTGTGTTTACTGTAACACCCAAAGCCTTAAGATTTTCAATTTCGGCGCTTACAATTGATTTAGGCAGTCTGAATTCCGGAATACCATATACCAAAACACCGCCTGCAAGGTGCAAGGCTTCAAAGATCGTTACATTGTATCCCATCTTTTGGAGATCCCCCGCAGCGGTAAGACCGGAAGGGCCTGAACCTACAACAGCCACTTTTTTTCCGTTTGGCGTTACCTTTTTAGGAAGACTTTCGGAATGTTCTCTGTGCCAGTCTGCAACAAAGCGTTCCAACCTTCCAATTGCAACCGGCTCACCTTTTATTCCTCTTACGCATTTGCTTTCGCATTGTGTTTCCTGGGGGCATACGCGGCCGCATACTGCAGGAAGAGATGTTGAAATACTGAGTATTTCAAATGCGCCCTCAAAATCCTCGGCAGCAACCCTTTCGATAAATGCAGGAATATTTATTGAAACCGGACATTTTGTAACGCATGGTTTATTCTTACAATTAAGGCAGCGGTGCGCCTCATTTACTGCCATTTCCTTTGTGTACCCCAGTGTTACCTCTTTAAAATTCTTATTTCGTATGTTAGGTTCCTGGGAAGGCATAGGGCACTTTTTAAGATCCATATTACGATTGTTTTCCATTATTCTTTTGTTTCTCCGATCTTGAATAAATTGCAGGATTCTTCCCGCTTCTTTGCTTCAAATTCTTTGTAAAAGGCTCCTCTGCTCATAGCCTCGTCAAAGTCAACAAGGTGACCGTCAAAGTCAGGTCCGTCAACGCAGGCAAATTTTGTTTCTCCACCCACTGACAGCCTGCATCCGCCGCACATACCGGTTCCGTCTATCATTATAGGATTCATTGAAACCGTAGTTTTAATATTGTATTTTTTTGTGAGCATACAGACAAATTTCATCATTACAAGAGGGCCTATAGCAATGACTTCATCATATTCATTGCCTTGATTTATAAGGCTTTCAAGCGCATTGGTAACGAGGCCTTTTTCGCCGTAGCTGCCGTCGTCGGTCATAACTGAAAGTTTATCGCTTACACTTTTAAATTCATCTTCCAAAATAAGTAAATCCTTATTTCTAAAACCTATAACTGTATGTACGGTCGCGCCGTTTTCGTGCAATTTTTTTGCAATAGGATATGCAATTGCACATCCTACCCCGCCGCCTACAACCGCAACCTTTTTAAGTCCGTCAATCTTACTGGGCGTTCCAAGCGGTCCCACAAGGTCTACTATTGAATCTCCCTGTGACAATGCGTTAAGCTCCATAGTAGCCTGACCGACTATTTGAAAGATTATGGTTATTGTACCTTTTTCTCTATCATAATCCGAAATGGTAAGCGGAACACGCTCACCGTCCTTAGTTGCACGAAAAATTATAAACTGTCCGGGTTCTGCTTTTTTTGCAATTAAGGGAGTATCCAAAACCATTTTTGTAACGGTATTATTCAGACACTCTTTTTCTAATATTTTGGTCATACGGTTCACTCCGAAATAGTAAATTTAAAATATATTTTCATATATCATTAATGCAATGTGTATTATGTCAATTATACAACATTTTTTTAAAAAATCAATATAAAAAGTATCGGAAACTGAAGACGGCTTCCGATACTTCTTTAAAAATCTTATTTAAATAATTATTATTTGCGATAAGGTTTTACGGAGAGATTTACATTTTCCCATCCAGCAAGATACTGAGCAAGGTGAGCAACATCCGAAAGGTCGCACACACCGTCGCCGTTAGGATCAAGTGCAGCTTCTAAATAGGTTATATTTTCCCATGCTGCGCAGTACTGAGACAATGTTGCAACATCAGACAAGTCAACCAATTTATCTCCGTTAATATCTCCGGGAACAAATGAGATAGATGTAAGGAACTCATAAAGCTTGTCAGCGATCAAAGCATGATCTTCAGCTGAAAGGTTGTTACCGGCACCGCTTAATGTGCTGTTAACCGAAAGATCTACACTGTAGAAATTCTTTTCCTGTCCGCCAGCCTCAGCAACAACTTCTTTAATGATATTTTCTGCAGCTTTATCTTTCATGCCATATGCCCAAACAACCTGTGCGGCAGGATTAGCTTGTGATACCTGATGCAGCAAAGCGGCAAATTCTGCTTTGAGTTGTTCTTCGGTGAGTGAAGCTTCAGCATATTTAGCCATATCTTCAGATCCGAGAGCAATTACTACAATATCAGCATCTGTTTCGGACTGATACTTTGTTGTTTTATCAAAAGGATAATTCTGCAAAGGATAAATATCTTTTGCAAGTTTTGTACCTGTTGCAATTGTCATATCCTTAACGCCAACAATTGAAAGATCTCTTGACATTTTTTGTGCGGTAAGATATGCATAGCCTTTGGT
>CAKSDA010000089.1 GCA_934444895.1 uncultured Eubacteriales bacterium | reverse complement strand
AATCCTAGCGGATTACCGAGTATTTTAACAAACGCCATGTGAAAAATTAGCGTTTAAAAAACAGATTCGGATTTATCCCTGTTTGCCTAGTAAAATAGGAGGATTTTTATGAGTTTAAATGTAATTTTACCGGTTGTTTTGCGAACACTTTCCGCCGTGCTGGTAGGTGGTGTTATAGGTTGCGAGCGGGCACAGCACGGTCGCGCCGCCGGAATGCGTACTCACATTTTGGTTTGTTTAGGGGCCTG
The DNA here is from genome assembly GCA_934444895.1 of uncultured Eubacteriales bacterium. Lineage (GTDB taxonomy): Bacteria > Bacillota > Clostridia > Oscillospirales > Acutalibacteraceae > UMGS1279. Next base: position 6,096 of record CAKSDA010000089.1, on the reverse strand, counting down.
TATGACTTCCATGACCAGCATGTTTGTAGCAAATGAAACAGGCAGTAACGGAGATGTCTTTCGTATTTCTGCACAGGTAGTTTCAGGCATTGGCTTTTTGGGTGCCGGTATGATAATTTTAAAAAATAACAATATGATAACCGGACTGACTACCGCTGCCGGAGTTTGGACTACCGGAACTATCGGTGTGGCTTTGGGTTACGGTTTTTACATAGGAGCTTTTACCGTTACTGTTCTTTTTTTGGCTGCAGTTATTTTATTTGCAAGGTTTGAACGGCGCAGAAAAACCTCTGAGGCAATTTATTTGGAGGTAGAGGATCCCCATTTGCTAAACGCCGTTTTAAGGTGTTTAGAACAGCAAATTACCGAACCATTTACCTACCAAATCACAACAGCAAAAAGTGGTTGCAACGGCCATGTCGGTGTCAATTTACTGGTAGAAAAAGGCATTGCGGTTGAACCGCTTTCTCTCACACAAATTAACGGCGTTGTTTTTGCCGTACAAGAATAGGAGCATTTAAAATGATTTATGATGTTGCAATTGCAGGCGCCGGCGTAATCGGCGCCATGGTGGCACGAGAACTTTCGCGCTATAAACTGCGTGTTTGCGTGCTTGAAAAAGCTAATGATGTTGCCTGTGGTGCCAGCAAGGCTAACAGCGGTATTATTCACGGTGGATTTGACCCTGAACCCGGCACTCTTAAGGCCGAGTTGAATGTTGCCGGTGTACCGCTTATCTATCAAGCAGCTGAAGAATTGCATGTGCCGGTTAAAAACAACGGCTCTCTTGTTGTTGCTTTGGGAGATGAGCAAGAACAGACGCTTGAAATTCTTTATAAACGCGGTTTAAAAAATGGAGTCAAAAAAATTAGGCTGTTAAGCGGTAATGAGGCGCGGGCTTTAGAGCCAAAACTTTCAAACCAAGTTACCGCCGCGTTGTTAATACCAACTGCCGGTATCATTTGCCCGTATGAACTTACTATTGCAGCCATGGGTAATGCAATGGATAACGGAGTAACGCTTTTTCGCAATTTTGATATTACAAGTATATTAAAAGAAAAAAACTTTAACATTTCAGCAAAAAACGGTCAGAAAGTACAGTCAAAATATTTTATTAACTGTGCCGGAGGAAAAGCAGATGCTGTTGCTGCTGCGGCAGGAGATGACTTTTTTAAAATTATCCCCCGCGCAGGGGAATATTTGTTACTTGATAAATCTCAGGGTGAAACCGTTACGCATACGGTGTTCGGTGTTCCGGATCAAAACGGAAAAGGTGTTTTAGTCACTCCAACGGTGGACGGCAACCTACTTCTGGGCCCAACCGCTAACGAGGTTCCATCCGCCGATTATACTCAAACTACCCAAAACGGACTAAATACGGTTGTTAAACTAAGCCAAAAAAATGTGCCCGGTATTAACTACCGCGCAGTAATTACCAGTTTTGCCGGAGTACGGGCTTCTGTAAAGGACGGTGATTTTATCATTGCCCCTTCTAAAGTAATACCCGGTCTGATTCATGCAGCTGGGATTGATTCACCCGGCCTTACCGCATGCGTTGCCATTGCCCGCAGAGTAGTAAAACTGGCTGCGGATTGCGGCCTTAAGTTATTACCGAATACTGATTTTAATCCCATTCGTGAAAATCCGCATGCATTCAGAGCAATGACAGATAAAGAAAAAGACGACTACATTAAAACACATCCGGAATACGGAAGAATTATTTGCAGGTGTGAGGGTGTAAGCGAGGGTGAAATCAAAGCCGCTTTACGGCAAAATCCCAAAGCGACTGATCTTGACGGTGTTAAACGGAGAACCCGCTCCGGTATGGGGCGTTGCCAGGGCGGATTTTGCACCCCGTACATCTTGCAGCTTATGGCAAAAGAAACCGGTTTGCCGGAGGAAAAAATCACAAAGAACGGTGCAGGTTCCGAATTTATTTTAGGAGAGTTGTAAAGTTATGGAAGAAATAAAACATGATATTGTTGTTATCGGCGGAGGACCGGCAGGAATGGCAGCCGCTGTTGCCGCATTTGACGCCGGTGTGCGAGATGTGGTAATTTTAGACAGAGAGGAACAGCCCGGAGGTATTTTAAAGCAATGTATACACAACGGATTTGGATTGCATAAGCTTGGCAAAGAATTAACAGGGCCGGAATATGCTGCCGTTTACGAACAGCAAGTTATAAAGCGGAGCATCACCTTCTATTCTGAAACAACTGTAATTTCCCTTTCAAAAGAAAGAATTATTATTGCCCAAAGCCCACACGGCATTTTAAAAATAAAGGCAAAAGCTGTTGTTTTAGCCATGGGCTGCAGAGAACGCAGTCGCGGCGCGTTGAACATTCCCGGTACGCGTCCGGCAGGAATATACAGCGCCGGTACTGCTCAAAAGCTAATGAATTGCGGCGGTTTTTCTGTTGGCCGCAGAGTTGTGGTTTTAGGATCCGGGGACATTGGATTGATTATGGCACGGAGGCTAACCTTGGAAGGCGCAAAAGTTGAGGCGGTTTGCGAGCTTTTACCGTATTCCGGCGGCTTAAAGCGCAACATTGTGCAATGCCTTAAGGATTATAATATTCCGCTATACCTTTCTACCACCGTTGCCGAAATTCACGGAGCCAAACGGGTTGAGGGTGTAACTATTGCAAAAGTAAATGAAAATCGACAAATATTGCATGAAACAAAACAGTTTATTCCCTGCGACACCCTACTGCTTTCAGTTGGACTGATTCCGGAAAATGAATTAACTAAAGGGGCAGGAATTACACTTGATCCTACAACCGGCGGGGCTGTGGTGGATGAAAATCGCCAAACCGATTCACCCGGTATTTTTGCCTGCGGCAACGCCCTTCATGTACACGATTTAGTGGACTATGTTTCAAATGAAGCAGAGTTAGCCGGAAATGGTGCAGCAGGTTTTGTAAAGAACACTCTGCCAAACAACAGGTTGATTTTAGCTAAAGCCGGTCAAGGTGTGCGCTATGTGCTGCCGCAGACCATTCATAGCAACTGTGCTAATTCTGTCGCACTGCTTTTAAGGGTTACAAAACCAATGAAAAGAGTAAAATATACCGTTTGCAGCGGCAATGTGGAGCTTACAAACAGCACTCGTATTAAGGCTGCCCCGGGTGAAATGGAAAAAATTATTTTAAAGCCTGAACAGTTGAAAATGGCAACCGAAGAAATTACCGTAAGTTTGGAGGAATTAGAATGAAGCAGAATTTAACATGCATTATTTGCCCGCGCGGTTGTGATTTAACGGTTACCAAAGACGGTAATGATTTAATCGTAACCGGAAACAGTTGTCCTAAGGGTAAGCAATATGCAACCGAAGAGTGCCAAAACCCTACCCGCACGATAACTTCGGTAGTGCGGATAAAAAATCGCCCTGCCACTATGGTTAGTGTTAAAACCGAAAAGCCAATACCAAAAGGCGAAATATTTAATGTTATGCAGCAAATTCGTAAACTCCAAATAATGGCGCCAATACATATTGGAGATACGATTATTGAAGATATTTGTAATACACGGCTTATTGCTACAAAAAATATAGAGTAATTCCGTACTTTTAATACTATTAAAGAGATAGTGATATTCCGGGTCTCCTTCGGAGTGATATTTTTGTCTGCGGCAAAAGTGATATTGCGCCTACACCGCAGTGATATTATATTCGCCACTCGCGAAGCGAATATCACCCGACGAAGTCGGATATCACTGCCGAAGGCAATATCACTCGCCGTAAGGCGAATATAACTGAAAAAGCACTTGCAAGAGCAAGTGCTTTTTCATATGGGAGGCTAATATCAAAACATACTGCTCTATATTATAACCTCATTTTACGACAGTAACCATTTTTGCAAATTCTTTTGCAGAAATGGCAGTCAAATCACTTCCGCCCCATGTCCCCCATTTAGTTCCATCTGTTCTGTAAAGGGTAACGCTTGTGCTGTATTTCGCACCTTTGGCGGTTGCTGTGATTGTGTTTTTATCTGTGCTTAATTTAAGGTTTTGTATGTTTAACGCAGAACTGTCCTTTTTGTCGACGCTGTCCCCTAATACCCAAATATCATCCGCAAATTTCAGATTTCCGTTTTTGTCTGCACTTGCCGATGTGAATTCAAATTTCGGAAAGCTTTCAAACTCTACAACTGAAAGATATAATTCTCCGTTGTACATACATTTATAAAAGTATTTGCTATATTCCGGTGTGAATAATTTGTCAAATGTCGTTTCATCAATGTTAGGTACTGCCTGCGGCATTGCATTATAAATATACATCAGTAGGTCTTTACGATACTCTTTCGGAAATTTTTTTGAGAAGAAGATAGAAGTTACGACTCTGTCGGGGATTATCTGCGGTATTCCACCGCCGTATTGCCACATATATACAGCCTCGTAATTGTTGTTCCCCGTTTCTTTTAACGAAAGGCTAATGTAATCGCCGATTAAATATCCTGTGTGCATATCGTGGAAAATGACTCCCTGATATGTAATAAACTCTTTATTTTTTGTGTTATTATTACCAGTATTGGGCTTTTTGTTCCCTTCAGTTGTTCCAGCACTTTTACCGTTGTTCCCTGCCCCTGATTTGATGTTTTGATTTTTATTTCCTGTGCTGGGCGTCTTGCTGTTTTGATTTTTGTTTCCTTTGTTTGGTGTATTGCTGTCTGTAGGCTGCTTTGTTTCTTCCCCAGTGTCTGAAGGTGTTTCCGTTCCCTTATCCGTGCTGTCGGGCTCTTCGGCTTTGTCTGTGACGGATTGAGTAGGATGTGATGTGTCGGACGAGTTTCCGGCTTTGGTTTTGTTACATGCCGACAATGTTAAAATTGTTGCGATCGCGAGAAGTAATGTTATTGCTTTTTTCATGTCTTTTCCTCCAAAATAAAAAAGTGCGTCAACCGTAGGTCAACGCACCGAAAAACGCATTGCCCCGATTGCCGCGACGCAACTTCTGACTCCCACGCAAGGGGTGCAAGAAAAGAGCATGCATTTTTACCATTGTAAAATGCACACATTGCATGAGAAAAACAATATGAAGTTACGTCGCAAGTGTATTATATTAAATTTCGGAGTAAAATGCAAGAGGACGAGCAATACAATCATTATAAACATATTAATGATTATTAATAATCATTTTAAGAATCTTATAATTAATCATGTTATTTATATTAGTGATTCTATAGTAATTTTAAAAACAATTGTTTTTGTTGCAAGCTAAGGAATCGCACAATAAAATTTTTTCTATGAAGCGTTGCTACGCAACATGAAGCAGCGGCTGTGCCGTCATGTACACTCGCAGCCCTCTTGCGGTGTCCGAAACGACCTGTGCGCGCTCACGCTTGCGCTGTTTCGACCGCTGCGTCAATTCCTGCTCGCTGCATCTCCATAGCGCAGCGTACATTGTAATGAAATATGGATATTTAATATAGTGAATGAATCTATCGATGCATGTAATTGCACCGGATTGTATTAATCCGTCGGCGAATCCGACACCGCACTTCGTACCTTTTATCTGTTACTTCTTACTTTCCAAAAATCCCGTTATCAATTTTATTTTAAAGTATGTATTCAAAAGGTAGTGATTTGGGTAGTTATTTTTTAGAAACTGTGGACTACTAAATGCTATTATTTGAGAAATGTCGAGCCATCTGAGAATAAAAGAAAAATGCCGCAAGCCCGCTAAAACACGGCATTTATGACGCTTTTCGATGGCAAGGGCAGAAGGACTTGAATCTGCTTTGCAGGCCCTCTTGCGGTGCCCGAAACGACCTGTGCACGCTCCGCGCGCCGAATATTAAAACATTTATATCCAAACAAAAATAGGAACACCGAAAATTCGGTGTTCCTATTTTGGCAGGGGCAGAAGGACTTGGTCTCGCCTGCCGGCTCGGTCGGTGCTTCTGCCTATGGCAGAGGTCTCCACCGGAGACCCGCACCCCACGACACGCTCCGCGTGCCTCGGGTTCGGATTATTCTTTCTCAGTAAAGATAAAAAAGACACCGAAAGGTGTCTTTTTTATCTTGGCAGGGGCAGAAGGACTTGAACCCTCGGCACGCGGTTTTGGAGACCGCTGCTCTACCAACTGAGCTATACCC
>CAKSDA010000088.1 GCA_934444895.1 uncultured Eubacteriales bacterium | reverse complement strand
AAAATTCCGAAAAAATTTCCTACATACATGTTGCGCAGGCCATTCAGTTCAGAAGTCTTGACAGAAAGTACTGGAAATAACTTTTCGGTAACTGCCAAAAATAAAACTACCGAAAATTATGAAATACAAGCCTTACGCTTTATAATGGATTTTGGCGTATAAAAAGCATTTCAGCAAAGATAGGCCGGCTATCACATGCCTATTGAAAATATCAATGCAAAAGGCGGAGAGCGGATCTAATAGATCCGCTCTCCGCCTGATTTTTATAATTTTATCATTGCGCCCAAAGTGCAGGGTTAATTAATGTCACTGCCGAAAGATAACCGTCTATAAATATAAACCTTAACTCATTTTCGCCGGCAATGTATTTTATACATTCGCAGTTTTCCGGAACCGTAGGAAGGAAAAACACCTCATTTTCAGTAGCCGCCTGCCTTGTATAATCCTTGGAATCCACTGCGGCAATTACATCTTCAGGGGTGCTGACCCCTCCCATGGAAAAATTGTATGCATATTCCTTTGCAACAACAGCCGATATCCCCTTGTCGGCATTTGCCTTAGTATAGCAGAATACTACGCTTCCGCCGTCTAACCAAACTGTTTTTTCACCCTCATCAACCGTTAGGTCATCGACCTCGCTCCCGCTTTCCACGGTATCCTTATACTTGCTCTTTAGAGTTTCAACATTTTCACCCAGAGCAAAAGGGATCTCCGGTATTTTACCGTCTTTAGCATATGAAATGATATTCATGCCATTTGATGATGAGCTTTTTGATTCGTTGGACTTTTTGTCGCCCAGGCATCCGCATAGGGTTACCATAAGGGTTAAAGAGATAGCAAAAGATAATGCTGTAATGATTTTTTTCATAATTCCACCTGCTTTGTACTGCAAAATTTTAGTACTCTGTCTTGCTGCAACCTGTAACGGCTTATACCTATATATTGTCTTATATATTGTTTTTTAAAATTTTATGCCGTTTTACCGCAACTACTGCAACAGTTGATATGCCGGAGATTCGGTAGTATTGGTCATTTGTGTAAAGAAATAAGAACTGAAAATTGACTTTACCAGATTACCGGCATAAGTTCCGAATTTTCCGTGCTCAATAACAACCGCAACTGCAATCTCAGGATCATCATAAGGGGCAAATGCGATAAACACCGCATTATCAACCCCTTTTGTTGTTTCTGCGGTACCGGTCTTTCCTCCGACTGTTATGGAATAATCCCTGAATATTCGGCTTCCCGTACCGTCTTCGGTAACAGACAACATTCCGTTTTTTACCGTATCTATAACATTTTTATTTACATTTACCTTGTTTAAAACCGTTGCCTTGTTCTGTTTTACAACCTCGCTTTGTGAATATGACATAATTTTATCCACCAGGGTTGTTTTATATCTTACCCCGTCGTTTGCTATTGTGGCGGTATATGCTGCCAGTTGTAAAGGGGTAAAAGAGTTGTCGGACTGACCGATTGAAGCTGACAGTGTATATCCGTCAAACCATTGCTCTTTACTTGAAGGTCCCGCCAGAATGCCCTTGTTTTCAGACACTTCAACGCCGGTATAATCTCCCAGTCCGAAAGCCAGGCAGTATTCGTTAAGCCGCTTTATTCCCAGTCTGTAACCGGCTTCGAAAAAGTAATAGTTGCATGATTTTGAAAGGGCGTTTGTAATATTCATAGGTCCGTGAACATGCATGCAGTGGGGCTGATAATTATCAAACCTTCTGTATTTGCCGGTACAGGTTATTGTTTCTCCCGCCGTAACAACGCCTGCCTGCAGCGCGGCGCAGGCGACAGCCGGCTTAAAAACGGATCCGGGAGGATATGTTCCGTTGAACGCTCTGTCAAACAGAGGGTGTGCCGGATCATCTGCCAAAGCTTTATAATCCTTTTTATACTGATCGTAGGTATATGACGGATAGTTTGCCGAAGCCAGCACGCCGCCGGTTTTAATGTTTATGGCAACTGCCGCTCCGGTGGTTGCAGTAGGTATACTTTTAACCGTTTCGGCAAGTGCCGCCTGAGCCGAAAGTTGAATATTTTTATCTATTGTAAGCCTTACCGTATTTCCGGCAACCGGTTCTTTAGTAACGGTGGAAGAAAGTATTTTGCCTTTGGAATTTACCGAATAGGTAATAGTTCCGTCCTGACCTCTTAATTCATTCTCGCAGGCTTTTTCAATTCCGCTTTTTCCGACCTTATCGTTATATGAATATCCCTTTTCCTTATATTTTTCCCAGTTCTTTGCATCAATGGCGCCCAATTCTCCGATAATATGAGGCGCAACCGAAGAAGCCTCATATTTTCTAAATGACGCAATTTCAATTGCCACTCCGTTTTCCGAATACTGCGGATCTTCCGAAACCCTTGTCATAATGTTGCTTCCGACATCTTCGGCAAAAGTATAGGGCACCGATATTGAAAATCCGGCTCTGTCCATGGTATACCTTATTCCCATTATTGTTCTTTGGGTGGCTCTGTCTCTGTCTTCGAGAGAATATTTTTTTACAAGCTCCGTAAAACAGTTTTCAGGTGTTGCATAATGTGCAAGTCTAAGCATATCCAACATTCTGTTGACAGAAGACTCTGTACCCGTAAAAGTATAGGGTTCTGTTGCCGAAATCGGTAAATCGTCCTTTATTTCAACATCCTTTACAAGTTTCACAAGGGAGAGAATTGTATCATTTATTGTGTCTCTTTTTATTGACGCATAGTTAAAGATTATATTATAACCTTCTCTGTTTGTTGCAATCGGTCTGCCATAGCAATCAAGAATTTCACCTCTTGCCGCCTTAATAGGGGCAGTTATGGTTGTAATTCCGGCAGCCTGAGCAACATATTTATCAGCTTCGACAATCTGAAGTTCAAACGCCCGTACAAAGAAAATCAAAAAACAAAGAACGCAGCATACTATAAGTATAATGTACCTTTGTTTATCCCTTTTAACGCTTTTAGCAAAATCATCCTGCTTTTTCTTTCGCAATATCTCTCACCCCTTTACTTAAAGGTTATTTTTGTAACAAATATTTTTTTGCTATCTTTCTTATAAAATAGAAAAACGGTATTCCAAAAACCGAAGTATAAATTGCAGACGGAATAATATATTCCATTAAAATTATTCCCGCGGACGGATCTTTTCTTAAATAAACAAGAAATACCCACCTCATTATGTAATACAAAAAGGTAAGCGCCGTGCCGAATATTGCAAAAGCTTTTATATTGCGGTTTAAAATGTAGTGAAAAACAAGTCCGGAAGCAAGCCCTATAAGCATAAGCGCCAATGTGTTGAAGACAAATGTTCCGGACGCGACCGTATCAACCGCTATACCGCACAAAAGCCCATACCAAAACCCTGTCCATTCCTTAAAAAAGCAACCTATGGAAATAACCACCGGAAGCAACAGAAGAGGCACTGCTTGTCCGATTTTAAAACTGAACACACTTATTCTTTGCAGGGTAAAAAGGCCAAAGCACAATATGCCCAGCATGTAATATACCGTTGTATTATATTTTTCAACATACTTTATCATAACAACTACTCCGCAGAACTGCCCTGCCCTGAAAAATATGTAATAACCATCATATCTCTCAGCTCGCTAAAGTTCACAATAGGCGTAACAACTGCATAAAGGGCGGTATTATATACTTCGTTATGAATACTGTCTACCGTGCCTATAACAATTCCTTCAGGGAAAACCCCGCCGCCGGAGGTTACAATATAGTCTCCCGTTGCAACTCCGGAGCTTCTCAGTACATTGTTAAACTTGGTTTTTCCTTTTTTTGCAAGATTTAAATCCCCTGAAATAACCCCCGCGTCAGTAGTTCGACGGTCAATTCCGCCACAGCTGATTGAAGTATCCAGAACCGTGGAAACCTTTGAAAAGGAAGGGTTTACCTCGGATATATATCCCACAAGTCCTTCATTCGTAATCACCGGATCCCGAAGAGAAATTCCCTGAAGGCTTCCCTTGTTTATGGTAAAGGAACCGTATGGATCGTCGCTGTTTTTTGAAATAAGGGTTGCTTTTTCCATTACATAATCCGGGTTGGTTGTTTTTATATCCAAATACTTTTTATAAAACTCATTTTCCTGCTTTACCTTGTCATAATCCATTAAATCGGAGGTAAGATCGTTGACCTTTGCCTGCAAAGAGGAGTTTTGAAGCATAAGTTCGTCATTTTTTTGGATTCTCTTGCCAAAATCGCCAATCCAGTCGGTGCAGCTTTTAATTGCGCTCTGAAAAGACGAAGTTACAGCCCCTACAACACCGTTTTGTGGGGAGGCGGAGCTCCCTATAATCGACGCAATAATTGCGACAACAACTATAGCGGCCGTTACGCTGCACATTATTTTAAATTTTCTGCTTCTTATAAAAAAACGCAAACTATATCAACCTTTCGGCAGCCTTTAAACGGCGCGCATATAATATCAGTATCTTTTTAAACGGCGGAATGAATTTTCGGAAAAGTCGGTTCTCTCAAGCTCCTTGGCAGTGCCTATAACAACACAGTCAAGCGGATTTTCCGCAACAAAAACAGGAATACCCGTTTCCTCCGCCATAAGTTCGTCAAGACCTCTGAGCAAGGCTCCGCCGCCGGTTAATGTTATTCCTCTGTCTATAATATCAGCAGACAATTCCGGAGGTGTTTTTTCAAGGGTCAGCCTTACCGCGTCAATAATCTGGGATATTGTATCCTTCATTGCCTCGCGAACATCTTCCGCAGTTATAATTACACTCTTGGGCAGCCCGTCTACAAGGTTCCTGCCCTTTATTTCCATGCTGGATTCGTCCTCATAAGGCTTCGCCGATCCTATTTCTATTTTTATTTGCTCAGCGGTTCGCTCGCCTATTAGCATATTGTGCATTTTTCTTATATAGTTGATTATTGATTCATCCAGCTTGTCCCCGGCAACCCTTACAGACTGAGCTGTAACAATATCTCCCAAAGACAAAACCGCCACTTCGCTTGTTCCTCCGCCGATGTCAACAACCATGCAGCCTGTGGAATCGTCCACCGGCAAACCGGCACCTATAGCGGCAGCCTTCGGTTCCTGGATAAGACAAATGTTGGCGGCGCTTGCACCGGCCTGAATTGCTGCGTCATGAACCGCTCGGCTTTCAACCTCTGTAACACCGGCCGGTACGCAAATCATAATTCTGACTCTTGTAAATATTGAACCGTGAAGAGCCTGTTTAATAAATTTTTTAAGCATTGCGGCCGTAACATCAAAGTCCGCAATTACCCCGTCTTTCAACGGTCTTACTGCAATAATTGACCCGGGCGTGCGGCCTATCATTTCCTTTGCTTCGGTGCCCACAGCCCTTACAATATCGTTTCTCGCTTCATAGGCAACAACAGAGGGTTCCCTCATTACAATGCCTTTCCCCTTTATGCAAACCAATGTATTCGCCGTGCCAAGATCAATTCCAATATCGCGGGTAAACATTTTTTATCCTCCTGAAATACTTTTAAATATATATTTATATTTTGTCTTTTCCTTGCGGTAATATTATTTTTACCGCATTATTTATATTTTTAATTTCCGCTTCTTTTACGCCCTTTTGATGTTCGCCGTCAAGGGTCCAATCAATATCTTCATCGCAGCTTACAAAAATGTCCGAAGTGTGATACATTCTTACAAGATCATTTGAAAAATTTTGAGAAAGCAGACTGTTTATTATCTGATGAAATTGAGAAATATTCTCCGGCGCTTTTACAAGCACAAGCTCAAAAAGGCCGTCGTTAAAGGTCACAAGCTCGTCCTTTATTTTTAGAACTCCGCCCATTGATGTAGTATTGGAAACGGCTCCGAAAATGAATTTCCCGGATATTTCCTCACCGTCAAATTTAAAACTCATGTTGTACGGCCGAATATTTCCTATGCTGGCAATTCCCTGCAAAACATACGCAAAATGCCCTAAAACATTTTTAGCCGCCTGAGTAGCACTGTAAGAAGCGTCGGTAAAGGCGCCGAAAGACGCAACATAATTAAAATATCTTTCCCCGAAACGCCCTACATCAATAGTTGCGGGAGAGCCTTCTACAATATCCACAGCAGCTTTTACCGCGTCCTTTTTAATGCCAAGGCTTTCGGCTAAATCGTTCGTAGTGCCTGTTGGAATATACCCCAACATATGATCTCCGCCGGACTGCATGATTCCGCTTATTACTTCATTAAGTGTTCCGTCTCCGCCGGCGCATACTATTTTTTCCGTATCTTTGGGACAGTTTTTTGCAAACTCGGCGGCGTCGCCCCTCTTTTGAGTCAGCATAACAGTCGGCACATACCCGGCCTTGCAAAAAACATTTATAATCTGCCACAGTTTTTGCCTTACCGTAAGGGTTCCTGAAACAGGATTTACAATTAAAAGAATCTTTTTGTCCTGAAACATATAAAAACACCTCCGTAAAAGTGCTTTGATTTTTAAAATAATTTAGAAATTTCTATATTTCTACATGTTCATTACAGATATAGTTTTA
>CAKSDA010000087.1 GCA_934444895.1 uncultured Eubacteriales bacterium | reverse complement strand
GCCGAGGAATTACTTGAAATAGTGGGACTTCCGGATAAGGCAAAAGCATATCCGGCACAGCTTTCAGGCGGTCAGCAGCAAAGAATTGCAATAGCCAGAGCACTGGCAACAGAACCTAAAGTTTTGCTTTGCGATGAGGCCACAAGTGCCCTTGACCCTAAGACCACCCATGCAATTTTAGAGCTTATCAGAGACATAAATAAAAGACTTAACATAACCGTAATTGTAATAACCCACCAAATGAGCGTTGTTGAAGAAATTTGCAACAAGGTAGCTATTTTGGAGGACGGTAAAGTGGTTGAAGAAGGAAATGTTGCGGATGTATTTTCACATCCCAAATCCGAGGCCGCAAGGCATTTGGTTTTCCCTGAAACCGATAAAGGAACCATTCCGCTCAGAAAAGGGATCAGAACAATAAGGGTTGTATTCAACGGTTCCTCATCGGCCGGAGAACCGGTAATAACCCAAATGGCAATAGATGAAAAAATCGCCGCAAATATTTTATATGCCTCTACAAGATGTATAGGCGAAAAGGTTTACGGAAACATGCTTTTGGGTCTGCCGGATGACAACGAAACGGTTGAAAGAGCAATAAAATATCTTGAAAATAACAGCGATATTATTGTTAAGGAGGTGCAGTAGACAATGGATATATTTTCTTCCGATGTAGTCAAAGAGGCTTTGGAAATCCTTAAAACAGATATGCCTATTGCACTTTGGGAAACAACATACATAACAATACTTTCAACATTTTTCGCTATGGTTTTGGGACTTCCCCTCGGCGTAATTTTAGTAGTGGGCGAAAAAGGCGGCGTTTATCCGCTGCCCAAACCTGTTATGAAAATACTTGATATTATAATAAACATTCTGCGTTCGGTTCCGTTTCTCATATTAATGATAATGGTATTCCCCCTTACAAGACTTATTGTCGGCACAACGGTAGGCTCTGTTGCCAGCATAGTGCCCCTCGTAATAGCGGCTTTCCCGTTTATTGCAAGGCTGGTTGAGGGAAGCCTGAGAGAGATCAATCCCAACATCATTGAAATGGCGCAGAGTATGGGCGCCTCTCCCATGCAGATAGTTTTAAAGGTTATGATACCGGAAAGCATACCGTCCCTTATTACAAATACAACAATAGCAATTACCACTATTTTGGGATATACTGCAATGAGCGGAATCGTAGGCGGCGGCGGTCTTGGAAAAATAGCAATTAATTACGGCTATTATCGCTATAAATATCTTGTTATGATATTTGCTGTCGTTATACTGGTATTAATGGTTCAGGTCTTCCAAAGCATAGGAAATCATCTTGCGGCAAAGTTGGATAAGAGAATCAAACACTGATTTTTAACTGATTTTTGGCGTTGGGCCTACAAGATAAAAAATGTTAAAAAGCGTGCGGCTTTATAAAGCCGCACGCTTTTTTGTCTTTTTGAGTGCAAGTGATTAAAATTAATTAGGCTATTAATCGTTAGGCTATCAATAGCCTAAACCGATTGCGGTTTAACCTGCCGCCTTTACCGCTTTGCCTGCCTAAAACAGATTAACTATTTCTTCCTTTTCATGGTATCCTATTAAGGTATTAAAAACCTTGCCGTTTTTAAAAATAATAAGAGTAGGAATACTTGAAATTCCGTAGTTTTCGGCAAGCTCGGCTTGCTCATCAACATTAACCTTGCCAACAGTAATCTGTCCGTCATATTCCTCGGCAATTTCGGATATGATAGGCGCAATCATTTTGCAGGGTCCGCACCATGTTGCCCAAAAATCCAAAAGTACCGGTTTGTCGTTTTGCAAAACTTCTTTTTCAAAATTTTCCTTTGTAATTGTTACTTCTGCCATTTTAAACCCTCCAGCGAACGCTATTTCTCTTTGTAATAAAGCATGCAGTGGCAATATCCTTCAAAATCAGGATCCTTAATTTGATCCCTGAACTCCTTGCACATGCATTTAAAATCCTCGGTCCTTTCTCTGCGGCACGGGCAGTAACCACCGGTTTTTTTAAGACCCTCTTTAACTGTTTTTACAATTTCTTCGTCTTTATTTAAAGTAACTCTCATAATAATACAACCTTGCATGCCGTCTGTCGGTCGGATTTTACATCATTTATTATGTACCGAAAAGACGGTTTAAACCGGACCTTGAAGAATAAAAATAATTTATTCTTTTTAAAATTAATCCTTGATTTCCTCCGTCTTAGTATTCTCCGGAAGCTTTTCCGCCTTAACAAGTTCTATGCGCCGGTCGGATATTTCTTCAACCGTAAACTTGTATCCGCAACATTCAATTTCCGGATGTTCTTCCTCTGTTGGAATTCTTCCTAGTTCTGACATGATAAGTCCGCCCAGAGTGTCATATTCACCTTCAGGAAGTTTTATATCAAGCCGCTGTTCAACCTCTTCAATATCTGCCATTCCGTCGAAATTGAAGGTTGTTTCGTTAAGCTGAACTACATCCTCTTCTTCGTTGTCATATTCATCCTGAATGTTTCCAACTATTGATTCCAAAAGATCTTCAATGGTAACAAGGCCGGAAACGGCGCCATATTCGTCTGAAACAATCATCATTTGAACATGCTTTTCGGTCATTTCGGTGAAAAGATCCCCGCAACGCTTTGATTCCGGAACAAAGTTAGCCTCGCGCATTATGCGGGATATTTTTTTGCCGGACGGAACCGGTTTTCCCACCAATGGAAGTAAATCTTTAACATAAATAATACCTTTTATATTATCAAGATCATCCTCATATACAGGTATTCTGGAACAACCTTTTTCGCATCCGAGTTTAACAACATCTTCAATTTTGTCAGTAATTTCAACCGCTTCTATTTCGGTGCGGTGGGTCATAACATCGGTGACAGGCACATCGTCAAAGTCGAAAATGTTATTAATCATTTCCTTTTGACTTTCTTCAATAACGCCCTTTTCTTCGCCTGCGTCAACAAGCATGCGAATTTCCTCTTCGGTAACAATTTCCTCGCTGGCATTGGGGTCAAATCCCAAAATTCGAACCACAAGGTTGGTTGATAATGAAAGTACCTTTATAAAAGGCTTTGTAACCGATTTTATAAAAAGAAGAATGCCCACTACCGCAAACGAAATGCTTTCGCTTTTTTGCATTGCAATGCGCTTCGGAGCAAGTTCGCCCAAAACCAACGAAAAATATGAAATAATAAAGGTGATAATGACCATCGAAAGGCCGCTTATAAAATTGTAAACACTGCTGTTTGCAGAAATACCGGCAGCGCTTGAAATTACCTTTGCAAGCGGCTCGGAAAAATTACCGGCAGCAGATGCCGAAGTAAGAAATCCGGCAAGAGTAACGCCCAGTTGTATAGTAGACAAAAATGATGATGGATTTTCAATAAGCCTTAATACCTTAATGGCTTTTTTGTCTCCGTCCTCCGCCATTTTTTTAATCTTGTTATCATTAAGCGAAATTATTGCTATCTCGCTCATTGCAAAGAAAGCATTAACAAGAATAAGTGCAAGCAATAAAAGTAGTTTTAAAAATACATTTGCAGGGTCAGGATCGTCCATTAAAATTAACTCCTATTCAAAAATATAATTAATAATATAATAATATAGTTTGTATATTTTGTCAAGATCGCACTTTTTGCAGATAAATAATTACTTTATTTTTTAAAATTAAAAAGCATTTTAAAGGATTTGTAAAGCAGATCTTTTACGGCTGCAATGTAAAACGCATTAAAATATTAAATGCAAGAAATCGGCATATTTTTTATTTTAAAACAAATAATACTTTAAAGTATTATTTTAAAGGCAGCATAAAAATAGTTTTAAAAAACAAAAAATTCAAAGATATTGGGGTAAATGGCATGCAGTACAGAACCGATTTGGCACTTGAATGTAAGGAAGGGCTTAAAACCGAACCAAAGGGAGTAAAGTGCAAGGAATATAGCGAAGGCGAAGCAAAAATAACAGAAATCGACATTATTGACAGTGACGGGGAAAAGGCGCTGCATAAACCGATCGGCAAATATATAACCATTGAAATGCCGGCATTTTCAGATAACATACAAAATGATGATTTAGTTTTGAC
The DNA here is from genome assembly GCA_934444895.1 of uncultured Eubacteriales bacterium. GTDB lineage: Bacteria > Bacillota > Clostridia > Oscillospirales > Acutalibacteraceae > UMGS1279. The sequence goes on along the minus strand of CAKSDA010000087.1, from coordinate 2,437 downwards.
TGTATCAAAACGAATAAAAAATTTCATTGAAAAAGACGGAACAGTTATGGTTGTGGGGCTTGGAAACAGTGAGATTACTCCGGACGCTCTGGGACCGGAAACCGCAGCCGGAGTGCTCGCAACAAGGCATATTATAAATGAGCTTAAAAGGGTAACGGGAGAAGAAAATATAAACAGCGTTTCGGTTATCACAACCGGTGTTTTGGGGCAGACCGGTGTGGAATCATTTGAAATAATCAAAGGAATCTTCGATAGAATAAAGCCCTCCGCTGTTATTGTGGTAGACGCGCTTGCGTCGCGTAATACCTATAGACTGGGGTGTACCGTTCAAATGTCTGACAGCGGTATTGAACCGGGAGCCGGCGTTGGGAACGCACGCAAGGAAATAAGCGAAAAAACTCTTGGTGCAAAGGTTATAACAATAGGCGTTCCGACAGTTGTTGAAGCCGATGTTCTGGCTGAAAATCTTACCGGAGAAAAGGCTCAATCGGCGTCTCCGCACGGCAGAAAAATGATAGTAACGCCGCGAGAAATAGACCTTATTATAAAAAGAGCTTCGCGTTTTGTGGCAAGTTGTATTAATATGGCTGTAAATCCGGGAATAAAAAAAGATATTTTAAATGAAATGCTGGAATAGGCATATGGCGCAGTATTGAAACAGCCAACTATAGGTAAAGTTATAAATCCGAATTTGTTTTCTGGGCATTAAGGGCTATAAAATAAAACAGTTTTCTTCATCAGATTTAATACTATTGTTATTGTCATTTTCATAATAATTAATATAATGTCCGCCCGGACTGTACCTTGTAATATTTGCTTATTTCTGCTTGCCCGGACAAACAGAAATAAGCCGAACCGACCGCATTTGTGACACAAAACTTTTAATACATGCATTTGCCGGTGGTTTAGTAAAATAAGCGGTACGGCCGGGCTGAGGTATTTAAAATCCATGCCGATATCGGCGTTTTGCCTTAACGGAGGTCTTAAAATGATGAGAAAACTGTTTTTCGGGTTTTCATTTTTTATATTATCTTTAATATCAATTTATTTTGCCGGAATGGTGATACTGCTTCCTGTGTCCGAGGCAACCGAAACTTCTGCCGCGAATGTAGAAAGTGCAAGTAGCGCCGCCGATGATAAAAACAGTAGCAGTAAAAACGCAACAGTTAAAACCGACAAAAAGGAAGAATCGGCGGTCGCGCAAACCGCTAACCCAAAGACAGTGAAGGGAAAAATTAATGAGAAAACTTTCGATATGTCGGCAGCAAACCTTTATTATAATAATGTGCATATCAAAAACACTACATCAAAAACGGTTGATCTTAAGGCAGAGCTGTTAAAGGGTCCGTCTTTAAAGATTAACAAATCCAAAAAGCCGCAAATTTTAATTGTACATACCCATACTACGGAATGTTATATGCAGGAAAAAAGAGGCTATTATGTTGAAAGCGATAAAACAAGAAGTACTAACGACAGTGAGAATATAATATCTGTAGGAGAGGTTTTAAAATCAAATCTGGAAAAAGCCGGATTTGGGGTCGTCCATGCCTTTGAAAAGCATGATTACCCTGAATACACCGGGAGTTATAACAGAGCGGCGTCGACCATAAAAAAATACCTTGCCAAATATCCTGATATAAAAGTGGTGATTGATCTGCACCGGGATTCCATAACTGCAAACAACGGCGCAAAAACGGCGGCAGTTTGCGAGATAAACGGTAAAAAGGCAGCTCAGGTTATGTTGGTTGTAGGGTGCGAGGATCAATCGGTGGTAAATTTTCCGAATTGGAAGGAAAATTTTAAACTGGCAATAAAATTGCAGCAAAGCATGGAGGTTATGTATCCTTCGCTTGCAAGGCCGATACTGTTTACTCCAAGAAGATATAATTTAAATCTTACACAGGGATCAATGCTTATAGAATGTGGAACAGAGGCTAATACTTTAAGCGAAGCAAAATATTCCGCCGAGCTTGTAGCCAAGGCTCTTGCCATGGTTTTAAATTCAACGGTGTAATGACCCTACTATCAAGAACCCAAAAACAGATTCGGATTTATAAAGGAGAAATTGTTATTAAAAAAAGTAGTTTTAAATGGTTTTTGCGGTCTTTTTCGGTGACATCTATTATAGTGTCGTGCGTTTTGTGTCTCGGATTCGGGTCGGCAAAATGCTATTCGGAAATGACATATACAATAACAGGCAAAAAAGAAAAGATTATAACCGTTAAGGATGATAAGGTATATTTTGCAGGGAAGAAGGTTTTAGATCTTCCAAAGTCATTTCATTTTTAGGCTCTTGATCGTCGAACCTGCCAAGGTTTCGATGATCAAGAGCCTAGTGTTACAGTACTTGAACCTGTCACGCCTACGAAACAAAATTTTGAATAATACATTGCCTCAAAACTTGAAATACGGCAGTATTCCTGCGTTTTATCGGCTT
>CAKSDA010000086.1 GCA_934444895.1 uncultured Eubacteriales bacterium | reverse complement strand
CAAAATGGATGAAATTTAAGGCAGTTTTGGGCGCGGAGGATGCCGCAAGGCTGACGCCTCGCAAAGACGACAAGCCTGAAAAAGGCCTAAAGATCACTGCTTTGGGCAGGTTTGATTACCCATGTTTCCCCAGACGCATGATAGTCGAAGCCTGTTACGGCTTCGACTATCATGCGCCATGTCATCATAATGATTAAAAGATGTAGTTTTTGTAAATATTTTATAAAACAAATAAATATATCTTGAAAAAGAAATCGGTATATTGTACAATATAGTCAGATAATTAATGAATGGAAGTTGCAGAATGAGCATTTTATTAAACGACAGTTACATAAAGGATCTTCTTTTTGAGGATGACATTGAGGGTTCGTGGTTTAAGGCAAAAGCCGCGCATGAACTTATTGAAAATAAAACCGGTCTGGGCAATGACTTTTTAGGTTGGGTTAATCTTCCTTTGGATTATGACAAGGAAGAATTTTCACGCATTAAAAAAGCAGCCGAAAAAATAAGAAACGACAGCGATGTTTTAATCGTAATAGGCATAGGCGGCTCTTACCTTGGCGCAAGAGCGGCGATTGAGTTTTTGAGATCACCCTACCACAATTCCTTAAAAGACGGGGCTCCTGAAATCTATTTTTCAGGCAACAGTATAAGCGGCTCGGCTCTTTCGGAACTGCTTGAGATATGTGAGGGCAAAAGGGTATCGGTAAATGTTATATCCAAATCCGGAACAACCACCGAACCGGCAATAGCTTTTCGTGTTTTTCGTGAATATCTTGAAAAGCGTTACGGAAAAGAAGAGGCGGCCGGCAGAATATATTGCACAACCGATAAATCAAAGGGAACCTTAAAAGCTCTTGCCGACAAAAACGGATATGAAAGCTTTGTAATACCTGACGATGTAGGCGGGCGCTTTTCGGTTCTTACCGCTGTAGGCCTGCTTCCAATAGCTGTAAGCGGAGCCGACATTGATAAGCTTATGAGCGGAGCGGCAAAGGCTGCGGAAAAATATGCTGTAGCAGATCTTTCAAAGAATGATTGCTATAAATATGCACTTATAAGAAACGCGTTTTATGCTAAGGGTAAAGAAATAGAACTGCTTGTATCATATGAACCCAGATTTACAATGATGGCAGAATGGTTTAAGCAACTTTTCGGCGAAAGCGAAGGCAAGGATAATAAGGGATTGTTTCCGGCTTCGGTTACCTTCTCAACCGACTTACATTCTATGGGTCAATACATTCAAAGCGGCCGCAGGCTGATGTTTGAAACCGTTGTAACTTTAGGCGATTGCGGCAGGGATATTGAAATTAAAGAGGAAACAGAAAACGGCGACGGGCTTAATTTCCTCGCCGGTAAAACGATGTCTTATATTAACGAAAAAGCATTTGAAGGAACACTTTTGGCACATACAGACGGCAATGTTCCCAATATTGTTATTTCAGTTGACAAGGCGGATGAAGAGAATTTAGGAGAACTTATTTACTTTTTTGAAAAGGCTTGTGCAATTTCCGGGTATCTGCTTGGCGTTAATCCGTTCAATCAGCCGGGCGTTGAAAGTTACAAAAAGAACATGTTTGCGCTTTTGGGAAAACCGGGCTATGAAGCGGAAAAAGCCTCTCTCGAAGCAAGACTTGGAAATCAGAGTAAATAGTATTTTAAAATTAAATAGTATTTTTGTCGGTTCCCGCATTTTTGCGGTTAAACTATAAAAAGGAGTGAGCTAATATGATTAAGCTTATTATCGGAAGTAAAGGTTCAGGAAAAACAAAAAAACTCATTGATTTGGTTAATCAGACGGCAGAATCAAGCAAGGGTAATGTTGTCTGTGTTGAAAAGGGTGATACCTTAACATACAATATAACACACAAGGCAAGACTTATTGATGCAGACGCATACGGAATTTCCGGATATAATGAACTTTACGCTCTTCTTTGCGGAATTTATTCCTCAAACCATGATGTAACAGATATTTTTGTTGACGCAACCTTAAGGCTCGGTGAAAGAGATTATGATATGTTGGCAGATTTCTTTGACAGACTGTCGGCTGCGTCCGAGGACAGTAACACAAACTACACATTCACATTATCCTGTCCGGAATCGGATCTTCCCGCTAAAATTTTTGATTTGGCAGAAGTTATAAAATAAACCGGTGAGTCCAAAGCCTGCCTTTTGCATTGCGCTAAGGCAGGCTTTGTTTTATATTTTGAAAAGTGCCTGGGTTCTTGCCGGCCCAGCCCAAAACGCAAACCGCGGTACCGTTTGTCCGGGTTATGTTTTATACATTTAGTATAATAATTATACACATAAAATGAGGTCTTGACATAGCCTTGGTAAATGTAGTATAATATTAATCTAGAATATTACCCCTGCTATCATTGCGGAGGGAGGGAACAAGAATGAGTCAGGTAAAGATTAAAGAAAATGAATCTCTTGATAACGCACTCAGGCGTTTTAAAAGGCAGACAGCTAAAGACGGCGTTATTCAGGAAGTACGCAAAAGAGAGCATTATGAAAAGCCCTCTGTAAGGCGCAAAAAGAAGTCGGAAGCTGCCCGTAAGCGTAAGTTCCGCTGATGTCTTGTCCTAAATTTCGGATAAATTGCTTAAAACGGCTTGCTTGCAGGTCGTTTTTATTTTTAGGTGATAACAATGCTGCTTAAACCGCATGTTAAGTTAAAATCAATAACGGATATAACGCCGAAACTGCTTAAAAAGATCGGCGTTGACACATTATTTTTGGATGTTGACAATACAATGTGCATCCGCAAGGGCGAAAAAACGGCTGACGGACTTTTTGAATGGATAAAAAGCATGCAGTCGGCAGATATTAAATTAATAATCCTTTCAAATGCAAAGCCGGGACGGCTTAAAAATTTTGCCTGTAAGGTGGATCTTCCATTTGTTGCTCTCGGAGCAAAGCCGCTTCCTTTCGGCTTTTTTGCGGCAGCAATAAAGGCGAAAAGCAAACTCAAAAATTCCGCCATTGTGGGCGACCAGCTTTTCACGGATATTTTAGGCGGACATTTGGCTTTGTGCAAAACAATTTTGCTAAGCCCTATTGAGCTTGAAACTTCAAGGGGGTTTGTTTTTAAGAGAAATCTTGAAAGGAAAGTGCTTAAACTTTTAAAAATAGAATCGGATTTTTAAAGGAGGATTAAAAAATGTCGGCGATCTTCGGACCGGCAGGCAATTCCCTGAGCTTTAAAGAGATGGGATATAAATCATCACTCGATGTGCCTGAATATATTGAAAAAATGGGTCTTGACGCATTTGAATATCAGTGCGGAAGAGGAGTAAATATCGGCGAAGAAAAAGCAACCGAGCTCGGACGGCTTGCTGCTGAAAAGAATATTGCTTTCTCACTGCATGCTCCGTATTATATATCAATGTCGTCGGTTGATCCGGAAAAAAGGCTTAATTCGGTAAAATATATTATTGAAAGCGCAAAAGCCGTAAAATATATGGGCGGAAGCCGAATAGTCGTGCATACAGGGTCGTGCGGTAAAATTTCAAGGGAACAGGCTTTGGATTTGGCACTCGATACTATGAAGCTCGCAGTTTCGGCTCTTGACTCAGAAGGGCTCAGTGACATAAGAATATGCCCTGAAACAATGGGAAAAATAAATCAGCTTGGAACTCTTGATGAAGTGCTGACCCTTTGCGAAATTGACGAACGCATTTTGCCATGCATAGATTTCGGACATTTAAACGCCCGAACCGGAGGTGGACTTAATTCAAAAGAAGAGTTCGAAAAAATATTTGAAAGCATAGAAAACAGACTTGGAATATCAAGACTTAAAGAGTTCCATTCACATTTTTCAAAAATAGAATATACCGAAGGCGGCGAAAAACGGCATTTAACCTTTGCCGATACTGTTTACGGTCCTGATTTTGAACCGGTAATAGAAATTATTGCAAAGAAAAATCTTTCACCGGTTTTAATATGCGAATCAGCCGGAACACAGGCAGAGGATTCAAAAAAGATGAAAGAATACTATGATTTGATTACAAAAGGAGTGTAGGTAACATGAAAATACTGGTTATCAACGGTCCCAATCTTAATATGCTGGGGGTAAGGGAGCCTGAAACATACGGAACACAAACCCTAAAGGATATCAACAACGATCTTATGAATTATGCAAAGGGCAAAGGTGCGGAATGCAGCTTCTTTCAATCAAACTGCGAGGGTGAGATTATTTCCGCAATACAGAGTGTTTTGACCGAGTATGACGCATGTATAATAAACGCCGGTGCCTATACACATTACAGCTATGCTATAAGGGATGCTATAAGTTCGGTAAATAAGCCTTTTGTTGAGGTCCATATGTCAAATGTTATGGCAAGGGAAGAATTCAGACATAAATCTGTTATAGGCCCGGTTTGTGTGGGAACAATTGCAGGCTTCGGCGCAGAAAGCTACAGGCTTGCTTTGTCGGCGCTGTGCCGGGGGGCAGAGCTATGAGCGGCGTTTTTTCGGATTTAACCGGAATTATAAAAGATGATGAAGCTATACTTATATACACCCCTGTTTCACGCCATTATCTCACGGGATTTCCTTCTACTTTAGGATATTTTTTCATAAGAAAAGATAAAAATGTGCTTTTTACAGATGGAAGATATTATGAGGCCGCTACTTCAGGAGTAAAAGACGGTATAAATGTGGAACTGTTCCGCAGCATAAAATCAGATTGTGAGAAGTTTTTAGAGGGAATAAAAACTTTATATGTTGAAACTTCAAACACAATAGATGATGTTGTAATGTTTGAAAAGCTTTTTGAGGTAAAGGTAATACCTGAGGAAAGAATAAACAAAATCATTTGCGGGTACAGAGAGCTTAAAACAAAATATGAAACCGACTGCATTTTGAAGGCTCAGGAAATCGCCGAAAGGGCATTGGAAAAAACCCTTGGCAAAATTAAATGCGGAGTAACCGAAAATGAAATTGCCGCTGAGCTTGAATATGAAATGAAGCTTTTAAAAAGCGAAAAAACATCATTTGAAACCATTGTTGTCTCAGGAGTAAAAAGCTCATTGCCTCATGGTGTTCCCGGCGATAAAAAAATTGCCGACGGTGAATTTGTAACCATGGACTTTGGAGCGGTATACTGCGGATATCACAGCGATATGACAAGAACGGTTGCGGTTGGCAGTGTTTCTGACGAAATGCGAAATATATATAATACTGTTTTAAAGGCAAATAATAATGCCGTTCTTGCAATACGCGAAGGCGTTTCGTGTATTGAGGCGGACAAGGCGGCGCGGAGTGTTATTGAAGCGGCAGGCTACGGTGAATACTTTACTCACAGCACCGGTCACGGCGTAGGACTTGAAATACACGAATCACCTAATCTGGGGCCCTATAATTCCGCTTGTCTTAAATCCGGCAACATAGTAACGGTTGAGCCGGGAATATATATACCGGGGAAATTCGGAGTCCGTATTGAGGATATGGTAGCAGTAACAAAAAATGGCGGTATTAACTTGACAAAAGCGGATAAAACGCTTATAATTTTATAGTGCAATTGTTGCACACTATATGGGGCAAATCTGTTTTGCGCCTGTAAATCGGAAGTTTTTTTGCAAGGCGCGTCCGATAAAGCAAAGGAATATTTTTGTATTTTAAGCTTTGAGGGTGTGAAACGGCAAAAAACTGTAATATGGTGATTTACATAAGACTTTGTGTGAATGTTATGAGCTAAAGCATCATAACAAAAAATAAAAACAATAATTTTAGGACATACTTTGGAGGTATAAATTTATGGTAAGTGCCGGTGATTTCAGAAATGGCGTAACATTCGAGATGGAGGGAAATGTCTATCAGATTATTGAATTTCAGCATGTAAAACCCGGAAAAGGCGCTGCTTTTGTAAGAGCAAAGATAAGAAATGTTATTGCCGGTTCGGTTGTTGAAAGAACATTCAATCCAAATGATAAGTATCCTACAGCTTATATTGAGCGCAAAGAAATGGAGTATTCATATAATGACGGAGATCTTTACTATTTTATGGATCCTGAATCATATGAGCTTATTCCGGTAAACAGCGCCGATTTGGGCGACAATTTCAAATTTGTTAAAGAAAACATGGTTTGCAAAATCCTTTCATATAAAGGCAAAATTTTTGGTATTGAGCCTCCTACTTTCGTAGAACTTTCAGTAACCCAGACCGATCCCGGATTTAAGGGAGATACAGCCACAAACGCTACAAAACCTGCAACTCTTGAGACCGGAGCCGAAATCCGTGTTCCGCTTTTCATTAACGAGGGCGATGTTATCCGTATAGACACCAGAACCGGTGAATATATGGAGCGTGCATAATTCGGACGGATTGTATTTATAATAAATTCAGTATTAAACCTTAAAATTACTACGCCGCAAATGTTGCGTACGCTTTGTGCATTTGGCGAAATTGTTGTTTAATACTTTTTAAAAATGAGTTATAATAAATAAAAGGGAGTGTTTTTTATGACAATATCAGAAAAAGTTTCTTATATTAAAGGTTTGGCAGAGGGCTTAGAGCTTGATGAAAAAAATAAAAACAGTAAGATCCTTAAAAATATTATTGAACTTTTGGAAGATATGGCTCTTACGGTAGAGGATCTTGAAGACGGTTGTGCAGAGCTTTGCGAGCAGATTGACGCAGTAGATGAGGATCTTTCAAATCTTGAGGACTATGTCTATGAC
>CAKSDA010000085.1 GCA_934444895.1 uncultured Eubacteriales bacterium | reverse complement strand
ACGGCAAAGGATCTTTATGATACATGGAAAGACCTGTTGGCGTCGGCTGAAATTCGTATTCAGGTTGTAGGAAAAGAGTTGCCTACGGCGCTTTTTGAAATGTTTAAAGAAAAAATTTCAAAATATCAAAGGCAACCGGTAAGCATAAAACCAACAAAACTAAAAACTCCGGCCCCGGAGGTTAAACGCATATGCGAAAAAATGGATATAACCCAGGGTAAAATGGTAATGGGATTTTGTACCGATATTACCGGAACGGACAGAGAAACTGCCTATCTTGCGGTTTTTGCCGACCTGTTCGGCGGAGGACCATATTCAAAACTTTTTGTTAATGTAAGGGAAAAAATGAGTCTTTGTTATTATTGTGCAGCCAGAGCCAACCGAACAAAGGGCTATATGTTGGTTGACTGCGGCATTGAAACGCAAAACGCACAAAAGGCGGAAGAAGAAATATTAAATCAGCTTGAAAGATTAAAATCAGGCGATTTCACCGACGAAGAACTGAATTCATCAAAAAGAAGCATAAAAGATTCGCTTATTTGCATAAATGACAGCCAGGCAGCAATAGATTCCTGGTACAGTTCAAAAACGGCAGAGGCGGATTTGATTACTCCGGAAGAATATAATGAATTTATAAGCGGAGTAACAAGAGAGGACATTATAAAAGCGGCAAATTCTTACAGCCTTGATACTGTATATAAAATCATGCCGCGTTAGCAATAATCATCAAAACTTCTTTTGAAATCAAGAATATAAACGGAGAAAATGCTTATGGTAACAAGTAAAATAACAAGCGAACTTATTAATAAATCCTACATTATAGGTCAGCATAAATCCGGCCTTGACATATATTTGTATCCCATGAAAGGTTTTAGCTCCAGCTATGCAATTTTCGGCACCAGATACGGATCTGTAGATAATTCGTATATAAATGAAAACAAAACCGTGGTGGATCTGCCGGAGGGCATTGCCCATTTTTTAGAGCATAAGCTTTTTGAAAGCGAGGACGGCGATGCATTCGAGCGCTATTCAAAAACCGGGGCATATGCAAATGCGTATACCTCATTTGACCGCACCTGCTATTTATTTTCCTGTTCAAATAAATTTTATGACAATTTAGAAATATTGCTTGACTTTGTAAGATCGCCATATTTTACCGAAAAAACAGTGCAAAAAGAGCAGGGCATAATAGGTCAGGAAATAAAAATGTATGATGATCTTCCTTCGTGGAGGGTTATGTTTAACATGCTTGAAGGAATGTTTTACAATAATCCGGTAAAGATTGATATTGCCGGAACGACCGAGTCTATTTCAAAAATCACCGATAAGCTTTTGTACAGTTGCTATGACAGATTTTATGATCTTTCAAATATGTTTCTTGTAATCAGCGGCGATTTTGACTGTGAAGAAGTTTTGGATTTCATAGATGAAAATTTAAAAGTAAACGGCAATAAGCTTAAAACAAAGACGGTCTTCAAAGAAGAACCGGATACCGTTGTAAAGAATCGTGTTTCGGAGCAGTTTGATGTTGCAAACCCCATGTTCTGCATAGGATTCAAAGAAACGCCCGGTGAATCGCCGATAAGCACAGGGCACATGGTTGCAATGGAAATCTTAATGAAAATGCTGTTCGGAACGGCTTCGGAACTTTATAAAGAACTTTTGGAAGAAAATCTTATAAACGAATCCTTTTCAATGGAATACTTTAACGGAAGAGGCTTTGCGCTGCCGCTTTTAAGCGGAGAATCGGAAAATTCCGCAAGAGTTCTGGAATTAATTTTAAAAAAGGTTCAAAAATTTAAATCAAACGGTCTGGACGAAAAACTCTTTGAAGCCATAAGAAGAGAAATGTACGGAAGAGGCCTTAGACAATTTGACGCGGCCGAAAGCGTATGTTCAATGTTTTGTGACGCGGCAGTTTTGGGTTATGATCTGTTTTCGCATTTTGATTGCATTAAAAGTATAAGACCTGAAGATGTGATGAAATGTCTTGATGTTTTCAGACACGAAAACGCGGTTTTATCTGAGCTTGTACCTAAAAGAAAATAGGCATTAAATACGACAAGCCTAAAAATGCCTAGAGATTACTGTTTTGTGCAGGTCCGACGATTAAGAGTCTAGTCTGTTGATAATTGACCCCACACGCCTCATAATGCCGTATTTTCGGCAGACTTCGGATATTTAAAAACCGTAAAAAGGGAGGAAGTCATATGGATACCGTTACAATATTTAAAATGACCTTTAAAATAAGCAGGGTAGCGTTTCATCTCAATATTTTCGGCGGTTGGAGCGTCTATTGGTATGGAATAATTATTGCCTTTGGAGTATTTTCGGCACTTTATTACGGAATGAAAAACGGGGACAGGCTGGGAATGAATCCGGATCATATTTTTAATTCTTTTATTGTGGTTTTGCCGGTAAGTATTCTTGCGGCAAGATCATACTACATAATCTTCGATCCGTCAGGTGGCTCATCCTTTAAGAATTTTTTCGATTTCAGCGGAGGTCACGGCTTTTCAGGGCTTGCAATATACGGTGGAGTTATAGGGGCTGTTGCCGCAATATTTATTATGCAGAGAATATACAAATTTTCTCTTTTGGCAGCTTTGGATATTACATCAATAGGTTTTTTGCTCGGACAAGGTATAGGAAGATGGGGCAACTTCTTTAATCAGGAAGCCTACGGAACTGCTACCGGAAGCACATGGTTCGGAATGACCGGCAATCTAATTCAGCTTGAAACCGGAAGCGACGCTCTGGTGCACCCTTGCTTTTTGTATGAGTCAATATGGTGCATAGCCGGATTTTTCCTTTTGAATCATCTAAGCAAAAAGCGCAAATATAAAGGGCAAATTGCATTGTATTACGGGGTGTGGTACGGTTTTGAACGCACCTTTATCGAACTGCTTAGAACAGACAGCCTGATGATAGGTAGCCTTAGGGTTTCAAGCCTGCTCTCGGCCGTTTTATGTGTTTCCTGCCTTGTGCTTATCATAGTGTTTAATAAAAAATTCAAGGCCGAAAACAGCGAAGATTATGTGCCTCAGTTTGCAAATGAAAGCGAAAAAGCTGACTTTGCAGAGCCTTACGAATCCTCCTGTGCAGTCGAAGAAAAATGCGAAGAAAATGAAAATATATCCGATAAAAACGGAACCGATGCAAACGAATTTGATAAAAACAAATCAGATAAAAACGAATCAGATATAAGCGAATAATAAAAAAGCGAACAAAAGCGACAAAAGCAGATGTTTTAAATAAATCAGAAACAAAAACGGGGAGCGAAAAGGATGCAGATAATTGACGGAAAAAAGATTGCCGCGGTAACAAAGGCTGAAATTAAAGAGGAAGTGGACGCCCTTTCCAAAAAAGGAGTGCGCGTTGGGCTTGCGGTAATTTTGGTGGGAAACGACCCGGCGTCACGCGTTTATGTTAATAATAAGAAGAAAGCCTGCGAAGATCTCGGAATATATTCTGAGGAGTATACCCTGCCTGAGGACACAAGTATGGAATCGCTGCTGAGCCTTATAGACGAGCTTAATAAAAGAAGCGATATAAACGGAATTTTGTGCCAGCTCCCATTGCCGAAGCACATGGATGAGAAACAGGTAATAAACCGGCTCTCTCCTTTAAAGGATGTCGATGCATTTCATCCGGTAAATGTAGGCAAAATTATGATAGGGAATTTCGATTTCCTTCCCTGCACTCCGGCAGGCGTAATGCAGCTTTTAAAAAAATCAAACATTTCGGTTGAGGGCAAAAACTGCGTTGTTATAGGAAGATCCAACATAGTAGGAAAACCTATGGCAATGTTGCTGCTCCATAAAAACGCAACGGTTACAATATGCCATTCAAAAACCGAAAATATAAAGGATATAACATCTAAGGCCGATATTATTGTTGTTGCAGTGGGCAGGGCGGAATTTTTAACCGCCGATATGGTAAAGGACGGCGCTGTGGTAATTGATGTCGGAATGAATAGAAAAGACGGAAAACTATGCGGAGATGTAGATTTTGAATCGGTATCCGGCAAGTGCTCCTATATAACCCCGGTTCCCGGCGGAGTGGGACCGATGACAATAGCAATGCTTATGAAAAATACAGTAACGGCGGCAAAACAGCAAAACGGTAATAATTAACGGGCGGGTGATTACAATGTTAAAAAAACAGATTAAAGGATTTTTATCTGTTTTGGTTTGCGCTCTGGTTCTTGCAAGTCCGTTTATAACAACTGCGGCCGAAAAAAATTCAATTACCATAAAGGAAGAAAACCTAACCATATCTCTTCCCGGCAGTTATACAATGCTGAATGCGGATAACGCTAAGAAAAATAAGGAGATTATAGAGGATTTCGGGTATTCGGTAACATCATTTAAAAGCTATCTTAAATCAAACAACATTATTCTGTTTGCAAGCGATAAGGAAAGCAAGGCACAGGTATCAGTAAAAAAATGGGAAAGCGATTTTTCAAAAGATGTACAGGACCTTGCGTATTTGTCGGATAAATCTTTGGAATCGGTAGTAAAGGAATTAATTAAGGACGAAAGCCTGGCACATAAAACCGTTACCATAAACGGAATGAAAATGTTTGAAATCCAAAAAAATGATAAGGACAGCGGCGGAGATTTTTGCTCTGCACAATATGTAACAATACGAAACGGCAACTTTTACTCCGTTACAGTAATGTATCCGGGTAAAATGGACGACGAAAAGGCAAGCGCAGCGCGCAAAATTCTTCTGGGACTTAATATAAAAAATAAAACCGGAAGCAGCGGCATAGATTTTTCATCAATAATAGAAATAGTTTTAATATGGGTGCTTATTGTTGTTGCAGTTGTTGCAATAGGAATAATAATATTTTCTTTTTACAAGGATATTAAAAAGAAAAATGCTGACGATATGGAAAATAAATCGGTTATTAAAAGACGAAAAGGAAGACATATGAAATAAAAATATAAATATAAAATGTAAATAAACGGATAAATACAAAATGCGTCTTTTGCAGGTGGCACATAACCGCGCTAAAGCGAGGCATTTAATCCGTTATAATAAAAAGGTGTGAAGGTGTAAAATGGAAAAAATATTGGTGTTGGATTTCGGAGGGCAGTATAATCAGTTAATTGCCCGCAGAGTAAGAGAAAACAATGTATACTCCGAGGTGCGTCCCTATACCATAGGATTGGAGGCAGTTTTAAACGGAGGATACAAAGGGATAATTCTCACAGGCGGCCCCAAAAGCGTATACGGCGATGAAGCGGCGCTCTTCGATAAAAAACTTTTTGAAGCAGGAATCCCTGTTTTGGGTATATGCTACGGTGCCCAGCTTATGACTCATGTGCTAGGCGGAACCGTAGAAGCGGCAAAACAAAGCGAATACGGAAGGATTAATTTAACCCTCGACGAGTCATCTTTAATATTTAAAAACATAGAAAGAAACACAACATGCTGGATGAGCCACACCGACTATATATCCCATGTTCCGCTCGGATTTAAAATAACCGCAAAGACCAATGACTGCCCTGTTGCCGCTATGGAAAATCCTTCAAAACGGCTTTATGCAGTTCAGTTCCATCCGGAGGTAATGCATACCCCGCGCGGAGGCGAAATGCTTAAAAACTTTATCTATAATGTTTGCGGTTGTAAGGGCGAATGGACAATGTCGTCTTTCTCACAGCGCACCATAAATTCCTTGCGCGAAAAAATAGGCGATAAAAAGGTGTTGTGCGCCCTTTCCGGCGGAGTAGACAGTTCGGTCGCCGCATTGCTGCTTCACAAAGCAGTAGGCAAAAATTTAACATGTATATTTGTTGACCACGGCCTTTTAAGAAAGGACGAAGGTAAACAGGTAATAGAATTGTTCAGGGGGAAATACGATATTAACCTTATTGCGGTAGACGCAGAGGAGAGATTTTTAAGCCGCCTTTCAGGTGTAACCGAGCCGGAGAAAAAACGCAAAATAATAGGCGAGGAATTTATAAGAGTGTTCGAAGCCGAAGCTAAGAAAATCGGAAAGGTGGATTTCCTGGTGCAGGGCACAATATATCCGGATGTAATCGAAAGCGGCGTAGGCGACGCAGCACTTATAAAGAGCCACCACAATGTGGGCGGATTACCGGATCATGTTGATTTTGAAGAAATTGTAGAACCTCTGAGAGATCTGTTTAAGGACGAGGTGCGCAAGGTTGGCTTAGAGCTGGGAATGCCGGAAGCAATGGTGTATAGACAACCCTTCCCGGGTCCGGGGCTCGGAGTTAGGATTATCGGAGAACTTACAAAGGAAAAGTGCGACCTTTTAAGAGAAGCAGACGCAATATTCCGCGAAGAGGTTGCAGCATCCGGAATGGAAAGAGAACTGGGACAATATTTTGCAGTTCTTACCGATATGAAGAGCGTTGGCGTAATGGGCGATTTCCGCACATACGATTATACCGTTGCGCTCAGAGCGGTAACAACCAGCGACTTCATGACAGCCGACTGGGCAAAAATTCCGTATGAGGTTTTAGAGGCGGCCTCCAGCAGAATAGTGAATGAGGTTAAGGGAGTAAATCGCATAGTGTATGATATTACCAGTAAACCTCCGGCCACAATCGAGTGGGAATAATACCAAGAGTGGCGTAAATCCGCATAAACACTGGGCTTTAGGCTCTTAATTTCCCGATTTGATAGCAAAATGATAGCAAACTGTAAAGCGGCTTTATTCTAAGCGTTCTATCGGTTTGCAGGTACAATTATCTTAATACTATAAAAGGCATTACTGACTTTTGCAGTCGGTAATGCCTTT
>CAKSDA010000084.1 GCA_934444895.1 uncultured Eubacteriales bacterium | reverse complement strand
ATTTTTTACAGGGCGAGGCAAAAACACAGGTAATCCTAGCGGATTACCGAGTATTTTAACAAACGCCATGTGAAAAAATTGGCGTTTAAAAAACAGATTCGGATTTATCACTGTTTGCCTATATTTTACTGGGGGAATTAAAACTTGGAACAGTCCGTTAATATAGAACGAGCGGAGGATATTATCAGCCTTTTCGGAAACCTGGATGTAAATGCGAAAGAAATCGAAAAAAAGTACAATGTCAGCATTTCTTCTCATTCCGGGGAAATAAAAATCTGCGGTAATGAAGAAAATGTTTCATTAGCCAAAAAAGCTGTGAACGGGCTTATAGCCCTTATTGAAAAAGGTGAAACAATTACCGAGCAAAACCTTCATTATATTTTTTCTCTTGTTGACGACGGAAACGATGATAAAGTAAACCTTATTGCGGATTCCGACTGTATATGTGTGACATCAAAAGGGAAACCGATTAAGCCTAAAACTTTGGGGCAGAGAAAATATCTTGATTCAATAGAAAAAAGCACAATAACAATAGGTTACGGGCCTGCCGGAACCGGAAAAACATATCTTGCGGTTGCAATGGCAGTAAAAGCTTTTCGCGCAAAACAGGTGAGCAGAATTATACTTACGCGCCCCGCAGTGGAGGCCGGTGAAAAGCTTGGCTTTTTGCCGGGAGATTTGCAGCAAAAGGTCGACCCGTATCTAAGACCTTTGTACGACGCACTTTTTGACATGTTCGGCGCCGAGGCCTTTGCAAGATATCAGGAAAGAGGAGATATTGAGGTAGCGCCGCTTGCATACATGCGCGGAAGAACCCTTGATGACAGTTTTATCATTTTGGATGAGGCACAAAATACCAGCCGCGAGCAGATGAAAATGTTTTTGACCCGTTTGGGTTATAATTCAAAGGCGGTTGTTACCGGTGACATAACCCAGATAGATTTACCGGATGGGAAAAAATCCGGTCTTAATGATATATTGTCCGTGCTAAAAGGGGTTGAGGGAATTTCAATTGTTAAACTGAGCGGACGGGATGTTGTAAGGCATAAGCTTGTTATGGAAATTATTAAAGCTTATGAACGCGCAGAAAAAAGAGATGTTAAAAGAGGGAATTAGAGTTGATAAAAACTAAGGTTATTATTTTTGAAAAGCAAAGCAGTATGAAGCTGCCAACAGGGTTTCGTATGTTAGTAAAACGGGCATGCAGCGCAGTTTTGATTACCGAAAATTTTGAACTTCCGGCAGAGGTAAATGTTACCTTTGTGGATGATGAAGAAATAAGAAAATTAAACGCTAAGTTCCGCAATATTGATAAATCAACCGATGTTTTGTCGTTTCCGCTGGGCGAAACGGGGTGTATGATATAAACCCTGAAAATGGTGCCAAAATGTTGGGCGATATAGTAATTTCGGTTGAGCATGCGGTAAAACAGGCTGAAGAATACAATCATTCTCTTCAAAGAGAAATTGCATTTTTAACAATACATTCAATGCTGCACCTTTTGGGATATGATCATGTAAACGGCGGCATAGAGCAAATGCGAATGAGGGAGAGAGAAGAAGATGTTTTGGCAAAACTCGGACTTATACGCGAAGCGGATGTTTAGTAATATGCTTTTGAATAATAATGCTGATGCTACATAAAAGTTATAATATATGAATTGAGAGGTTTAAATGGGAAATACAAAATCAGTTTTTATAGCAGTTGTAGGAAGGCCTAATGTCGGAAAATCCTCCTTTGTAAATGCGGCAGTTGGGCAAAAGGTTGCAATAGTATCAAATAAGCCGCAAACTACCAGGACAAGAATTATGGGCGTTTATACAAAAAATGAAGATCAGTTTGTGTTTGTGGATACACCCGGATTTCATAAATCAAAAAACAAATTGGGAGACTGCATGGCCAATGCCGCAAAAAACGGACTTACAGATGTTGATGTTGCCGTGCTTGTGGTGGAGGCTGTCACAAAATTTAAATTTGATCCCGCAAATCTTCCGCCGGCGGAAACCGAGCTTATCTCTCAATTTGCAAAAAGAAAAATACCTGCTGTTTTGGTGGTTAATAAAATCGATTTATTAAAAGACAAAGAGGCAATGTTTGAAATCATATCGGCATATATGAAAAGTTATGATTTCGCAGCGGTTGTTCCGGTATCCGCAAAGGAAAACGACGGTATTGAAATTGTTATGGAAGAACTGAAAAAATTTGCAAAACCGTCGCCTCATTATTTTGATGAAAACACTGTCAGCGATCAGCCGGATAAAACAGTCGTTGCCGAAATTATAAGAGAAAAAATGCTGTGCTTGCTTGACGCGGAGATTCCGCACGGAACTGCGGTTGAAATCGAACAGTTTTATGAGCGCGACAATAAGGACGGCGAGCCCATTTTAGAGGTAGGAGCAACAATTTTTTGTGAAAAAGACAGTCACAAGGGAATTATTATAGGTAAAAAAGGCAGCATGCTCAAAAAAATAGGTTCTCTTGCAAGAAAGGACATTGAGGACTTTTTCGGCTGCAAGGTTAATTTGCAGTTGTGGATTAAGGTTAAAGAGGGCTGGAGAAACAACCTCGGAATTATTCACAGTTTGGGGCTTGATTAAATTACAAATGCTTTGTCAGCCTTGCGGCATTATTCGCACCAAATACTACCTTCCTTAAGTCCGGCTTATTTTCCATAATTCTTTCATAATTTTTCCGTTAATATCTTATGCCTCGCAGGATTAAACTATTATTAAATAATTGTTTAGGGTGAGGCTTTAATGAAAGTTGAAAAGAGCTGGAACGACTTTTTAAAGACCGGTTCAATAAGCGCTTATTTGTCTTATGTACAGAGCAAAAAAATCCCTTTGGAGTGTATAAATTCAAATGAAAGACCAAACAAAAGGCCTGATAATAAAGGAAACGCATATAGGGGAAAATGACAAGCTTCTTGTTATTCTTACTGAAAAGTACGGTATTATACGAGCCTTTGCCGATGGTGCAAGAAAACTGAAAAGCCGAAATGCAGCGTCAACATCTTTGCTATGCTATGCAAACTTCACTTTGTACAAAAGCAGGGATACATATAAAGTTACCGAATCGGTCCCCATTGAAATGTTTTTTGAACTCAGGTACAATCTTAACGGATTGTCTCTTGCCCAGTATTTATGTGAAATAATGTTAAGGCTTATTCCGGAAGAAAATGAAAAAAACGAATATCTGCGCCTGATTTTAAATTCACTGCATTTTCTTACCAACGGCAAAAAAAGTGAATTGTTAATTAAGGCAGTCACCGAACTTAAAGCAATTTCGCTTGCGGGATTTATGCCGGATCTTTCTGCCTGCTCTGCGTGCGGAGACTATGAAAAAAATTCCCCCTATTATTTTTTAATGGACGAGGGAGTTTTGGTTTGTGAAAAATGCAAAAAAAATTATGCACCCGGAATTTTGGTAAATAATACTGTACTTGCTGCAATGCGGCATATAATATATTCGGATTTTGATAGGATATACAGTTTTGAAATTCCGGACAGGGATTTAAAAACACTGTCAAACATAACCGAAAAATATGTTGAAAATAAAAGCGAATATCACTTTAAAACATTGTCGTTTTATAAAAAAATAAGTATTGATCCTGCTGCGGATCAATAAAATAGGGAAAAACATATGAAATATGATATTTTAAAACATATAAACTCGCTTGAGCTTGAAAAGGTTCTTTTGCTTCTTTCAAACCATGCTTCAATGAAAGATACAAAGGAAAAATGTCAAAGTCTGCTGCCGTCTTTTTCCGCTAATAAAGTTGGAGAGCTTTTAAAACAAACCGATGACGCGTATAAGCTCATAGCTAAATTCGGCGCTCCGTCATTCGGAAGAGCAGAAAATGTAAATTCAAAATTATCCTCCGCGCTTGCCGGCTCAACCCTCAGCATGAGATCGCTTTTGAGCATCGGTGAACTGTTCCGCGTCATTCGCGGCGTTAAAGAGTGGCATGATAATAACAAGGGCTTTTCTTCAGCTCTGGACTGTTTTTTTGAAGTCTTAATGCCAAATAAGTATTTTGAAGATAAAATATTTTTTGCAATAAAAAGCGAAGATGAAATGTCGGATAATGCTTCCGAAAAATTATCGCACATAAGAAGAACACTTCGAAATTCTTCTTTGAACATCAAAGAGAGACTTGATAAAATAGTAAAAAATCCAAAGCAGTCGCAGTATTTGCAGGATGCAATTGTTACAATGCGGCAGGGAAGATATGTTGTGCCTGTAAAGGCGGAATACAAGGCTCAAATTCCCGGTTTGCTCCATGATACCTCTGCGTCAGGCGCAACCCTTTTTATTGAACCGATGTCCGTTGTTGAGATTAATAACGAAATAAAAGAGCTTCAGGCGGCTGAAAAAAATGAAATTGAGAGAATTCTTTCTGAACTTTCAGGTGAGGCCGCACAGTTTGCAGAATCGGCTATGCGCTCTTATGACGCACTGGTTGAAATTGATTTTTGCTTTGCAAAAGCAAAACTTGCATATGCAATGAAGGCATCGGTGCCGGAACTTAACTGCGACGGAATTATTATGCTTAAAAATGCCAGGCACCCGCTTATAGATATGAAAAAAGTAGTTCCTATAACACTTGAAATAGGAACCGCCTATCGCGCGCTTATAATTACAGGCCCTAATACCGGAGGTAAGACCGTCGCAATGAAAACCGTAGGGCTTTTAACATTAATGGCATATTGCGGGCTTATGATACCTGCCGGTGACAACAGCAGAATCGCTGTGTTTGACGGTGTTTTTGCCGATATAGGGGACGAGCAGAGTATTGAACAATCACTTTCAACATTTTCCTCTCATATGAATAATATAATAAGCATATTGGGCGCCGCAGGGGATAATTCGCTTGTACTTTTTGATGAACTTTGCTCCGGAACCGATCCGATAGAGGGATCGGCGCTCAGCATTGCGATACTAACTGAGCTTATAAAAAGAAAAAGCACGGTAATAGCTACGACTCATTATCCTGAACTTAAAACATTTGCCATGGAGAACAAGGATACAGAAAACGCATGTTGCGAGTTTGATATTGAAACTTTAAAACCAACATATAGGCTGCTGATAGGTATTCCGGGGCGCTCCAACGCATTTGAAATTTCGAAAAAACTGGGACTTGACGAAAGTCTTGTTGAAGCCGCAAGTAATTTTGTTTCGGGTGAATATAAAGAATTTGACGATGTTGTAAAAAAACTTGAAGAGGCAAAGGTTCAGGCGGAAAAAGAAAAAGTTGAAATTAATATTTTAAAGAGTGAAATTTTAAAGCAAAAAAAAGAAATTGCGGATTTAAATGCAAATTTGCAAAAGAAAAAAGAAAAAATTATTGAATCGGCAAGGAAAGAAGCAAATGACATTATAGAGTATTCACGCAATGCTTCCAATAGTCTGCTTGGTGAAATAGAAGATATTAAAAAGAAACTCAATAAGGAAAACAGCTCCTTTTCGGCCGAAAAGGCAAGGCGTCTTGCAAAGTCGGCAATTGAGAAAATGGAGGTTAAAACCGACTCTGCAAAAGAAAAAGAAGAATTCAGCGAAGCCGAAAGCAGCGCTCCAATTTCAGTGGGTGACAGTGTAAGAGTAAAGGGCTTTGCAAAACCTGGAATAGTTGAGCAGATAAATGAGAAAGAAGGCTATGTTTTTGTTGTTTTAGGCTCATTAAGAACAAAGGTTGAAAGACAGAATGTGGCGATTATTAAATCGCCAAAAAGCAACAAACCCAAAACCAGAAATGTTTCAGGTTTAAAATCCAAAATGCAAAGGGAAGTAAAAAGGGAACTTGATATAAGGGGATTTGCTTCGGATGAAGGAATTATGGAGGTAGATCGCTTTATTGATGAGGCGGTTTTGTCCGGTGCGTCTACGGTTATTATAATTCACGGCAAGGGAACCGGAGTTTTAAAAAAAGCTGTGCGCGCTCATTTGAAAAATCATCCGTCTGTTGCAACTTACAGGCCCGGAGTTTTCGGCGAAGGTGAAGACGGCGTAACCGTAGCTGAAATTAAATAAATCTTATTGTATTAAAGCAAATTTGCAGCGAAGCGTATTTTTAAAATAGATATGCAGGCAAAGCAATAAAGGTATAGCCATTTTGAAAACGGCTGAGATGACTGCAATGTTCTTTCAAAAAATCACTTTATCACCTTATTCTGATTATTTTGAAATTATAAAGAATAAAAAGGTTGGGTCAGGTAAATAATTACCTAACCCAACCTTTATTTTTGTTTATAACACAAGCTATGGATTATAAATTAAGCAAGCTCTGAGAAGTACTTAATTGTTCTAACCATCTGGCTGGTGTAAGAATTTTCGTTATCATACCAAGAAACAACCTGTACCTGATAGGTATCGTCGTCAATCTTAGTAACCATTGTCTGAGTTGCGTCAAACAATGAACCATAGGTAATACCGATAATATCGCTTGAAACGAGGGGTTCTTCGGTGTAACCGAATGAATCGGAAGAAGCGGCTTTCATAGCAGCATTGATCTTTTCAGGAGTGATGTCCTTACCCTTAACAACAGCAACAAGAATTGTTGTTGAGCCTGTGGGAACCGGAACACGCTGAGCTGAACCAATAAGCTTTCCGTTGAGTTCGGGAATAACAAGACCGATTGCCTTTGCAGCGCCTGTTGAGTTAGGAACAATGTTAACTGCAGCTGCACGGGCACGACGGAGATCGCCTTTTCTGTGAGGACCGTCAAGAACCATCTGGTCGCCTGTGAATGCGTGAACAGTTGTCATGATACCGCTCTGTATAGGAGCAAAATCATTAAGAGCCTTTGCCATAGGAGCAAGACAGTTTGTTGTGCAAGAAGCAGCAGAAATGATTTTATCATCTGTTGCAAGTGTTTTTTCGTTTACGCTGTAAACGATTGTGGGAAGGTCCTTACCT
>CAKSDA010000083.1 GCA_934444895.1 uncultured Eubacteriales bacterium | reverse complement strand
CGCTACGGTGATTGCAAGGCTATTGCCTCCAGCGAGGATAAAACATTTTCATATATTCCCAAAGTTAAAAAAGAAGATGTAAGACCTGATGCCGATTATGTTCATATCTGTATGAATAACACAATTTACGGTACAAAATATCATACTCTTCCCCAAACGGGAGATGTTCCGCTTGTAGCCGATATTTCAAGCTGCATTATGTCTGAACCGATTGATGTTTCCAAATTTGCCGTTTTATATGCCGGCGCTCAGAAAAATCTTGCTCCTGCCGGTCTTACAATAGTTATTGTTCGTGAAGATCTAATAGGAAACGCTATGGACATCACTCCTACAATGTTTAATTATAAAACACATGCAGACAACGGTTCAATGTTCAATACTCCCCCCTGCTACACAATATACATTGCGGGCAAGGTTATGAAATGGGTTAAAAACACATTTGGTAATTTGGAAAATCTTAAAGCTCATAATGAGAAAAAAGCAAAAATCCTTTACGACTTTTTGGACAACAGCAAATTATTTAAAGGCACTGTTGTTCCTGAAGACCGCTCACTCATGAATGTTCCGTTTGTTACCGGTGATGCTGATTTAGACGCAAAATTCGTAGCCGAAGCCAAAGACGCAGGCTTTGTTAACATTAAAGGTCACCGCTCTGTAGGCGGAATGAGAGCCTCTATATACAACGCAATGCCGATTGAAGGCGTTGAAAAGCTTGTAGAATTCATGAAAGAATTTGAAAAGAACAACATTTAACAGTATATAATTAACTTAAGTATTATCAGTTCTATTTTAGTTATTCCGTTTAATATAATAATTTTAAAACATTAATTAATAGTATTTAGCATCTTTTAAATAACATTTAATTTATTTTTATAATTACAGGGTGAATATTATGAAGAATATAAAGACTTATAACAAAATAAGCAAGGTTGGTTTAAGCGTTTTCGATAAAACAGGTTATGCTTACGGCGACGATGTTGAAAATCCGGTAGGCGCAATTGTACGCTCTGCGTCTTTACATGAAACAGAGTTTCCGGACAGTCTTTTGGCAATAGCCCGTGCAGGCGCCGGTACCAACAATATTCCGATCGACCGTTGCAGCGAAAACGGAATCGTTGTATTCAACACTCCGGGAGCAAATGCGAACGCAGTTAAAGAGTTAGTTATTGCGGGACTTCTCATTTCATCGAGAAGAATTATTCAGGGTATCGAATGGTCCGCTACTTTAAAGGGCAACGGCGCAGAAGTAGGCAAAATGGTTGAAAAGGGCAAAAGCGCATTTGCCGGTCCCGAAATCAGCGGAAAAACTCTCGGCGTTATAGGCCTCGGAGCCATTGGCGTAAGGGTTGCAAATGCTGCCGACCATCTTGGAATGAAGGTTTACGGATATGATCCGTTCCTTTCCGTAAATGCTGCTTGGAACTTAACCCACAATGCAATACATGCAGTTGATATAAAAGAAATATTTGAAAATTGCGATTACATTACTCTTCACTTGCCTCTTAATGCCGAAACTAAGGGATTCATTAACGCAAAAGCAATTGATACAATGCGCGACGGAGTGAGAATTCTTAACTTTGCACGCGGCGAACTTGTTAACAGCGAAGATATCCTTGCGGCTCTTGACAACGGAAAGGTTGCAACATATGTAACGGATTTCCCGAATGACGAAGTTTTATGCCATGAGGGCGTTATTACAATTCCTCATCTCGGTGCTTCTACTCCGGAATCTGAAGATAATTGCGCGCAAATGGCCGCAAACGAGCTTACCGATTATATTGAAAACGGCAATATCGTAAATTCTGTAAATCTTCCTAATATCAGCATGCCGCGCAGCGGAAATACAAGGGTTTGCGTTCTGCACAAAAACATTCCTAATATGTTAACGCAAATTACTAAAACCCTTGCTGCAGATAATACAAATATTGAAAATATGCTTAACAAATCAAAAGGCGATTTTGCATATACTTTAATTGATATTACAAGCAACGAAAAGCAAAATATCGAACAGGAACTTTGCAAGATTGACGGAGTTATCCGCGTAAGATTGGTATAATAAGACTAATTAATGAATTTGTATAACAGATTGGTATAACAAAAGGTATTATAAAAGGTGTAATAAAATGAAACAGACGTATACCAGAAAAGAAATTAACAGACTTATTAAAATTGTTCAAATTTTATTCGCTTCAACCGCAGTACTTTTGGTTCTCTGCATTGTTTTGGGAATTTTGCTTATAAAAAAGTCAAAATCAAAAAACAATGTCTCATCCGTTTTAAGTTCAACATCCGAAAGCACTACAGTTTCGGATACTGCAGTGTCGGCGTCTGAAACTGACACTGCAGCCGGTTCAAGTTCTGCTTTGAGCTCATCTGCAACAAGCAATAAGTCTTCATCATCCAAAGCGCCTGCCAATTCTTCCCAAAAGGTTTCATCAAAGACTTCATCGTCGGTGCAACAGGTTCAGGCCGATAATTCCGGTGACTGGACATTAAAGCTTACAAACTATAAATATCCCTTGCCGGCAAATTATTCGGTGAATACCAAAAGAATTGATTCAAAATACGCTAGGGACGCAGGTATGGTATTTGATTCGAGAGCGGTTTCATATTTAAACCAAATGTGTGCGGCTGCCGCAAAGGACAATGTAAAATTAGTTGTAATCTCCGCATTCAGAACCCGTGCGCGTCAGACCACTCTTTACAACAATCAAGTTAAAAAACAAAGGGCTAGGTATCCTTCCCTCTCCGACGCGGAAATCCGTGCAAAAGCTGCAACTGTTTCGGCATATCCGGGAACGAGCGAACACGAACTCGGTTTGGCAGTTGATTTTAACTCGGTTGAAGAATCCTTTGAAAACTCAACCCAATTCAAATGGTTGAAGGCTCACGCTGCGGAATACGGGTTTATTTTAAGATATCCCAAAACTGCGCAAAATATTACTCATGTAATATATGAGCCGTGGCATTACCGCTATGTCGGCAAAGAAAACGCACAAAAAATAAACGCTCTCGGATGTACGCTTGAAGAGTATTGCGAGCGGCTTGGAAAATAATTTTATTATTTTATTTATTTTTTGTTAAAAAGTTCTTTACAAATATAATATTATGTGCTAAAATATTTTACGGTAAAAATTCCTTTAAATTCGGTACAGAGATGCCGGTAAGGTATAGAATATGTTTTTCACGCAATATGTGGATTATATTTGTAGTATCTTGCTGTGCACCTTTGTGCACAGCATTTTTTATTTGATTAAACCGGCAATGCGATTTTTCCGTTGTAATGCCGCTTTAATATATTAATTTGTACCTGTGTGTGCAAGATATGGAGGAAAAGAAAATGAATCTAGTTTACAACGTCAAAGACAAACCGAAATTCGGCCAGATGCTTATTTTTGCTTTCCAGCAATTATTGGCAATTCTTGCCGCAACAATCGCAGTGCCGTCAATTATCGGTAACGGCATGTCACAGTCGGCTGCTCTGTTCGGAGCCGGTGTCGGCACAATTGTATATCTGCTATTCACAAAGTTCAGAAGTCCTGTGTTCCTCGGTTCTTCTTTTGCATTTCTCGGTTCAATGTTTGCGGCATTTGCCGGCGCAGCATCAGCCGAAGCCGGGTTCGCCGGTATAATCATCGGTGCTTTTTTTGCGGGCATTGTATATGTAATAATTGCAATTGCCGTAAAATTTGCCGGAGTTAAATGGATTGATAAACTTATGCCGGCAGTCGTTATCGGACCTACAGTTTCAATCATAGGTCTTTCTCTTGCAGGCAACGCAGTAGGCGACTCTTTAAAATTTGCTAAGTTTGACGCTGCAAATTCTGCTTATCAAATGGGCACAAAGGGCTGGCTCGGATTTATCTGTGCAATGGTAACAATGCTTGTTGTAATGCTCTGCTCGGTATACGGCAAAAAAATGATGAAGCTTGTTCCTTTTATAATCGGTATTCTTGCCGGATATGTTGTTGCAACCATCTTCACTGTAATCGGAATTGCAACCGGAAACGAAACTTTCAAAATCATTGACTTTTCACTGTTTAACAACATGCAATGGTATCCTGACTTTACATTTATAAAGGCAATTGACGGATTAAAGCAGATAGACGGAAAATACATTGCTACCGTTGCTGTAGCGTATGTTCCCGTAGCATTCGTAGTATTTGCCGAACACATCGCAGACCACAAAAATCTTTCTTCAATAATCGGAACCGAACTTCTTGAAGATCCGGGCCTGCACAGAACCCTTCTTGGTGACGGTGTAGGTTCTATGGTAGGAGCTATATTCGGTGGCTGTCCCAACACTACATACGGCGAATCAATCGGTTGCGTAGCTATCACCGGAAATGCTTCGGTTGTTACAATACTTACCACTGCATGTATGGCTATCTTGTTCTCATTCTTTGCACCCTTCGTAACATTTCTTGCAACAATTCCCTCATGTGTAATGGGAGGCGTTTGCATAACACTTTACGGATTCATAGCAGTAAGCGGTCTTAAAATGATTCAAAATGTTGATCTCGGCGAAAACAAGAACCTCTTTGTAGTATCTGCAATTCTTATCACCGGTATCGGCGGTATGGCTCTTAAAATCGGTCAGATCACAATAACCGAAATTGCTTGTGCTCTTATCATCGGAATAATAGTAAATCTTCTCCTCTCACGCAAAAGTGATAAAAGTGATGTAAAAGCCGAATAATTAAACACTTTGCAAAATCGTCTGTCGGTTCGGCAGACGATTTTTTTATAGTCAGTAAAACATTTAGTTTTATAAATTTTTGATTTTATCGTTCTTGTGTTGCACTTGTTCGGTCAGTAAAAATGTGAAAACTTTATACCTTTAAAAATGCACAGATTTTATTTGAAGAATTTTAAATAATTTGCAAAAATGTTAGAAGATTGTTAAATTTTATACAATTGGCTTGATTTTATTATTGTAATAACTTATAATATATAAGGCGAATTTTTTATCCTAAGGAGTGTTATATATGACCACAAACAAATCTGTTCTTTCCTGGATCGATGAAATGAAATCGCTGGTATCACCTGACGATGTAATGGTTATTGACGGCAGCGAGGAACAACTTGAAACATTACGCAAAAAGGCCGTTGCTTCGGGAGAACTTACAAAGTTAAATGAGGAACTGCTTCCTGACTGTTATCTTCACAGAACAAAAGTTAACGATGTTGCCAGGGTTGAAGGCAGGACCTTTATTTGCGCTAAAACAGAAGAAAATGCAGGCCCAACAAACAACTGGATGGAACCTTCAAAAGCTTATGAAATGCTTTATGATATTGCAAGAAACAGCTATAAGGGCCGCACAATGTATATCATTCCATTCTCAATGGGACCGATAGGCTCTCCTCTTGCAAAAATCGGTATAGAAATCACCGATTCAATCTATGTAGTTCTTAACATGGCAATAATGACCCGTGTTGGACTTAAGGTTTTTGACGCTTTGGGCGACAGTAATGACTGGGTTCGTGGTTTGCACTGCTCATGTGATATTGATGAGGAAAAGAGATACATCTGCCAATTCCCTGAAGACAACACAATTATCTCGGTAAACTCCGCTTACGGCGGAAATGTTCTTTTGGGCAAAAAGTGCTTTGCTCTTCGTATTGCTTCATATCAGGGTTATAACGAAGGCTGGATGGCAGAACACATGCTTATCCTCGGTATACAAAATCCTAAAGGTGAAATTAAATATATTGCCGCAGCATTCCCGTCTGCATGCGGTAAAACAAACCTTGCAATGCTTATTCCTCCCAAATACTTGAAGGAAAAAGGTTATAAGATTTGGACAGTCGGCGATGATATTGCCTGGATGCGTATAGGTCCTGACGGAAGACTTTGGGCAATCAACCCTGAAAACGGTTTCTTCGGCGTTGCTCCGGGAACCAACGAAAAATCAAATTACAATGCTCTTGCTTCCACAAAGCAGGGCACAATCTTCACAAATGTTGCTTATAATAAAGACAACAACACCGTTTGGTGGGAAGGTCTTGATAAGAATCCTCCGGAAAATGCAATTGACTGGAAAGGCAATCCGTGGAACGGCAAAACCTCTACCGAAAAGGGCGCTCATCCCAACAGCAGATTTACAGCTCCGGCAAAGAATTGCCCCTGCATTTCTTCTGAATTTGAAAGTCCGACAGGCGTTCCGATTTCCGCAATTATTTTCGGCGGACGCAGAGCTAAAATTGCTCCGCTGGTTTACCAGTCAAAGAACTGGGAAAACGGCGTGTTTGTAGGTTCAACAATGGCTTCCGAAACAACTGCAGCCGCTTCAGGCGCAGTCGGCGTTGTTCGTCGCGATCCTATGGCTATGCTCCCCTTCTGCGGATACAACATGGGCGATTATTTCCGTCATTGGCTTGATATGGGCAAAAAGCTTGGGGACAAGGCGCCTAAGATATTCAATGTTAACTGGTTCCGTCTTGATGACGAAGGTCACTTCATTTGGCCTGGATTTGGCGATAATATGAGAGTTCTTAACTGGATTATCGACCGCTGCGAGGGCAAGGTTGGTGCTGAGGAAACCGCAATCGGTTATCTCCCGCATCCTGAAGATATTGATCTTACAGATCTTGACTTTGATATTGAAACCCTTAAATCAATTCTGAAGGTTGATAAAGAAGCCTGGGCAAATGAAGTAAATGAAATTACCGAACATTACAAAAAATTCGGTGACAAGCTTCCTAAAGAGCTTGCAGATCAGCTTAACAATTTAAAATCAGCTATCGAAAAACTTTAATTTTCAATAAGCGCCTGTGCCATATGCACAGGCGCTTTTGTTTTTTACTTCTTGTGTTACACTCGATAGGACTAAATTGCCGTTTATATGACAGTTCGTCTCTATCTAGCCAACACTTAATTGAATATTTGACAATATAGCAAATTTCCATTATAATTAGATTAATTATAATGGAGTTTTATTATGCCTTTTGTTATATGGC
>CAKSDA010000082.1 GCA_934444895.1 uncultured Eubacteriales bacterium | reverse complement strand
GTGGTATGCGGCAACATCGGATAATACCGATTGGCCGGCCATCACCGTTTCAACCGATAAGGCGGAAGCGGGCCAAAAATCCTTAAAATCAAACTCAAGATATAACGGATTTTACAGAACCGTAAGCGGTCTTTCGCAGAATACAGATTATGTACTGGTGTTCAGCTATTATATGGATACATATTCCGAAGAAAACACCAACCGAATGGACGAAGCCTGCATTTATGCCGGCAGCGCAACTCCCAAGCATAACGGCGGAGCGTCGGATTCAACCGGAATATTGGGACGCAATTCAATATACGCAACAGGACAGGGAAAATGGATTACAAAGCAGGTAGTATTTAATACCGGCAGCGAAACTTCAGTTAAAGCATTTTTCTGCTATTCTTCAAAAACTGACAGTATGTATATTGACAGTATGGGACTTTATAAAATCAGCGAGTGTGTCCCATACAGTGAAAGCAATATTTGCCCTGTAACCGTAAACGGTAATACCGAAAAAAATACCATAGATTTAGTGGCGAACGATACTCTGCTCCCGGGAGTTCATTTCAGGGCATGGCAGTATAAAGATATCGATGTATCCACAAATACAACCCTTGAACTTGAAGATGCAGCCGAAGTGGATAAATATGCCGCTGTAGCTTACAATTACAACTTTTTAAAGAATAATGATACTGACGACGGAACCTTTGAAAAATACGCCGCCGGAACAGATATGAAAAACGAAGATTTGCCTGAGGGCTGGTTCAGCACCTCAACCGGTGAATGGCTGGGCGCCGCAATTACGGCAGATAAGGCATATTCAGGGGAAAAATCTCTTTGCATATCATCACAACATAACGCAATTTACAGAAATATTACCGGACTTAAGATATTTACCGGTTATAAAATAACCTTTAAATATTTGCTTGAAGACTATACTTCAGAAAATGCCGCTTTTCTTAAAAATATAGCGGTAATACCGCAGAACTTTGAGGTAGATTCTTTATCAAATATAAATAAAGGAACCTATTATTCATTAAAACAGTTTAACGAGTCTAACGGATCCTGTTCAAACGGAGATTGGAAAACGGCGGAAATTGACTTTGTGACCGATAACGACAGGGATGTTAAATTCTCGCTCCTGTATAATTTTAATACCGGAACAGACAGCCATTTATATATTGATAACTTCAGTATTGAGGAATGTGCAAGCGCTGTAAATAACGGATTTGTATACGGTAATTTTGAAAACGGAAGCGCTACCGGCTGGAATCCTACAGCCCAAAGCATTTCAATTACACCAAGCAGCGATGTTACAATGTCCGGAAACTATTGCGGAAAAATCACATCAACCGAAACCTTTAAAAACGTATACGCCGCTCCTGTCGCCGTAAAGAAAGGTTTTACCTATAAATTCAGCTTTATGGTAAATCTTAAGGATTATGACTCTACGGCATATTTTGATTTTGCGGTAACAGAAAACGGAAAGCATAATAATTTAATTTATAATGCTCCCACAACTTCAAATCCGGAGCTTGTAAACGCTTACGGAACATTTGAAACGGTAAGCGGAACCAGAATAAAAAGTTTCAATATTTACAATTATAATTCCTGTACAAGCAAAAAGGATAATACAAGCAATGTAATCGGAAAAGGCGAAAACTTTGTTGTTACAATAACCTATACCGCCGAAAAGGATACAACTGCTTGTCTTTCATTAATGCTTAATGCGGCTTCTACTATATATATCGATAACTATAAAGTAACAGCCACTAAAACCGATTCGGTTATTTTAAACGACCTGTTTGAATATCGCGGACATTCTATAAGAGTTGACGATGACAACACTCAGGGTCTCAGATCTAAAACCGCAATCAGTAAAAAATTCCTTTGCAGCGGTAACGAATACGGACTCCGCGCAGTTGAATACGGAACTATAGCAATTCGTAAAGATTTAGTCGGCGGAAAAGAGCTTATTGTGGATAAGGATCAAAATACCACTAACGGTGTTGTTGGCCGTAAGGGTGTTGCCTATAGCATTGATGACAGTATAGATCATGTATTCACCACAGAAGAAAAGAGTATAGTTTTTACCGGTGTATTGATCGGAATAAACGACAGATACCTGAATTCAAATTATTGCATAAGACCATATGCAATTTTGGAAAACGGAAGCGGTACGCAGGGAATATACTACGGAGATATTACAGAAGCCTCGGTTGTGGGTGTTGCTAAAATTGCATACAATGCCAAAAAGAGCGACGGAAGCTTTGCCGAAACAAAGGCCGTCAGAGATTTTCTGTATACACATTTCATAAATACCGACACCTATGTTGACACCAGCATAACAGTGAAAAATAATTCGGCACCGCTTAGCACAAGCTTTTTGGGTATGAACGCAACTGTTTATCATTGCTTTGCGTTTATGAATGATGACTACGGCAGAGCCTATAACGGTATGCAAATAGCAACCGAAATGGATAGGCTTAAAGAGTCCGGAATCGCAAGTGTTCGCAGTATGATCCCGTCTCAGTATGCATGGAACAGCCAGACCAATTCATGGGATTGGGACAGCGAAAACATGCAGGCGGTTTATAAATGGGCAAAAGAACTTGCTAAGCGCGATATAAGCATTATTTGGAATGTAGGATGGTACATTACCTTCTACCAGAATGATTTTGACAGCTCAAGCGCAAATGATATTTTATGCGGAGCTTCATATCTCTACGGCGATGGTTCGGATATTTACGGCGAGTCTGCCGACCTTACAAATCCCACCAGAATTCAAAAGGCTTCCCGCCGCTACGGCGAATGGGCATCGCAGCTGCTTCTTGCGCTCAGACAAAGAGGAATTTACAACAGTGAATACCTGCTTCCCTTTACAGAGCCGAGCTATGAGACCGAAACAAAACCTCAGGGAGAATATGCAGATACCTATATTGAAATGGTTAAAGGCCTTAACGATGTTTTAGAGAGCAAAGGTATACGCAACGATTATAAAATTGTAGGACCGAACCAGTTTGTTTGGAGAAACAGCAGCGGAACCGGCACTATGATTGATTACTACTTAACCTATATTGAAAACCACCCTGAATATGACGGAATTATTGATATTTTGTCACAACATCAATATGCTAAGGGTACAAGCGGAAATACTAAGTATGACATAGATGACGAGACATACTATGCCGATTATTATGATTCATTCCATAGCGGATACAGAAGTGTTCTTGACAGGCATAACTTCGCAGGGGATTTCTGGGTAGATGAATTTGGATCCTCATCGCCTAATCTTACAAGCCGTGAAAATCACAGAAACGGAAATGTAATGGTTCAAAATGCGGTTGCGGTTGCTTCAGGCATGAATAACGGCCTTGAAAGGATTATGTGCTGGGCACTGTTCGATCAGCTTTGGCCGAATCATACATCTACCGGCGGCGAGTTTATTGACGGCGTTCATGCAACAGGCTTTGCACCGAGACTTATTTCTCACAACACGCGCAATGACTACAATATAAGCAACGGAGGTCAGTATTTAGGCGGTTATACTCCTTATGTTAACTATTACGGATTTGGCCTTCTTGCAAGACTTTTGGGCAGCCGCAAGGGCGGAAAAATCTTTGAAACTACCGTCAGCACAAGCTCAGGAGTATACGCAAGCTGCACCCAGCGCGATGACGGAAAATACGCAGTTTTGGTTATAAATACAAAATCAGCTGCTCAAAACATTAAACTCAATATGGAAAAGAGCGTTACAACATCAATAAAGAGATATCAGTATAATCCTAAGTATGTTGTTCAAAACGAGGATGCAAAACAAATACTGTCGGATGTTGAAATTTTACCGGCAGAGAACAACTTTATGGACAGTATTCCGTCAATGTCGTTTGCAATTTATGTATTCGGCAAGGGTGGGGAGGATTCATTCTTGGATGTTACCGAAGATGTTGACGATCCGCTTATTGACATGAATGAATAATTTAACAAAAAAGCGAATATAAAATTATAAAGCAAAATTTAAATCAGCTTTAACTCCGGCAGGCAGAATAATCCGCTTGCCGGAGCATTTTTTGTAATATTTTTAATCTTTTCAAAGTTTTTAGCAGCGCTGTTTGTAGTGCCAATTGACAGCCCTTCGGCTGTTTAAAGTGATTTTATCATTGTTTTTTCTTGACTAATAATTAAAACAAGTGTAAAATTATTTAAAATAAATGTTTGGAGTGATATTGTTGGCGGAAATCAAGCCTTTTAAGGGTGTCAGATTTACTGAGAAAGCAGGTAATATAAGCGATTTGGTTTGCCCTCCGTATGATATTATCAGCGAGGAAGAAAGAAAAAGTTTCATTCAGAAAAATAAGTATAATATTATAAGACTTGAATTGCCCAAAGAGGGAGACGATGTGTATAAGCAAGCGGGAGATACGCTTTCCGACTGGCTTAAAAACGGGATTATGAAAAGGGAAGACAAAGAAAGCTTTTATATTTACGAAGAAGATTTTTTTGTTGATAATGCTCCGTATACGCTAAAGGGAATTATTGCGAGGGTAAAGGTGACCGACTTTTCACAAAAGGTTGTTATACCGCATGAAAACACCCTTTCTGCCGCAAAAGATGACAGATTTCATTTAATGTGCGCCACCGGTTGCAACTTCAGTAATATATACTGTCTTTTTGATGACGATAAAAATAAAATTACAGATGAAATCGAAAAAAGTTCCGCGTCGGATCCGATATATAATTTTTCAGATAGTGAGGGAGTTACTCACAAGCTTTGGATAACAAATAATACAGAAAAAATTACCGAGTATTTTAAAAATAAGACTTTATTTATAGCAGACGGTCATCATCGCTATGAAACCGGAATAAAATTCAGGGATTATATGAGGGCAAAGCTGGGAAAAGATAATTTAGTAAGCGATTACATAATGATGATGCTGGTCCCCATGCAATGCGACGGTCTGGTTGTATTTCCCACTCACAGAATAGTTCACTCCATTGAAAACTTTAACGGAGACGCTTTAATTGAAAGCTGTAAAGAAAACTTTACAATTTCAAAGAAAACAGATAAAAAATCTCTTGAAAAGCATATGAAAGAAGAGTATAATAACGGGAGAATTTCTTTTGGATTATATTGTAATAAAAACTTTTATGCGATTTCTCCGAAAGAAAATTTAAATTTGGATTCCTTCATGCCGCAAGCGGGAGATTCCCTTAAAAAACTGGATGTTTCGGTTTTGCATAGCATGATTTTGGAGCGGATACTTAAAATTGATAAGGAAAATATGGCTAAACAGTTGAACTTAAGCTATACCAGAAGTTTTGACGACGCGGTAAAAAAAGTGGACGACGGTTGCAATTGTGCATTTTTCCTTAATCCTACAAGAGTTTCCCAAATTGCGGATGTCGGACTTTCCGGCGAAAAAATGCCGCAAAAATCCACATATTTTTACCCTAAGCTGATAACAGGCTTAGTTATCAATAAATTTTTTTGGGAGGAATAAGCAGTGAAAGTTTTGGTGACCGGCGGCGCAGGTTATATAGGCAGCCACACATTAATCTCTTTAATAAATGCCGGCATGGAGCCTATTGTTGCGGATAACTTTTGCAACAGTAAGGAAGAGTCGTTAAGCAGGGTTGAAAAAATCGTAGGTAAAAGTATTAAATATTATAACTGTGATATAAGAGACGAAGCGGCTCTTAAAAACATTTTTAAGGAAAATGAAATTGAGGCCGTAATTCATTTTGCCGGTCTTAAAGCTGTTGGAGAATCTGTTGCAAAGCCGCTTGAATATTATGATAATAATCTTATAAGCACATTGGTTTTGTGTAATGTTATGCGCGAATTCAATGTTAAAAAGTTGGTTTTTTCCAGTTCGGCAACTGTTTACGGATTTACAAAAACAATGCCTCTTACCGAAGAAATGCCGATAGGTGCTATAAATCCTTACGGACGCACAAAATTGTTTATTGAAGAAATTTTAAGAGATCTTTCAGCAAGTGATAACAGCTGGAGTATTGCTTTACTTAGATACTTTAATCCTATCGGAGCGCATGAAAGCGGAACAATCGGTGAGGATCCAAAAGGAATACCTAATAATCTCATGCCCTACATTTCTCAGGTTGCCGTAGGTAAGCTTGAAAAACTCCATGTTTTCGGCAACGATTATGATACCGTTGACGGTACAGGCGTTCGTGACTATATTCATGTTGTTGATCTGGCTGAGGGCCATGTAAAGGCGGTAAACTGGGTTTGCGGTACCAATGGATGCGAAGCGATTAATTTGGGAACCGGCAACGGAACCAGTGTTTTACAGCTTAAAGATGCATTTGAAAAGGCTTCAGGCGTAAAAATTCCGTTTGTTATAGATCCAAGACGCCCGGGCGATCCTGACGAGGTTTATGCAAATGCTGAAAAAGCGGAAAGGCTTCTTAACTGGAAAGCTAAATATTCAATTGAGAAAATGTGCGAGGACAGTTGGAGATGGCAAAAAAATAATCCCAACGGATACGACAACTAATGCAATTATATAGTTAAATTAAAAATAAAATTATAAATAAAGTTAAAAATAAAGCGTTCTTTGCATGCCCGGTAAGGCTTGCAGGGAACGCTTTTCTGTTCTACTGTAAGAAGTCCGGACAAACCGGTATAATTCAACCATAAAAACAATGATGTTTCAGCACTTTTAGTCTTGTAATATTTGTGGGGGCGTCAGCCTGAGCCGTTTGAACATTCTATATATATTTCTTTATTTGTCTTTCGGTATACAATTTGAAAAATCGGCATATTATTTAAAAAAGCCGAAAAGCACGGAGGATAAAAAAGTGAAGAATGTATATTTAATTATCACAATAATTTTGCTGCTGGCATTCCTTTTAATGCCGCTTCTTGCAATGGAAAATAAAAATAAAACCGGCAATACAAGTTCAGGCAAGACAGTGAGCGAGGTGCAAACATCCGAATTAAAGGATGTAAGCGAATTTACAGTATATATAAACAGTCAAAATACTACAAAAAAATTGGACAGGCAGGAGTATCTTCTAGGTG